>CAZCXI010000089.1:0-11060 GCA_964502635.1 uncultured Desulfobacterales bacterium
AGACTTTATCAGCGCTTTCAACATTCTTTCGATTTCGGCTAAACAGAGTTCGTATGACTTTTGCCAGACTTTCAACTCTTTGTAATTCTTTAGCATTTTACCTGAACCCTTGAATCCTTGACCCCTTGAATCCTCTGGGATAGCGCCTGTTCAATGGGAGATAACCCATTTATTTTGCCTTAATGAACTACAACTAATCGGGAGATGATCCTTAAATAAAATACCCTTCAGCGCCCAGTGTTTGAATCATGAATCCCCTGCCCGGCCTAGGAAAAATTCTCATTGCGACAGGCCTTGTGATCGCCGGCATCGGCGTTTTACTCGTCCTGACACCCAGGGTCCCGTGGCTTGGGAAGCTGCCTGGTGATATCCTGATCAAGAAAGACAGTTTCCGATTTTATTTTCCCGTCACCACGTGCATTATCATCAGCATTATCCTGACATTTCTTTTCTACTTGCTCAGGAAATGACCTCCCCGGTCTTGTCAGTCAGCGTAACGGGCCAGGATCTTCTCAATCATCCCGGTCGTAGACACGCCCTCTGTCAGCGGGATACGCACGACCCGGCCCCCCGCTTCTTGCACGATATCTCTTCCTACAATGGCATCCTCTGCCCAGTCCGCACCCTTGACAAGGACATCAGGCATGAGGATGCCGATGATCATCGCAGGGTCCGGCTCGTCAAAGACGGTCACGAAGTCCACGCACGCCAGAGATGCCAGGACCTCGGCGCGCTCGTCTTCAGGCACAATGGGGTGTCCCGGCCCCTTGATCTGCCTGACGGAGCCATCAGAATTAAGCCCCACCACCAGGACGTCCCCATGGGCCCTGGCCGCCTTCAAATACCGAACATGGCCCACATGAAGAAAATCAAAGCAGCCATTGGTGAAGACAATCTTCTTGCCCGCCCTTTTCAAGGCCTGCACTTTCTCTTTGAGCGCTTCCCTCTTGATGATCTTCTCACCCATAGGCTTCGGGCATTCGCTCCCGTAGGCACGGAATCTGTTTTCTGCTTCTGTCCACCAAACTTAAATCGATGTTCGCCCAAGGGCTGGCAGGACGGTTTCCGGCCCTTGCTACGACTTCGCCGTAAGGAGATATCATCCGCGAATGACCCCCATAGACCCGGCCGTCATCCTCGCCGCAACGGTTGACTCCGAGGACGAAGAGCTGATTTTCTATGGCCCTGGCCTTGAGCAGTGCTTCCCAGTGGGCCACACGTTCAGCCGGCCATTGGGCCATGACGACGACCATGTTCGCCCCTCGTAAGGCAAGACACCGGCACAGCTCGGGAAATCTCAGATCATAGCATATCATCAGACCGATGGGACCCAGGGAGGTCTTGGCGACCACCGCTTTATGACCCGGTCTAAAATACCGGTCTTCATCCGTTTGGGAAAAGAGGTGGACTTTTCGATAGACCCCTGCAATGGAACCATCCCGGTCTACCACGTACGCAGTGTTGTAAATCCCATCCAGGCTGTTCTCGGGCAGAGAGCCGATGATCGTAAGATGAAGCTCCTTTGACAACCCGGCCAGATCTTCAAGTATCAGCGGAGTCGTCTCAGACAGCTCCGGCAGGCGCTCATTGGCAAAGCCGGTGGACCACATTTCAGGGAGCACAACCAGCTGAACGCCCTGGCGCGCAAGAGAGGCCACGCGTTTTCTAACCACGGTCAAATTTCGTTTCACCTCACCTAGACGAACGTCGAACTGTATGATGCCTGCTGTGATCACCTTCAGCCTCATGGCCTCCAGTCAAACCGATCAGGTTTTTTTCTTAAATATCAGCTGCTTTTTCAACCTGATACCATGTTCTCCGCTATTGGACAAGCGGACTCTGCACAAAAGAAGCCGCTTCCTCAGACAGCCCGTGCCAGGGTCAGCACATCTACAATCTGTGCCCCGGCGCTCATGAGGACCCGAGCACACTCATTGACCGTTGATCCTGTTGTGTATACATCATCCACCAAGACAATCTTCTTTCCCTCGATCCTGTCTCGAGTTTTAACAACAAAGGCGCCTTTGATGTTTTTCTTTCGCTCCTTGCGGCTCAGCGCCGTCTGCGGCTCCGTCCACCGGTTTCGCAACAGCGTGAGACCGTCAAAGGGAATCCCGTCGTGCTTCGCCCACCTCTGGATCAAAAGGTGGGCCTGATTGAATCCCCTGTGCCGCAGGCGCTTCAGGTGCAGGGGCACGGGAACCAGCAGATCGACACTGTTCACATCCCAGAATCGAAAAAGTGTGTCCCCTACGAGGGCGCCCAAAGGCCGGGACAGGGACGTGTGCCTTCCGTACTTGAGCCGATGAATGGCCTCCATCAGAGCGCCGTCATAGACCCCAAAAGACCTGGCCTTTCTGAAATGCCTTGGCTCAACCAGGCATTCCCAGCAGGCATGGTTGTCTCCCTCTCGGGAAACAAAGGGGCGGCCGCATGTTGAGCAAAAAGGCGATGTAATAGGGTTCAAACCTCTTCGGCAAGACTCACAGAAACACGCAGCGGTGATATGAGCCAAAGGATCAGACTCAACCCTTTCATCAAGCGGCCGCGCCCCCTCAAAGGCCCCGCAAATGAGACACTTGGACGGGAAAAGGGCATCCAGAAGGGCCTGCCAAAATCTTTGCAGGGACGAAGTTCGAAGCCTCGGGAACCATTGATCACCTATCATTGGTCATCCATCGTTCATCAAGGGAGGCGTGAGCGGCGGGAGATGATCCTTTTAAGGGTCTTGTCCCGATTAGTTG
The DNA here is from genome assembly GCA_964502635.1 of uncultured Desulfobacterales bacterium. GTDB lineage: Bacteria > Desulfobacterota > Desulfobacteria > Desulfobacterales. Next base: position 2,745 of record CAZCXI010000089.1, read on the forward strand.
ATGCAAATACGATCCTACCAAGTCTTTTGGAGGTGATCCAATTTTGATGGATTCGTAAAAAGTCATCAGGTGGACGGCAAAGTAAAAGGCTCCAGGTGCAAGGCGCGCAAATCTTGAGGAGCGAGGCGTACTTACGGTACGTCGCAACGACGAAAGATGAAGCGCAACGCCGCAGATGGACTTTTTACGAAGCCGTCAATTTTAAGTGCGTGTCACTTGTCCGAGGCTTTTGGTGATTTATCATAGGTTACTCGTCATTTTCCGCCTCGCACTGTGCATGTTGCATGGACACTCAGCGCAATCGTTCAACCAGGCGTTCTGCAAATTCAGAGCATTTCACTTCCCGGACTCCCGGCATCTGCCGGGCCAGGTCGTGGGTCACCAGACCATCGGCAATGGTTTTCTGGATAGCCTGCTCTACGACCAAAGCCGCCTCCGGCCACCCCAAGTGCTCCAGCATCATCGCCCCGGACAGGATCAATGAGACCGGATTGGCCTTGTCTTTGCCGGCATACTTGGGGGCTGTGCCGTGAGTGGCCTCGAAAACCGCACAGTTGTCCCCCATGTTGGCTCCAGGGGCCATCCCTAGGCCCCCGACCTGGGCGGCCAGGGCATCCGACAGGTAGTCGCCGTTCAGATTGGGAGTGGCAATCACATGGTAGGACTCCGGTCTGAGGAGCACTTGTTGAAACATCATGTCCGCCATCCTGTCTTTGATGATCACCTTGTCCGCCGGCAACTTGGGCTCATCCGCTGCCCCTTGATCCGATTCAACCACAACATCGTCTCCAAAAAGCTCCTGAGCCACCTCATAGCCCCACTTCATGAAAGCCCCTTCCGTATACTTCATGATATTTCCCTTGTGCATCAGCGTGACGCTGGCAAGATGATGGTCCAGGGCGTATTGTATGGCCCTTGCCACCAGCCGCCTTGAAGCCCCCCGGCTCATCGGCTTGATACCAATGGCCGAATCCCTGTCTACATCAACGCTCATCGTGTCCCTTAAAAAAGCGATGACCGTCCGGGCCCCCCTGCTTTTGGCCTCCCATTCGATTCCGGCATACACGTCTTCTGTGTTTTCCCGGAACACGACTATGTTGACCCTTTCGGGGTGCCTCATTGGGCTGGGAACCCCCGGGATATGCCGAATCGGCCGGATACAGGCATACAGGCCAAGTCTTCGTCGCAATGCCACGTTGAGACTCCGAATTCCCTTGCCCACGGGCGTGGTCAACGGGCCCTTGATGGCTACCCCGTGATCCCTGATGACCTCTAAAGTTTCCTTTGAGAGCCATTCACCGGTTTCTTTATATGCCTTCTCACCGGCCAAGACCTCCACCCACTGGATCCTTCGGCTGTCTCCGTACACCGTACTCACGGCCGCATCCAAGACAAGGCGGGCGGCCGCCCAGATGTCCGGCCCAATGCCGTCACCTTCAATAACGGCGATGACAGGGGTGTCGGGAATCCGACGTCCACCGTCTGCCGTCGGGGTCTTCCCGTGGGCATCCCCTTGCCGTCTCTTCATGGCCGTCAAGGTCGCATTCCTGTCTGTCCCCATTTCTTGAGGTAGATCTGTATGATGGATATGGCCGCCGGCGTGATCCCGGAGATCCTGGAGGCCTGTCCGACAGAGAACGGTCGAATCTTGGTCAGTTTCTCCTTGACCTCATTGGAAAGTCCGGGGACGCTCTCATAGTCGAATTCATCTGGAATCTTGGTGGCTTCCGAGTTCTTTCCACGTTCAACCTGCTCCATCTGGCGTCTTATGTATCCGTCGTACTTGACAAGAACCGTGGCCTGATCGGCGACCCCCTTGTCAAAGGAAACCAGCCGGCCGTCAAGCCCGGCGAGTTCTTTAAGCTCCGCCCCTGGCCTCTTCAGAAGATCCATCAAAGTGGCCGGTTGATTGATGGAGCCGAGACCCAACCCTTCCAGGGTTCGATTCACATCGGGCCTTGGGGTCAGATGAACGTCCGACAGCAGGGCCAAGAGTCTGTCAATCGCCTCACGTTTTTGCCTGAATTTCTCGTGGAGCCTGTCGGGCACGAGGCCGATCCGGTGTCCCAGTTCGCGAAGGCGCAAATCTGCATTGTCCTCCCTGAGCAGAAGACGGTACTCGGCCCTTGAGGTAAACATCCGATAGGGTTCCCGGGTCCCCTTGGTGACCAAATCATCGATCATCACGCCAATGTAGGCCTGTGCCCGTTCAATGATGATTGCCGGTTCTCCTTTTAGATAGCGGACCGCGTTAATCCCGGCCATGATTCCCTGACCCGCTGCTTCCTCGTAACCCGAGGTGCCATTGATCTGGCCTGCCAGGAACAGCCCCCGAACGTTCTTACATTCCAAGCTCGGCTTCAGCTGCACCGGGTCCACATAGTCATACTCGATGGCGTAGCCGGGTCGTACGATCTCCACGTCTTCGAGCCCCTCGATAGACCGAAGCATCTTGTGCTGCACGTCCGCAGGCAGGCTTGTGGGGACGCCGTTTGGATAAATCTCAGTCGTTCCAAGCCCCATGGGCTCAAGAAAAACCTGGTGCCGGGGCTTGTCTGGAAACCGAACAACCTTGTCCTCAATAGAGGGGCAATACCGAGCCCCGGTCCCCTTGATCACGCCGGTAAAAAGCGGAGACCGTTCAAGGCCCGCCTTAATAATCTCATGCGTCTTCTTGTTCGTGTACGTTATGTAGCAAGGCACCTGCTTTCGGGTAATCGCCTCGGTCTCAAAGGAAAAGGGCACGGGTACGTCATCTCCATACTGGGGCTCGAGCCTGGAAAAGTCGATCGTCCGCCCGTCTAAGCGAGGGGTGGTGCCCGTTTTGAGGCGACCCACCTTTAAACCCAAAGCCCTTAACTGATCGGAAAGCTTGTTTGAGGCCGGATCTCCCATACGTCCGGCGGCAAAATGCTTCAATCCGATGTGGATCAGACCTTTCAAGAAGGTGCCTGTCGTCAGGACAACGGCCCTGGCGAAGAACTTCTCCTCAATACTCGTCATGATCCCCTTGACCGCACCATCTTCTACAACCAGTGCGTCAACCATTGCCTGTTTGACATCCAGGTTCTCCTGCTGTTCCAAGACGCGCTTCATGCGAAGGCGATATTGTTCTTTGTCGGCCTGGGCCCGGGATGACTGCACTGCCGGCCCCTTCTTCGTATTCAGGCGACGAAACTGAATACCCGTGGCGTCGGTATTCTTGGCTATCTCTCCACCCAGAGCATCGACCTCGCGAACCAGATGTCCCTTGGCAAGCCCCCCCACGGCTGGATTACATGACATTTCGCCGATGTGGTCCACGTTGATCGTCAGCACCAGGGTAGCGTGTCCCGATCTGGCCGCAGCCAGGGCCGCCTCGCACCCCGCATGACCGGCCCCCACCACGATGACGTCATATGTCTTTGAATAGACAGGCATTTCAGCTCACTTTGATACAGTGTATTTTCTTCTTTGTCTCATCACCTCGTACATGACTATGGCCCCGGCCACGCCAGCATTCAGAGAGTCAACCCGTGTCTTTTGGGGAACACCGACCAGATAATCGCATGTCTTGCGAACCAGGGGACGTATCCCTTTGGCCTCCCCGCCGATGACAAGGACCAGTCCCACATTGAAATCAGCCTGGTCCACTGCGAGCTGTGACCCGGCATGGGAGCCGACCACCCAAAGCCCTGCCTTCTTGAGCCGTTGCAAGACGGCCACAAGATTGGAAACCCGCGTAAACAACATATGTTCCATGGCTCCGGCAGAAGCCTTTGAAACAGCGGGGGATAGGGGAGCAGTACGGGCTTTGGGCAAAACGACACCGTGGACGCCCATGGCCAAGGCCGTCCTGACAAGGGATCCGAGGTTCTGCGGGTCAACAACCCCGTCGAGGGCCAAAATCAAAGGAAGTCGGCTGTCGGTTTGAGCCTTTTTGAGAATTGCTTCCTCATCTGCCAGGGGCAATTCGCCAACCTGGGCTGCAACACCCTGGTGCACCAAGCCGCCGAGACTGGATTTGAAATAATCCGTGGCCTTGTACTGGACGGCAATCCCTCCGGCCCGAGCCAATTTGAGAAGGGTTTCAACACCTTGAATCCTGCGGCTCTTGGATACGTAAAGCCTTTTAAACTCTCGCCGCCCGGCTACAAGGGCTTCATAAAGAGGATGGATGCCGTAGAGAAGATCACCCATTGAGACATACTTTATCGATGATCGTTTCTAACTCTACCAGCGCTTTGCCCAAATCATCATTGACGATAACGTGATCATAACAATGCGCCTGAGCCATCTCCGCCTCCGCGCTCTTCAAACGCCGCGCCACAACCACCGGCGAATCCGTGCCACGCTGGTTCAGCCGCTTTTCAAGTTCTTTCATCGTGGGCGGTGTGATGAATACCGAAATCGCTTCTGGATACCTCGCAGACAGTCTTCTTGCCCCCTCAACATCAATATCCAGCAAGACATCCTGCCCACCGGCGGGGGCCTCTTCAATATATTTTGCTGATGTGCCGTAAAGATGGCCGTGCACCTCAGCCCATTCGGCCAATTCATCGGCATCGATCTTCTTGCGAAAGGTATCCTCGCCAATGAAGTGGTAGTCCACGCCATCTTGCTCACCAACGCGTGAGGGACGGGTGGTGAAAGAGATCGAATATCCGAGCTGTGGTCTTTTTTTCAGGATGGCACTGACGATGGTCGATTTCCCGGTCCCGGAAGGTCCGGAGATAATGAACAGGTGTCCTTTCGCCGCCGTCACTTGAAACTGGATATCCGCCATTCACTTAGAACCCGTGGCTTTTTTCTGCTGCCCTTTGAACTCGAAGCCGGTCACAAACCGCTGCGATATGGTCTCAGCTTGAATGGCCGAAAGAATGACATGGTTGCTGTCGGTAATGATGATCGAACGGGTACGTCGTCCCTGCGTGGCATCAATCAAGCGTTTCCCCTCTCTCGCATCTTCTTTGAGCCGTTTCATGGGGGCTGATCCAGGGGTGACGATAGCAATGATACGGGCGACAACCACCGTGTTTCCAAATCCGATGTTCAGCAAAGCTGTCTCCATCTCTCCCCTCCCAGGTTCGCTCTTCGCACCATCAAACCATGTTCGATGACACGACCATACTACTCTATGTTCTGGACCTGTTCCCTGATCTTCTCAAGCTCACTCTTCACAAGCACCACCAGGTGGGACAGCTGGGCGTCTCCGCCCTTGGAACCCATTGTGTTCACCTCCCGATTGAGTTCCTGGAGCAGGAAATCAAGGGCCCTCCCAGCCGGCCCCTCTGATTCGATCATGCTGCGGAACTGTTTCAAATGGCTTTCAGCACGGATAATCTCCTCTGTAATATCGCTCCTGTCAGCCAAAAAAGCCGCCTCCTGAGCCAGCCGGTTTGGATCAAGCTCGACCTCGCCTTCCGTCAGCACGGCCATCCTCTCCTTCAAACGGCTATGATACTCGGACAACACGGACGTTGCCAAGGCCTTTACGCCGGCCAGGCCCTCCTCCACAGACTGAAGACGTTTCTGAAAGTCGTGGTAAAGGGCCTGACCCTCTGCAATACGCATGCTGTCGACACCTTCCAGTGCCTCAGCAATCAAGGAGGCAAGGGCCGTCCAGGTCTTTTCCAGGTCCACCTCAGGTTCTCTCGGCGTAATGATCCCCTCCAAGCCAAGGAGTGTTTGCAGCCCGACTTTTTCTTCTGTTTCAAGGGCTTCCTTCAGCTCGAACAATGCCCTCCAATAGGCTTGGGCCAGCGGAAGATTCACCTCAATGTCGGCAATGGCCTGAGAGCCATTCTTGACCTTCACCACCACATCCACACGCCCTCGCGAAACCTTGGCCGCCACCAGCTTCTTGATGCGATCCTCAAGAGGAAGCCACGGTTGCGGCATACGCACTGTGATCTCACAATAGCGTCTGTTCACACAGCGCATGTCCACGGTATATAAACAGCCTTCAACCGTCTTTTCCGCCCTGCCAAAGGCCGTCATGCTTTTGATCATAGGATCATCTCCAAAAAAGTTGGCAGAATCATAAGGGCATTTAGTCTCCTAACTCCTCCCTGAGGGCTCACGCAAAAACAACTTCACATTTTGGCATCTCAGCTTCAGCCCATCTTTGGCCGATGCCTCATTCTCAAACTCCTCGAAATAGCTCGCTATTCCTCCGGTTTTGCTCAATCAGATCGGCCGAATCTAAACCAAATCTGAGCGCCAATTCTGCGAACTTATTTTTGCGCGAGCCCTTAGCTGATACATGTATCTGTCTCTTACGGACTTGAGAAAACTGATGATCTCTTCACCAGCGTAGTCCGGATAGGTCCAGTCCAGTGAACGAAACCTACCCTTGGAGTAAATCAAGGTCAGGTCCGCATAAATCCCTTCTCTCAGGTAAATACGGTGGGTGAAGTTTTTCCCCGTAGCCAGAACAAACCGTTCTGACAGGAGGTATCCCGGATCGATATTGACCCGTCGTTTCCCCTTTACTGCAAACTCGCCTTCCAACTCATTCGTCACGAGCTTGACATCAGACAGAGCGTCCTGCTCCATCAACTCATGATAGGCCATCAATCGTCTGAAAAGGGGGGTCCCCATTTCCGGTTCATAGTAATCCGTATCTTCAAAGGCCAGCCACGGGCTGATCATATCGGGCGGTCCAAAGGACTCAGAAAGCCTTCGAGCCACCTCAACAAGCACCTCCTTCTCCCTGGTGAAACAGCTCAGGACCAGCTTTGCAGGCTTCGGCGGCCGGGGTTCACTCATCGTCTACGGGCGCCCGATACTGGTGTACTCGAATCCCAAGGCGCGCATGCGCTTTGGGTCATAGATGTTTCGCAAATCCACAACGATCGGACGTTTCAAGAGTTTCTTCATTCGATCCCAGTCAATGTTTCGGAATCGGTTCCATTCCGTGGCAAGGATCAAGGCATCAGCGTTTACAGCCACCCCGTACAAATCCGTTTTGTAATCGACCCCTTGAAGGTATTCTTTCGCCTGTTTCATCCCTGCCGGGTCATAGGCCTGGACCTTCGCCCCTCTGTCTTGCAATCCATGGATCATCGGAATGGTGGGAGACTCACGCATATCATCCGTGTTGGGCTTGAAGGTCAGCCCAAGCATCCCAATGATTGCACCATTCAAATCCTCACCAACCGCCGAGATAATCTTCTCAAGCATCACCCCGGGACGTTCATCATTGACCTTCATGACTGCGTCGACAATCCTGAATGCGCATCCGTGCTGTTTGGCGATCTGGCTGATGGCCCGGGTGTCTTTTGGAAAACAGGATCCGCCGAAACCCGGCCCCGGATGTAAAAACTTGGCACTGATCCGCCCGTCAAGGCCCATGCCTTTGGCCACCTTGTGGACATCCGCACCAACCTTCTCACATATGTTAGCCATTTCATTGATGAAGGAAATCTTCGTGGCCAGGAAGGCGTTGGAAGCGTACTTGATCATCTCTGCTGTCGCCCTGTCTGTAATCACAAAAGGGGTTTCAATGAGATAGAGCGGATTGTAAAGGTCCTCAAGGATGGCAATCGCCTGGTCGCTCTCGGCGCCGATCACGATGCGATTGGGACGCATGAAATCCTCTATGGCCGACCCCTCCCTCAAGAACTCGGGATTGGAGGCGACATCAAAGGCGCAGGGTGAGGGCTGGCTTTCCTTAATGATGCCTTCAATCATCTTCCCGGTGCCTACCGGAACCGTGCTCTTTGTCACCACGACCTTATAGCCATTCATGGTCTGTCCTATGGACCTGGCCACCTCTTCCACATACCGGAGGTCGGCGCCCCCCTCCTGGTCGGGTGGGGTGCCGACCGCAATGAAAATCACCAGGGCATTGCGCACGCTTTCCTTGATATCTGTTGTAAAAGACAGGCGCCCTTCATTCATATTCTTGCCGACCAGTTCAGCGAGTCCGGGCTCATAGATGGGGACTCGCCCCTCGTTCAGCATAGCAATCTTTGACGCATCCTTGTCCACACAAGTCACCCGGAGTCCAAACTCGGAGAAACAAGCCCCTGTCACAAGCCCCACATATCCGACACCAACGACACAGATATTCATTGAATGGTATTCCTTTGGGTTCTCAAAACGTGATAAGAGTAGTCTAAGCTCCGAAAAATTCGCGAAAAAATGATTCCAGGCCCTAAGATCATTTTTTTATCCTCCTTTTTGTCTCTTGTCAATCCAGGAGTCTTGAGACAAAGAAATCCCCTTTCGCACTCACCTTGGATGTGCTAATAAATTGAAGCTTCCTGCAGCAAGCTGCTACAGGGAATCTTCGACCGTAAGGAACGCTGACTTTTTTTGGATACGCTCGCT
>CAZCXI010000090.1:0-11047 GCA_964502635.1 uncultured Desulfobacterales bacterium
GGTCAAAGATGGGCTGAAGCTGAGATGCCAAAATGTGAAGTTATTTTTGCGCGAGTCCTAAGAAGGCCCCTGGGGCGATCATGATAATCGGCAAAAAGGTAACGGCTCGCCCGGACAACGTGCCAGTTCAAACAGCAGGTCCTGGAAATGCCGAGCAGGACTTGCTCTCGGGCATCGCTTCTGATTGACCAAATGGCCGATTAATGATAAGGCTGGCAGCCAGACTTATCCTGCCGCTAAGCTGACTAACAGACTCCGTTAATGTGAAAGGGGGACAACATGGAATCTCTGGTTAAACAACTGGTCACTTTTGCCACCACTTATGGATTGCAGGTCATCGGCGCGATTCTCATTCTGATTCTCGGCCGCATTGTAGCCGGTATAGGCCGAAAAATCGTAGACAGAATCTTGACCAAGGCCAAGCAGGAGCCATCAATAATCTCGTTTGTCGGCAATTTGACTTATGTCATTATTTTGACTTTTGCTGTTCTGGCTGCTCTGGCCAAGTTTGGGATTCAGACGGCTTCTTTTGTGGCAGTTCTCGGTGCTGCTGGTTTTGCTGTGGGCTTTGCGTTGCAGGGATCCCTAGCCAATTTTGCTGCTGGTGTTCTGATTCTTGTGTTACGTCCGTACAGAATGGGGGATTTCATCGACGGGGCAGGCGTAGCCGGCACTGTTAAAGAGATCCAGCTCTTCACCACCGTATTAGCGACACCAGACAATGTGAAAATCATGGTCCCAAACGGAAAGATTTTCGGAGACGTCATTAAGAACATCTCTGGTTATGACACAAGGAGGATAGATCTGGTGATCGGTATCGGCTACACTTCTTCTATCCAAAAGGCATACGAAGTCATCAGTAACATCATAAAGGAAGACAACAGGGTCCTTGCTGACCCTGCTCCGCAGGTTGCTGTTTCAGAGCTTGCGGATTCCAGTGTCAATTTTGTCGTACGGCCTTGGGTCAAGAGCGCTGACTATTGGACCGTAAGATTTGATCTTACGCGCAAGATCAAGGAAGCCCTTGATGCGAATGGCATTGAGATACCTTTTCCGCAACGGGTAATCCACATGGTTTCAGAGGCCTCTTCTTAATGGGCTGTTGACCAAATGCCTTCAGGCATTGAAGGCCTTTTCTCAGAAAAATACAGTTCTTTTCTCACAAAAATACACTGTTTACCCCATTTACGGCAGAGACCTAATATGGGATGGGATACGCTGAAAATAATATATAAGATTGAAGGTCCCTGTAGCAAGCTTCGGGGCATGGGTTGGCTCTTGCGGTTCAACCGTCCATCTGGAGGTAAACCATGAAAAGGCTGTTGAAATGGGCACTGATTCTTGGAGGTGGGCTTTTACTCTTGGTGATTGTGGCCCTGCTGATCGTTCCGAGGTTTGTGGATGTCAATAAGTACAAGCCTGAGATCGAAAAGAAGGTCTCGGAAGCCACGGGACGACCATTCAGCATAGGGGGAAAACTCCAGCTCTCCCTGTTTCCCTGGGCAGGCCTGGCCTTTTCCGATCTCCACCTGGGAAACCCCCCGGGCTTTGAGGAGAAGGACTTTGTGAGCGTCAAATCCTTCGAGGCGCGGGTAAAGCTCTTACCTCTCCTTTCCAGAGACGTCCAGGTCAAGCGCTTCATCTTGGAAGGACCCAGGATCGTTCTGGAAAGGAGTAAAGCCGGCAGGGTAAACTGGGAGGGCATAGGAAAACCTTCAGATAAAGTCCCTCCCAAACCGCCGAAGAAGGAAAAGAAGCTGCCAGAGACGGAACCCGGGGAAGGTCTTCCTATCAAGGCCATTGCCGTGGGTGAGTTTGCCGTCACCGAGGGCTCCGCCCTCTGGATCGATCAACCCAAAGGAGAACGCAGAGAGATTTCGGATGTCACTCTCCGCCTCTATGATGTCTCTCTGGACCGCCCGATCCGCTTCGCCTTCTCGGCCAAGCTGGACAAGCACCCCCTGTCCATGGAGGGCAAGGCGGGACCTCTCGGGAAGGACCCAGGCAAGGGGACCATCCCCTTGGATCTCGTTGTCAAGGGGCTAAAAGAATTAGATATAAGTCTAAAAGGTAACATCGTGGACCCGGCTACCCGTCCGCAATTCGACCTGGCCCTTGAGGTGTCTCCCTTTTCGCCTCGAAAGCTGGTTGCCGCACTGGGCCAGACCTTTCCCGTGACCACGGCTGATCCCGAGGCCTTGAACCGGGTCAGCCTCCAGGCGAAGGTCAGGGGAGACCAAGAACATGTGTCGGTCTCAGACGGGGTTCTGGACCTAGATGAATCAAAGCTCAGTTTTTCCATCAAGGCCAAAGACTATTCCAAACCCGATGTCCAGTTTGATCTCAACCTGGATACGATCGATGTGGATCGATACCTGCCGCCACAAGCAGAACAAAAGAACACAGAAGAAGTGACACAGGCGAAGGGCTCTGCGGCCCAGCAAGATAAAATGGATTATACCCCCCTTCGAAGACTGGTGTTGGATGGCTCGATTCGGGTAGGAAGGCTCAAGGCACAGGGGGCAAAGATGCAGGATCTTTATCTCAAGGTCTCCGGGAAGAACGGCCGGTTTGATTTGAAGCCCCTTACCGCGAAACTTTACGGGGGTGATCTCTCAGCTGCTGGCGCGCTCGATGTGGGGAAGAATACGCCCAAGAGCAACATGGAACTCCATGTAAAGGAGATTCAGGCGGGGCCTTTGCTCAAGGACGTTTTGGAGAAAGATCTCTTGGAGGGCAACGTTCAGGCGGAGGTGGCCCTCAGTATGGCAGGGGATGAGGCTGAAAATATTAAAAGGACCCTGAACGGCAAAGGGGATTTGCTGTTCAAGGATGGGGCCATCGTTGGGATTGACCTGGCAGGAATGGTTCGGAACACGAAAGCCGCTTTCGGTCTGGCTGAAAAAAAGGCGGAACGGCCGAAGACAGACTTCTCCGAGCTTCACTCCTCTTTTACCATCACTGATGGCATCGTCGACACCCAAGAGACCTCCCTGTCGTCTCCCCTCCTGCGGGTTCTGGCCACGGGCAAGGCCGATCTGGTCAAAGAGACCCTAGACTTTCGGGTGGAGCCCAGCTTTGTGGCTACCCTGAAGGGACAGGGCGACACAAAGCAACGTTCCGGACTGAACGTGCCCGTATTGGTCACGGGCACGTTTTCTTCGCCCAAGTTTCGCCCTGACCTGAAAGGCATGCTGAAGAAAGGTCTCGAAGAGGGAATCCCTAAGCCATCTGAATTAAAGAAAATCCTGCCAGGGCAGGGTAACGCATCAGAAGAGTTGAAATCTTTGGAGGGAAAGGGTAAGGAACTGCTGAAGGGTCTGCCCTTCGGCCGATGATAAAGGGGTGGAAGATCATAACCAGTTAATCAGTATCAGGGAGGTGCCATGATGAGAAAAGGTCATTTGAAACCGTTGTTTTTTGTGATGATGAGCGTCCTGTTCATCGGATGCGCCACTCAACAACCCAAGACCCCGTTCAAGGCCCAAGCCGTACAAGCGGATCAGTACAGGCAGAAGGTGGACAATTTCTTGGTTATCCTGGATGCATCCGGGTCCATGGCTGAGGCCTATAAGGGGCAGGCGAAGTTGGACTATGCCAAAGAGATCGTGAGTCGTATGAATCAAACGATTCCGGATCTGAAACTTGCCGGCGCCCTCAGGGAGTTTTCCCCGAGCCTGTGGTCGGGCGAGTTGACGAGCCTGATGTACGGCCTGACTGCATACACCAAGCCAGGGCTCGAAGATGCGCTGCAAAAGGTCAAACATGCCGGTGGGAACAGCCCTCTGGCGGTAGCTATGGACGCAGCAGGAGGCGACTTGAAAGCGACCCATGGCGACATAGCGCTCATTATTGTGAGTGATGGAAAAGATATGGACAAGGCCCCGGTGACGGCTGCCGAGAATCTGAAGGGCGTGTTTGGCGACCGGCTTTGCATATATCCGATACTCGTGGGTGATTCTCCTTCAGGGAAGAAACTCATGGAGCAGGTGACCCGCGCGGGTCAGTGCGGCTTCATGGTGAATGCCGATGACATCGCTTGTGGGGCGGCCATGGCCGATTTTGTCGAGAAAGTCTTTTTGGAAAAGGCCATGGACAGTGATGGCGACGGCATAACAGACGATCTGGACCAGTGTCCAAATACGCCCAGAGGGGTCCAGGTGGACGCACACGGTTGTCCTCTGGACACGGACGGCGACGGCGTGTACGACTACCTGGATAAGTGCCCAAACACACCGAGTGGCGTGAAAGTGGACGAAAAGGGATGTCCCCTCGACACCGACGGCGACGGCGTGCCTGACTACCTGGATGAATGTCCTGGAACACCCGAAGGCGCCAAGGTGAATGAAAAGGGTTGCTGGGTGGTTGCAAATGTTGAGCTGGGAAAAGGAAATGTCCTTTTTGACACCGCCAAATGGGATATCAAACCCCAGGGCTATCCGGTTCTGGACGAAGCCTTGGCTATCTTGAAAAAGAATCCCACTTTAAAGGTGCAAATCCAGGGGCACACGGATAACGTTGGGTCCAAGGGCTATAATCAGAAGCTGTCTGAGAGACGGGCCAAAGCCGTGATGCAATATTTCATAGACAAAGGCGTTGAGCCGGAACGGCTTTCCTCGGCAGGCTATAATTTTTCAAGGCCCGCGGCTTCCAACGACACCCCGGAGGGCCGAGCACTGAACCGCAGGGTGGAATTGATGCCGATCCATTAGGCTGAAGCGAGCTATTGCGGATGGTTGTGAGCAGGTGATTGGGGTTGGGCCGTGTTGGGCCCAACCCCATGATTCACTCGGACTCTGAAATATTCATTATATACGATTTGAACAAGTTCGCCACGGGAACAAGAATGCCATGAAAAGACCTCGACTCTTTGCCATGTTACTACTTATTACTTTTGGTCTCCTTCAGCTCACACCGGCCCATGCGCAGTTTGGTGACTTTCTGCAGGGCATCAAGAAAGCCGTGGGGCTGGGCGGAGGGCTTTCTGAGGGAAAAATCATCGATGGGCTGAAAGAGGCGCTACAAATCGGCACCCAAAATGCCGTAGAAACGGTCTCCCGGGCAGGCGGCTACTACGATAATCCGAAGATCAAGATCCCTCTTCCTGGCACGGTTCAGAAGGCGGAAAAGCTTGTCCGGGCCGCGGGCTATGGGACTCAGTTGGACGCCTTTGAGATGAGCATGAACCGGGCGGCTGAGACAGCCGCACCAGAGGCAAAAGGCATTTTCTGGGATGCCATCAAGAAGATGAAGGTCGCGGATGCACGAAAAATCTTGCAAGGGCAAGATAACGAGGCGACCCTGTACTTTAAGGATAAGACCCATGATCGGCTCGGCGAGCTCTTCAAACCCATGGTCAGGAATGCCATGTCCGAGGTAGGCGTCACCAGGACGTATCAAGACTTGCAGGGAAAGGTGCAAAGCATCCCCTTTGTGGGAACCTGGGCGTTTGATTTGGATGAATATGTCAAGAACGGTGCCTTGGAGGGCCTTTTCCTGACACTGGGCGAGGAAGAAAAGAAGATCCGAGAAGATCCTTCGGCAAGGGTGACGGATCTTCTCAAGGAAGTCTTCGCCACCCGATAGCGTTGAAGAAGAGGAACAAAAAATGCCGGATGAAATAGGGGCCATACAGAACTTGGTCAACACGGTTGTTAATTTTTTCGTAAATTACAGTTTCCAGGTTATTGGTGCGATCCTTGTTCTCATCGTTGGCGTCATCGTTGCACGGTCCCTAGCTTCGTTCCTCATGAAGCTTTTTGAGAGGAAGCACTTTGATATTACCCTGTCGAAGTTTGCTACCGCCGCGGTCAAGGGCACCATCATCGGCTTTGCAATCCTTGTGGCCCTTGGAAAATTCGGCATCACCATCGCACCCTTTATTGCCGCACTGGCCGCCTTGGCTTTCGGGGCAAGCTTTGCAATCCAAGGCCCTCTTTCAAACTACGGGGCAGGCCTTGTGATCATCCTCACTCGACCCTTTGTGGTCGGCAACACCATCAAAGTTGGTGAAGTCAGCGGAATCGTGGAGGAGGTGAAGCTTGGTGCCACCATTTTAACGGATGAAGATGGCGTGAAGATAACCATACCCAATAAGCATATCGTGGGGGAGATTCTTTACAACTCGGAGGAATGCAAGATTGTGGAGGAACTTGTCGGCGTCAGTTATGAAAGCAACCCAGAGGAAGCCATCCGCGTTATTAAGAACGCCCTGGACGGGTTTCAGGAGATTTCCAAGGATCCGATGCCCCGGGTCGGCATTCAAGAATTCGGTGATTCTTCCATCAATATCGGTGTGCGCTATTGGATACCCACCAAGACATATTTTGAAACGCTTTACAGGGTGAACCTGGCGGTTTATAAACAGTTGAAACAAGCAAATATCGAAATCCCGTTTCCACAGAGGGACATTCACGTTGTTTCTCGATCACAGGAAAGCAAAGTATGACCCAGACTGGGGGCATGACCCTTCTATGACCCATGAAGGCATAGAAGGGTCCACTAAGATATCCGCAAGATTGATAGACCGCACTCGCGCACGATTTCCACGGTACCGGCCTTCGCCCATCAGGCAAGTCTTATCGCCCCGCGGTCACCAAAGGGGTCAGAATACGCTCTCGCGTATTGCATTGCTGGTAGCACTTTTCTTCCCCGTATTTTTGGGATTCGCCTTATCGATCTCGCCGGACGTCTATTCAAAATCAGAGAGGAATCCATCAGACAGGACCAAGGTCTTTGTCAGCATTCTGCCGCAGGTATCTTTTGCGGAGCGTGTGGGGGGTGAGCGTGTGGATGTCTCTGTCATGGTCGGTCCTGGGCAGAGTCCGGCCACCTATGAACCCAGGCCCAGACAGATGGCTGAGCTGAACAAAGCCAGGCTCTATTTTCGCATCGGTGTGCCATTTGAAAATGTTTGGATGGAGCGTATCAGCCAAGCAAATCCCAACATAAAGGTGATCGATACGCGCCATGGCATCGAACTGCTGTCCATGAAGGTTTACCATCGTCACGACGACGAAGCGCACCACCATCCGGGCAGGGGGATGAAGGACCCCCACATCTGGTTGAGTCTAAGGTTGGTCAAGATCCAGGCCCAAAACATGTGTGACGCCCTCATTGCTGAGGACCCTGCTCACAGATCATACTATGAAAACAATTTAAAAGCGTTCCAAGGGGATCTCAATACACTGGACGCCAAGGTCCTCCAAATTCTGAAAGACATCAAGACGCGCAAATTTATGGTATTTCATCCGGCATTGGGATACTTTGCCCGTGACTACGCCTTGGAGGAAATACCGATCGAGGGACAGGGCAAAGAACCGAGTGCCAAGATGCTGGCCGGTCTCATCGAGCAAGCCAAGGCAGAAGGCGTCAAGGTCGTGTTCGTCCAGAAACAGTTCAGTCAGACCAGTGCCGAGATTGTAGCCCATGCCATTGGAGGCACGGTTATCAACATCGATCCTCTGGCCAAGGACTATCTCGAGAACATGAGCAGGATAGCTGCGGCGTTGGCAAAGGCAATGCAATGAACAAAAAGGAAACGGTTGTCGAGGTCTCTCACGTAGATTTTGCTTATGATGGCCCTCTTGTGCTTGAAGATATCACCCTCACCGTTGAAGAGGGAGATTTCTTGGGCGTCGTCGGTCCCAATGGGAGTGGCAAGACCACGCTCCTGAAGATCATTCTCGGCCTCCTCCACCCCATGAGGGGCCAGGTTCGGGTTTTTGGCCAGGCCCCGGAGAAGGCCCGCCACCTCATCAGCTATGTTCCGCAGCATGCAGACCTGGATGCGAGCTTTCCCATCAGTGTCATGGACGTGGTTCTCATCGGCCGGCTGAGGAAAGCCCCTGCGTTAGGGAGATATCGGAAAAGTGACCGCCAGGCGGCGGAAGAGGCGATGAGAGAAGCAGAAATTGAGACTCTCCGAAATCGCCGTTTTGGCACCCTATCCGGTGGACAGAAACAAAGGGTTCTCATGGCAAGGGCCCTGGTGGGAAAACCGGAATTGCTGCTGCTAGATGAGCCCACCGCCAGTATAGACGGAAGGGTTGAACAGGGCATCTACGAGCTGCTGGAAAAACTGAATGAGAGGGTGACGATCGTTCTTGTTTCTCACGACTTGGGTTTCATCTCCACCTATGTGAATCATGTCGCTTGTGTCAACCGGCGTCTTGTGTGCAACCCGACTCGGCAGATCACCGGGGATGTGATCGAGGCGTGTTACGGTGGGCCGGTTCATATGCTAAAGCATAAGTGTGAATTATAAGAAGAGGGATGTCGGGCGGTGTTAGAGTTCATTGAGGTGCTTAAGAGCAACGGCTTCATGCAGAATGCTTTTGTCATCGGGCTCCTGGCCAGCCTGGCTTGCGGTGTGATTGGAACCTATGTTGTTGTAAAGCGAATTGTTTTCATCAGCGGCGGTATTTCTCATACAGTCCTTGGGGGTATGGGAATCGCGTATTTCTATGGATATGATCCCATGCACGGTGCTCTCGTGTCAGCCCTGCTTGCCGCACTCATCATAGGCTTTGTCAGCCTGCGCTATCATCAATACGAAGACACCATCATCGGGGCCCTTTGGGCCATCGGGATGGCTGTGGGCATCTTGTTTATCTACAAGACCCCAGGCTACAACGTGGATCTGATGAGTTACCTTTTTGGCAATATCTTGCTGGTGGAAAGGGCTAGCGTGTGGCAGTTGGCCGGCCTTGATGCTCTCATTATCTTTTTGGTTCTTCTCTTTTACAAACGCTTTTTGGCCGTGTGTTTTGATGAGGAGTACAGTGAGCTTCAGGGAGTCGGTGTCGTGAGTACTTACCTCTTACTGCTTTGTCTGATTGCTCTAACCGTGGTGATTCTCATTCAGGTCGTGGGCATCATCCTGGTCATCGCCCTGCTTACCCTGCCGGCAGCCACCGCCCGCTATTATGCGCGTAGCCTGGGAAAAATGATGATCCTGGCCTCCATCCTGGGTGCCGTCTTTACCTCATCCGGGCTCATGGTGTCTTACGGGCCGAATCTTCCTGCAGGGGCTACAATCATTGTCATTGCAGGGCTGGCCTATCTTCTCGCCACCGTACTCAAGGGCCTTGCCCTCCGATTCCACGGTTCCAGCCATTAACACTGCCTCCGGGTCCTTTCACCGGTCGTGAACGGTCATTCATGGGTAGAAAGCCGGCCAGGTCACTCGATTAGACATGAAGGCCTTCGCCTCTTCCAGCAGCTCAAAGTGAAGCCTCCCCGCCCTCCCGGGCGGGGCTTCCCGGTAAGGAAGATTGCCATTTTTGTATAGCTCCCCATGACCCCGCCCTTCCGGACGGGGCTTGCGGGGAGCAGGCCGGTCAACATTTCCTCCTGCCATCTCGCATATGTCCGATACGGCGATCTATTACCAAGCGAAAGCTCTATTCAGCCGACTAGGAGCCTGTCGGAGAACCCCATTTTCGGAGGCTGTTGGAAAATGTTCAGATGCAAGGCATCCGAGATTCTTAGGAATGAGGCGTACTTATCGGTACGCCGCAGTGACGAAGAATGAGGATAACGCCGCAGATGGACGTTTTCCGACAGCCGACTAGGTCACCCAATTAGGCCGCTCAGCCATACATTGCCTTACGAGTTCGGGCAGCCAATCGGCAAGGCCTCTAACGAGGTAGAACTTGGGAAAAAGCAGATCGTCCTGTGCCCGGATCATACCTTCGCTGAGCGCCGTTTTTGCCAGGGAAGTGTTCGGATATATGCGAATGCCAACGGTAATCTTCATAGCATCCAGTCCTAGTGAATCTACAAAAGCGATGCTCTCTTGCACCGACTCTTCAGTCTCGCCAGGTCCACCCAACAGGAGAAAGCCCGTCCGGCGGATGCCATGGGTCGCCAGCATCTCTGAAGCGCTTCGCACATCTTCAGGCGTGAACTTTTTGTTCATGCGCCGCAGGATTCGCTCACAACCACTTTCAAATCCCAGACTGACCTCCTTACAGCCGGCCCTTGCCATCTCCTTGACCAGAGTTTCATTGATGCGTCCCGGGTAAACGATACATCGCCAGGATATGTCGAGCTGTCTTTCGGCTAGCATACAGCAGAACTTCCCGGCGTAAGAGGCCGGGATATTGAAGGTATTATCGGTGAGGAAAAACCGCTTGAAGCCGGCCTCAGCATAGCCGGCAATAGCATCGACCACGGCCTTTGGGCTGCGTTTGCGGATCACCCGGCCTTCAATGTTTGACGTGGAGCAGTAACTGCAGTTCATGGGACACCCCCGTCTGGTGTGAACGGGCATCCAGAGATCCTGGTCCCGTTCAGCAGCAGAAGACCACATCTGAGGGTCAGGAAGCGGAAGCAGATCCAGATTTTTCGCAAATTGCCTCTTACCCTGAAGTCCGAGGCCCGGCAGATAAAGACCGGCTGCTCCTGAAAGGTCAGCACCTTGTTCTATGAGAGCAAGAAGCGCGGGAAAGGCGATCTCTCCTTCACCCTGAATGCCCATGTCCGCTCCTAGGTATGCCAGAGTGCTTTCAGGGAGAATACTGTAGCCTGCACCTCCCAGGACGATAGGAGCACGTGAGGAACTTCGGCACTCGGAAATAACGCCCTTGACCTGATCCAAGAAGAACAGGGGCTCTGCTATATTCTGGTCATCGATATTTCTAACCGATATGCCGATCACATCAAGACGGAATCCCTCCATGGCGGCCTTGATGACCGGGTGTGTATCACGCACCCCCATGAGATCCACCAGTTCCACTTCGTGCCCGGCATCCCGCGTTGAGGCGGCAACAGCACCTAATCCCACGGGTATGATGGGCATGTTAATCGATTCAGTGTTAGCAGAGATAAGAAGGACTCTCATGGCTTTTCAGTTCGATGGGGTCATCTGTTATCGAAAGGGTGCCAGTCCGCGTGTCCGCCCTATTGACTTAGAATCTCCTCGACTTTGAAAATCGGCGTGACCCGGCCGACACATCATTGAAATGTATTTATGGCGGGTTGTCAAACTCTTAGAGACCTTTGAATAACCTCGCCTCGCTCTTTGATATGAGGTTTTTGACCC
>CAZCXI010000091.1:0-10911 GCA_964502635.1 uncultured Desulfobacterales bacterium
TCCTCTTGGCCCTCAGTTGGCGAACCAGGCCGTCGTCCTGCACCTTCTTTTTTAGAAGCCTCATGGCCTTCTCAAGGTCACCGCCATAGACCTTGACCTCTAGGCTGCTAAACTCCATCACATCTATCTCCCCTTTCTTTCAATCCGGAGCTTGTGTTCAAAGGATTCTTGGCTCAGATGTTGGTGTGTTAGGCTGTACCTTTCACAGACACAAGTCACACGTTGCAGGCTTTCCCTGTCACACCACCGTCCCTGGGGGTTCTCATACACCGGTCAGGTGGGATATGTTTGAGGCTCTCAAAAAGCTCATACGAAACAGTGAGAAGGCGTGTTTCAAGAATCTCGTTATGTCTAAGCCAGTCCGAGGAGCCTCGCGGAGGCTGACGGCAAGTGTGTCAGTTAGAGTCCCCTGATTTTCTCGTCAACTTCCTGCCTGTCCTTGCATTTGATGCACAAGGTGGTTATAGGGCGGGCCTGCAATCTCCCCCGGGAAATCTCCTCGCCGCATTCCTCACAGATACCAAAAGTTCCATCTTCAAGCCTGCTTAAGGCATCCTCGAGTTTTCTTATCAGGTTCCCTTCCCTTTCTCTAAGACGGAAGGCAAAACTTGTATCGAACTCTGTCACTGCCCGGTCAAGGGGATCAGGAGGCTGATCTCCAAAGTCGGTCATGCCGTTGGCAGTCTTATTCGTTTCTGTCAACAGCTCATCCAGTTTTTGACTGAGTAACTTCTGAAACTGTTCTTTCTGTTGGATCGTCAACATAGCAGGCGCGAAACCACAAGTTCAGAGGAAAAGGGGTTATCCATCATCACCAAAGACCTCATCATAAAAAAGTGGCGGCCTCATTTTGAGCCGCAGCTTTCTATGCCACCTTGCGCCATAAAGTCAAGCGCAAAGTGAGCGGGGCATGAAAAAGGAGGCGGTCAAAATGGCGTGCAAGACGGTCAGGATGAAATTTGACCTGACCTCAAAAAAAGATGTGAAGCTCCCCGACCAAAGGTCGGGGCTTGCAGGAAGCAGGCCGGTCAACATGCAAACGATATAGTGCTTTCCTTAGTAAGTACTTCGGCGGGGCTGAAGGCAAGAGCCAACCGGGGGATCTGTTGCGTCGCACAGGACAGGTTCTGCACTTGGAACAAACAAGGTGGCCCACAGGTCGAGAGCCACCTTGCTCATGCTTGAGAGCTACTAGATCGCGTCTTTTAAGGCTTTGCCAGGGGTGAACTTCACGGCATTGCGGGCCTTGATGTTTATCTTTGCGCCCGTTTGAGGATTTCGCCCTGTGCGAGCCTTGCGGTGCACCTTCGAAAAGGTGCCGAAACCAACCAGCGTGACCTTACCATCCTTCTTCTTGAGGGCCTTCTTGACGCCGTCAATAAACGCGTCCAGGGCTTTGTTGGCCACAGCTTTTGAGATGCCTGCATCTTTTGCCACGTGTTCAATCAGTTCTGCCTTTGTCATGACACCTCCTCCGTGCGTATGGGTTTATAGGGACTTTCAATGACACTTGAGGCCACATAGAATAGGTCTGTTTCAGAGTCAAGAAAAAAGATGAGTCTCCATCATCACCATTCTTAGAATGTTACAGATATCGTCAGGGTTAGGCTTCTGCAATCATGGCTGTCAATGAAAGTGAATCCTGATTCAGACCGGGGTCAAATCATCTTCGTATAACTGCCGTTTTTGATGATGCCGGCATCAAGAAGAAACGCTTCCACGTCTTCCCGGAATGCGTCCCAACTTGGTGGACAATCATTGTGTCGGCAGTCATAGGTGAACATCTTGCCCTTCTGCGCCGCCCGGTAGAGAGCAACGCCATGCTTATAGGCAATGATGTTGTCATGCCTTCCGTGGACGATAAGGATCGGCCCGGGAAAGGCGCTGACGACTGAAAGATTGTCGAATGGGTCCAGCACCAAAGAACCTGGAACAAAGAAGTGCGAGGCGCATGCCCGGACACTGGTAAAGGTGGACAGAAGAATCATCGCCGCCGAAGGTCGCGCCGCGGCCAGGGCGCAGACAGCCCCACCCCCAAGGGAGCG
Organism: uncultured Desulfobacterales bacterium; assembly: GCA_964502635.1. Lineage (GTDB taxonomy): Bacteria > Desulfobacterota > Desulfobacteria > Desulfobacterales. The sequence continues at coordinate 2,046 of CAZCXI010000091.1, forward strand.
CCCCATAAGAACGATTCGGCTGGGGTCAACGTCTTTTCGTGCAACAAGCGCATCGTAGGCTGCTACGAAGGCCTCAGTAATACTTCTTTGGGTAGGTGTTCCCCCCGAACGCCCGTAACCAGGGTACTCCACAAGCAGCAGACCTATGCCGAGCACAGTAAACTTGTTGAGTTCTTCGGGCCAGAAGTCAATGAGTTCTCCATTGCCGTGCGCGAAGATAACCGCTGGTGAGGATTGCCTGGCTTGGCTCTTGGCCGCGGGGAGAAACCATGCTTCGACGCTTGCCTCGTGGGTGGCCAGCCAGATCTTCTCTAAGCCTGAAACAGGCTGTCCAATCGGGGAAGGTGCCTTGATGTGACGGCGAGGAAAAAGAATCTGCCGTTGAAACAGGAAAAGCAGGCAGGTGTATGCGAGGTATAGAAGAAGGACGCCTATGGCGATTTTCAGCATGACGTGCACATCGGTGGCTGTTAGGAGGCTTGGGCTTTCAGTATGGGTTCCTTCCTTTGTGGTTCCTTGCTACCGTCCAGTTTCTGCCAGGAGAGACTATAAGGGGTTTTGCGGACAAGATCAATCACTTGTCACGGCGGTTTCTCCCTTGACAAACAGGTCTCATCGTCTATCCTCTTGTTCTGTCCTGGCACGGCGCCCGTTGGGATGCTTCATTTGGCCTGGCAGCTTACGTTCCAACCGGGGAAACAGATCAACCGGCTTCTCCGGGCAAAGACTTTTGGACAGCGCTCATTACCCTGGGAGGCACCTACTATCTTGATGTTGAAAAGACCTGGTCCGCATCCATTCTTGCCAGATACGAGATTCATAGTGAAAAAGATGAAACCAATGTGAGACCCGGCAATGATCTCCACTTCGAATGGGGCATCGGCAAGGCACTGGGAAAGATTTGGGACGTGGGACTCGCGGGATACTGTCAGTGGCAGCTGACCGATGACAGTGGCCTGGATGCCCGGGACAAGAGCGTACACGACAGAGTTCTTGCAGTAGGGCCGGAGGTGAGCGTTTTCATTCCTCCGGCCAAGTCCTTCCTTTCACTCAGGAGTCTGTGGGAGTTCGGGGCCATAGACCGCACTGAAGGCCATGTCACAGCCTTGACTCTGACAAGGGCTTTTTGAACCGTAAGAGTGATGGCTTCGTAAAAAGTCGATTTTACTCACTCCGTGAACATTTTGGGGGCACTTGAGACATTCAGCTAAAATGCTAAAACTCGGGCTAACGCCCTCAGACAGTTAGCATTTTTTAACGCTGAATATCTCAAGTGCCTTTCTCCCAAAATGCTCAATATCATTCGCAAAACACTTTTAACGGATCCATCAAGAGTGATGAACTCGTAAAAAGTCAGCCTGTGCCGCAGAGCACCTCGTACCCCGCTGGTGTGGTTTGACAACACACGTACCATGCTTATTTTTTGAGTGCGTAGGGAAGAGCCGGACATTTTGTCGTCCGGCTTTTTAAAAAATCTTATGGACGTATCCTGCCTCAAGGGGGCTCATAAGGCCTTGGGGTGAAGGGTTAGGTCTTGGTGAAATGGCCTCGGGGCCTTCTGGTGAGCAGGGAAAACGGAGTCGATCATGCGCTTTGACAAATTTACTATAAAGTCTCAAGAACTGATTCAAGGGGCCCAGGCCCAGGCCGGGCAGCTGGGGCACCAGCAGATCGAGCCGGAGCATCTTTTGAAGGTCATGCTGGAGCAAACTGAAGGGATCGCGCGGTCCGTCCTGCAGAAGCTGGGGGCATCGCCTGAGGGTGTATTGCAGGAGGTTTCCCAAGGCCTTGAAAAGAAGCCCAAGCTGAGCGGGGCCGGTGCGGGAGAGGTCTATATCTCTCCAACCACAAAAAAGGTGCTTGACGGGGCCTTTGCTGAAGCGGCAAAGCTGAAAGACGAATATGTGAGCATAGAACATCTGCTGGTGGCCATCACCGATCAGAAGGACACCGATGCCGCCCGCATCCTGGCTGCTGCGGGGGTGACCCGGGAGACGATCCTGAAGGTCTTGGTCGATATTCGGGGCACTCAGCGGATCACGGATCCGAACCCAGAGGAAAAATACCAGGCCTTGGAGAAATTCGGGCGGGATTTGACGGACCTCGCCCGTCTTGGGAAGATAGACCCGGTCATCGGCCGAGACGAAGAGATCCGTCGCGTGGTGCAGGTCCTGTCCCGCCGTACCAAGAACAATCCGGTTCTTATTGGCGAGCCCGGTGTTGGCAAGACGGCCATTGTGGAGGGGTTGGCCCAGCGCATCGTCAACGGCGATGTGCCAGAGAGCCTGAAGAACCGACGACTCGTCGCCCTGGATATGGGCACCCTGGTGGCAGGGGCCAAATACCGCGGCGAATTCGAAGACCGCCTCAAAGCCGTGTTAAAAGAAGTGGAGGCGGCCGAGGGTGAGGTCATCATGTTCATCGATGAGCTTCACACCATGGTTGGGGCCGGGGCGGCGGAAGGCTCGGTGGATGCGTCAAACATGCTGAAACCCGCCTTGGCCCGCGGCACCCTTCGGTGCGTCGGGGCGACGACCTTGAATGAATACCGAAAATATGTGGAAAAGGATGCGGCTTTGGAGCGGCGTTTCCAACCCGTGCTTGTTCAGGAACCTACCGTTGAAGAGACCATCTCCATCTTGCGAGGCTTGAAGGAAAAATACGAAGTCCATCACGGGGTGCGGATCAAAGACTCGGCCATTGTGGCTGCAGCGACCCTTTCCCACCGCTATATCTCAGATCGCTTCCTGCCGGACAAGGCGATCGATCTTATCGACGAATCCGCCTCGAAGCTCCGGATCGAGATCGACAGCATGCCGGCAGAGATTGATGAGGTGGAGCGTAAGATCATCCAGGCGGAGATCGAACGCGAAGCCCTGAGGAAGGAGACGGACGCGGGTTCAAAAGAGCGACTGGCCAAGCTCGAAAAAGAGCTTTCGGCCCTGCAAGAAAAGAGCCGCGAGATGAAGGCCCACTGGCAAAATGAGAAAGAGGCTATCCAGACCATCCGCAAGGTCAAAGAGGAACTTGAGCGCGTGGGTATTGAGGCGCAACAGGCCGAGCGAGAGGGCAACCTGGCGCGGGCGGCAGAGCTTCGTTACGGGGTGGAAACCGATTTAAAAAAACGCCTGGAAGAAGCCAACGAAAAGCTGAACCAGTTGCAGACCAACCGCAAGATGCTCAAGGAAGAGGTAGATGAGGAGGATGTAGCAGAGGTGGTCTCCAGATGGACCGGGATACCGGTTTCCCGCATGATGGAAGGGGAGCGGGAAAAGCTGGTCCACATGGAAGACCGACTCTCAAGGCGGGTCGTGGGCCAACACGAGGCGATTGTGGCCATCTCCAATGCGGTGAGGCGGGCACGCTCCGGTTTGCAGGACCCCAATCGACCCATTGGTTCCTTCATTTTCATGGGACCCACCGGCGTTGGGAAGACCGAGCTGGCCAAGGCCCTGGCCGAGTTTATCTTTGACGACGAACAGGCCATGGTCCGCGTGGACATGTCTGAATACATGGAAAAACACTCGGTGGCGCGACTTATCGGTGCGCCTCCGGGGTATGTGGGTTATGAGGAGGGCGGCTATCTGACGGAATCGGTGAGGCGTCGGCCGTATTCGGTGGTGCTCTTTGACGAGATCGAAAAGGCCCATCCCGAGGTCTTCAATGTGCTCTTGCAGATCCTGGACGATGGCCGCATGACGGACGGTCACGGCCGGACCGTTGATTTCAAGAACACCATTGTCATCATGACCTCCAATGTGGGGAGCCAGTGGATACAGGAGTTGGGTGCCAACCAGCGCGAAGAGATGGAAAATCGGATTTTGGAAGTCTTGCGGGCCAGTTTCAAACCGGAATTTCTGAACCGAATCGATGACATCGTCATTTTTCACAACCTCACACCCGAGCAGCTCACCGCCATCGTGGACATTCAGCTTGAACGGGTGAAAAAGCGGCTTGAAGACCAACACATCACCCTTGAGCTTTCAGACGCCGCAAAGGCCTTGTTGGCCCGCGAGGGCTATGATCCCACATATGGCGCGCGCCCCTTGAAGCGGGTCATCCAGAAACATGTTGAGAACCCGCTGGCCATGGAGATACTCCAGGGGCGTTTTTCCGAGGGAAGCAGCATATGGTGCGATGCGCACGACGGGAAGATTGTCTTTGAGTGAAGCCAGCCGGTCAAACCGTGCAGTAGGGACCAACGATGAGCATGCTGTTGGGTAAGACCGTCTGGATCAATTCCATCTTACTGCCAAAGGCGAGCTGCCTGATCAATCCATGGCCGTAGGCACCCATAATGACCAGCGCATCATGGGGGACCTCATACAGATTCTCCTTGAGTTTGCCCGAGTCAAAAACGGTCCATTTCTCAAAAGCCTCTTCAATCCCCCTCTCCTCGATGACTTTATCGTACTTGGCTCTGTCGTCCCCGTCCAACTGGGTGAAAATCTGCAGAGGATAACCGGAGAGTTCACGCAGTGTCATCCCCAGGCGAACGGCTTTTACGGCGTTCGCCGACCCCCCGAATAACACAGCCAGGCTTTTCCACTGCTTGAACACGGGGTTTGGGATATAGACCGGAAAAGGTGCATTCTGCACAATTCTTCGGACACGGGGTCCGATGTATCCCAGGCCGATCTTGGATGAAAGGTCCACAATGCTTCGCGGGCAGCACATGTAATCGAAGTGTGTGGGGATATCAGGCAGGGTCGATGCGGTGAAGTCTTTTGGCTCAAAAAAGAGGGGCTCCAGTCCCGCCGATTGGGCAATGGACGCTGCATGGTCCCGGGCACTTGCCGGGGAGGTCAAATAAGACCGGTCCAAATCAACCTGCACAACATCGTTTTCAAAATACATGAGAAACTTGGATGTCTTGGGGATATAAACCACGAGCTCCACGCCTAATGTCTTACAGAAATAGGAAGATTCGAGCAGGGTTTCTCGGCCAAAGGGGGTATTTCGAAAAACGTGAATGAGTTGCGCTTCCATGTTACACCTCCTAATATGTTTGAACAATCAGCTCCTTGCGGTATCGGTCCAGTATGGTCGCCTTGGAAACCATGCCCAGGAATTTGTTGCCCTGGACGACCGGCAAGCTCCATCTGTGTGTTTGATCCATGAGGTCCAGTACGTGCTTCATATCGTCAAAAGGTGACACGCGGGGCACAGTCACATCCATGATTTCGCCCATGATCACGGCATCATGAAGATCAGCATTGAAAAGATATGGACGAATATCGTCAAGCCGGATCAACCCCAGGAAATTGCCGGTCTTGGAATCTTCCACAGGGAAATAGTCTCGTGACGACTGCCGTACTACCGGAATCATCTCCCTGAGCGACGTGTCTTCATCGACGACAACACAGTCTCTTTCCACCAACTCTGATATATTCAAGTCGGCCAATAGACGACCATCCGTCCTGGGTCGCAGCAACTGTCCTTGGCTGACCAAATCCCTGTAATAGAACGAAACAGGTTCCATGTAGTGGCAAAGGGTTGCCGATACCGCAGACACCAGTATGAGAGGGAGGACCACCTCGTAGCTGCCGGTGACCTCGACGATGAGGAAGATGCCGGTTAAGGGGGCCTGTAAAGTGCCGCTCATGACCGCTGCCATGCCCAGCATAGCAAAAAAGCCCCCCTCCGCCCAGGGGATAGAAGGCCATAAGAATACGAGGCCGCGCTGGTAGGCAAGGCCCCCGAGGCTCCCAAAGACCAGGCACGGCGCGAATATCCCGCCTGAGCCCCCCGTCCCTATGGTGATGGACGTGGCCAGGATCTTGGCAAGTGTTGCAAGGGCCGCCAGCAAGAGGCCTGATTGATATTCGTTTGCCATGACGGTGCTGACCACATCGTAGCCTTCACCAAGCACGGAGGCAAGAAAAAGACCCAATATTCCGACACAGGCTCCCCCCATGGCGGCCCGCAGCCAATCTGGGGAGACAAGATCGCGAGATTTTCTGATGGTGCCATTCAAAAGACGGGTGAAAAGCACAGAACTCAGTCCTGCCAACACGGCAATGCCCACGGCGGCCCCTATGTCCAGCAAAGACGCATGGAATTGGTGGTGGCTGAAACGGATGTGGTTCCCTTCCACCAGCCGACTCACTTCAGTGCCGATAACCGATGCGATCGCAATGGGAATCAGATTGATGGGCGTCCATTCTCCCAGAATGACTTCCACGGCAAAGATCATGCCTGCTATCGGCGCATTGAAGATAGCAGAAATGGCGCTGGCCGCCCCGCAGCCGACCATGGTCACCCGTTGGCGATCATTGAGGGAGAAGACCTTGGCGATGTTGGAACCAACGGAGGCCCCGCTGATCACAACCGGGGCCTCAGGCCCTGCCGAACCGCCAGTGGCAATGGTCAGGGCGCCCGAGATGAGACGAGAAAAACTGGAACGTAACCGCAACAGGCCGCCCCTCTTGCATACACTGTATATCACTTCCGGCACACCATGGCCCGCCCCTTCCTTCATGATGTAGCCGAGAAAGAACGAAGACAGGGCCGCCCCGCATGCCGGCAGGAGGAAGGCATACCAGCGACATTGCATGGCGCGCAGGGCGTGGTGTATGCCAAACAGCAATCGGTCCAATATGACCGCGGCAAGGCCGCCACCGACTCCAACCAGAGCGGCAATAATCACCAGAAGCAGACGCTCGTCCATGTGCCGAATGATGCGCAGCAGAAAAAGACGTAAGGAGGGAACCGTCATTTTAAGAGGCATCGTTCGGCCTTGAAGAAGGAGCGGATGAATCCATGGCGGCCGCCATCTCATCCACCTTTGAAAGAAGATCGTCTGCCAAAGGCTTGCGTTTCAAGAAGTCCACAAAGGTGTTTTCCCGCAGCAAATGGCTTAATTTGGCAAGGAGTCTGAGGTGTATCTTGGGAGAAGGGCTTAACATGAGGAACAGGACAAAGACGGGGACAGCATCGATGGCATCGTAGTCCACGGAGGTTTCCACGAAACACGTGGTAATGCTCGGCTCTTGAGGTCCGTCTTGTAACGGAGAACGCGGATGGGGGATAGCCACACCGTGACCGATGCCGGTCGTGGAAAGCTCTTCGCGTTCGAGCAATCGGACAAACAGTGCGTCGCGGTCGATGGATGGATCAATGGGGGCTGCTTCGACGACGCTCTTCAGGACCTCAGAGGCATCATTTCCTCTGATTCCATGCAAAACACCGCCTATCCTCATGGCCGAAACCAGGCTGTCGTCTCCCGCTGGATTCTTGGCCGCGGCTTCTTGTGACTCCGGGGTAAATACAATGCCGTGGGACCGGGCCCATCTCCTGAGGCCTTTCTTAAGGAATACATAGCGGCCTTCATGTTTGTAAACTGGTATGTTGCCCTGGCGAATCCAGCGCTGTACCGTACTGACAGGCAAGTGGAGTAATCTGGATACTTCGTCGATTGTATAATGCATCTGTTGTGATGTGACCTAAACAGGACCTTGAACCGCAAAAGCGAGCGCATTCCCCGTAGCTTGCTGCGGGGTTAGCGAGCGTATCTAAAAAAGTCAGCGTTCCTTACGGTCGAAGATTCCCTGTAGCTTGCTACAGGGACCTTCAATCCCTATTTACATACCGAAACGGGAAAAGGGTCAAGGGAAAACTCTTGGAGCAGGAGGATTGGGTTGGATCGGAGCCATGAGGGAAAGTTGACACCTTGTGGAAGGGTGATTAGATTTAATTGCGAAAAAACCCGATCGCGTTGAACCGGGAAAGCGAGCGCATTCCCCGTGGCTTGCCGCGGGGAATCTTCAATAGGAGGAACCATGGGGAATTCAGTAAGGACCGGCCTACTTCTAGGGGCGTTGACCGCATTGATCATGGTCATCGGCCGTTACCTGGGTGGGCATCAGGGGATGGTCATTGCGTTCGTCTTTGCAGTGATCATGAATGTTGGCAGTTACTGGTTTTCAGACAAGATCGTTTTGCGCATGTACCGGGCCCGGCCGGTTTCCGAGCGCGAGGCCCCCGGCTTGCACCGCATTGTCAGACAACTCGCGCAGCAGGCGGGCCTTCCCATGCCGAAAATCTGTGTCATGCCCTCTGAATCCCCCAACGCCTTTGCCACGGGCCGTGACCCCCGGCATGCCGTGGTAGCGGTGACCCAGGGAATTTTAAGGCTGTTGGATGACAATGAGCTGAAGGGTGTGCTGGGGCACGAACTGGCCCATGTGAAGCACCGGGACATCCTGATCGGCTCTGTTGCGGCCACCCTGGCCGGTACCATCATGATGGTCGCAAGCATGGCGCGATGGGCTGCCTTGTTTGGCGGCTTTGGCGGTCGCGATGATGATGAGGGTGGCGGCATGATCGGCCTCATTGCCATGTCGGTCCTTGCGCCTGTGGCGGCCATGTTGATCCAGATGGCCATATCGCGATCCAGGGAATATGCAGCCGATGCGGCAGGGGCCTCTTTTGCGGGGACTCCCCGGGGGCTTGCCCATGCTTTGCAGAAGATATCTTCGGCCTCCCGACGGGTGCCGATGAAAGCGGAACCTGCCACCGCCCACATGTTTATCGTCAATCCCCTCTCGGGCAAGAGCCTCATGGGCCTTTTCAGCACACACCCGCCCATGGCAAAGAGGATCGAGAAGCTCTTGGGCAACCAATCATAATACCGGTTCTTTCCATCAAACTCGTGGAAACACAAGACGTTGGGCCGATTGGTATGTGCCTATAAGTGTGAAAACGGTTACCGCAAAGCTGGGGGCAGGTTGCCATAGCGCGGTTACGAGTCTGTCAACTTTGCTGACCAGAAACAGGGGGCAAGAACAAGATCAGGGTCGGTGTCTATTTTAGTGACCGCCCACACCCAGAATCCCGGAAGCTGCTACCGTCAAGACGAGAACTT
>CAZCXI010000092.1:0-10777 GCA_964502635.1 uncultured Desulfobacterales bacterium
CCTTTCTCCCAAAATGCTCAATATCGTTCGCAAAATACTTTTTACGAATCTATCAGTTTTAGGAGAATCTCCAGGTCCTGTTGGGCTGAGGAACAGCGACACCGAATCAGCCCAAGACCGAGGTAAGAACACGGGTGAGCCTGGAGATTCCGAGCAAGCAATCTTTAGCTAAGCATCTTATCGGAGGGTATGTCCCATGCCTAGATTTATCAAGAAACGGTCAGAGAAAGTTGGTCTTCCTCCTGGGACCCTCATCCACGTGGGGGAGAAAAAAACGGATAAGATAACCATTAGCCTTATGGATTATGATGAAACGCATTTTCAGGAGAAAGCCCTAGAAGCCATTGAAGAATCTTTTCCGTTCAAAGAAGAGCCGACCGTTACATGGATCAACATAGACGGACTTCACGAGGTGGGTGTGATAGAAAGCATTGGGAAACATTTTGGCTTGCATCCTCTTATTCTGGAAGACATCGTCCATACGGGACAGCGCCCAAAAATGGAAGACTTCGAGGACTATCTCTTTGCAGTCCTAAACATGCTCCGCTACGACCAAAAGGACGATCAGGTGAAAGCTGAGCAGGTCAGTTTGGTCGTGGGCCAAAACTATGTACTCTCTTTTCAGGAACGCCCGGGAGATGTCTTCAATGGCGTCAGAGAAAGGCTTAGAAAGGGGAAGGGCCGTATTCGAAAAGCAGGAAGTGATTACCTTGCCTATACTCTCTTGGATGCCCTTGTTGATGAATATTTTCTTATACTGGAGACTATTGGAGAGAAGATTGAGGTCGTGGAAGAGGCGCTTCTAACCAATTCCACACGTGAGACCTTGCAAAACATTCACGACATGAAAAGGGAGATGATATTCTTTCGAAAGCAGGTATGGCCATTGAGAGAGCTTGTCAACGGATTGTCAAAAGGGGAGTCATCTCTGATTCGTGAATCAACAGGCATATATTTAAGAGATGTCTATGACCATACCATTCAGATTATCGATACCATAGAGTCATTCCGAGACATGCTTTCCGGGATGCTTGACATTTACCTGTCGACGATCAGCAACAAAATGAACGAGGTGATGAAGGTCTTAACGATCATGGCGACCATATTCATTCCCTTGACCTTTTTGGCAGGCATCTACGGCATGAATTTCAAGTACATGCCGGAACTGGAGTGGCGGTGGGGGTATTTTATGGTCTGGGGGGTGATGGTTGTTATCGTGGTGTCACTGGTCGGGTACTTTAAAAAGAAAAGATGGTTGTGAATCCATTGACGTCAATAAGATTAAAAACCGTATTGAAGCTCCCTGTAGCAAGCTACAGGGAATCTTCGACCGTAAGGAACGCTGACTTTTTCAGATGCGCTCGCTAACCCCGCAGCAAGCTACGGGGAATGCGCTCGCTTTTCCGGTTCAAGGAAAGAGATCGTATGGGACCCCATGACAGATCAAGCATGAGAGACATGGTGATGAGTTTGTTCTTGTCGCTAGTATTTTTATCTCTTCTTATGAATGGGACAGGAATGGCTCATGCAGCGCAAGAACTCCCCGCTAAACGCCCTGCCGGTCCTTCTCAGCATAGCGATCTGGGCCAGTCGATTGAAAAGACCCTAAAGGCTGAAGAAGAAAATGTCCGGCAACTCAGGGAACAGCTTAACCAGGTTCAGGGCCTCAAAGAGACGGTTGATAGGGAACTTGATGCTTACAAGTTGCAGATGTCTGTCCATGGCAACTTGCTCCTGCTTCCCACAACGGAAATTTCAGATCTGCAAAAAGCTCGGGCGGACCAGCAACCTGCGTTAGAAACGATCGCCACCCGGTTGAAAAAGCTGAGCGAAAAACGGGACGCTATGGATGAGGTACAGCGTCAAACAGAGGAGAAGTACACGCTCAATGAAAAGCAGTTGACCGATATCAAAGCAGAAGCATCCAAGGATGCCTTGGCCAAAACTCGGCTTGGGCAATTCGAGACGTTGCTGCAATTGATTTCACGCGAGCGCAAAATTATTGACGAGATGCGAAATGTTTATACAAACCTGATGAGCCAACTGCAGCAAACTCAGCAGGCGTTGAGTGCCTTGACCGAAAGATTCGATCAGCAGATCCGCAACCGCAGAAAACAAGACCTTTTCAACCGGAAACAGAACCCGCTGGCCTCTGTTGGCTGGAAGTCTATCAACGAGGAGCTCAGCCGGTTGGCTGGACAACTCGCCTCACTTGTGACGGTCGATTTCTGGTTAAAAGAGACACAGGCTGTTTGGCCGTCCGGAGGTTTTCCCTTGGTCACGTTTCTCCTGCTGTTTGGCATCTTTTTCTTCCTTTTTCTGCGGCTTCGCCAATACTGCATTCTTTTAGGACAGCGTCCTGTTATGAGTTCACGCCCCTGGGGGTCCCTCACGTTAAAACTCATTCAACGTTCATTGCCACTGCTAGGGGCTACTATATTCTTGTATGCGTACGCTCAGTTGCGACTCGTTTATTCGGGTGTCCCCCTCATTCGAGTGGTTGTGTATATATTGCTCATCTGGTTGTTCTGCAGGTGGGAATTGGATTTACTCAAGACGTGGCGTAAGGGGGATAAGCCGCCCGTCTCAGAGCCTCTGATATTTCGCCTGCGAGTTATGATTGTTGCCACGCGAGCTTTTGCTATAGCTTATGTCACATTAGCATGGATGATTGGGGGGGGCGGCGCAATCTTGTTTTTGTGCCGCGCATTTTTTGAGGTCGCTTTCCTTGTGTGGAGTGTGTCTTTTTGGAAGATGTTTCGTCAGGGATTCCCTCGGTTTTCAACAGAGAAATCCCGATTGTTTTTGACCGCCACACCGATCATCGTGGGATTGGGTTACACCATCGCTGGCGGAGGGCTCCTGCTGGAATTGGCTGGCTACGGACCATTGGCCCTTTACTGGTTCACGTCCTGGGGCCGAACGGTGGTTGTCCTTTCATGGGCCGGCCTTTTGTTCTTTTCTCTGCGGGAATGGAATGCCACCCTGGCAAAAGCCGCGGATGCTGCCGAAAGAGGGGAGACAGAAAGGGCTCGCTCCACGAAATGGCTGCTTATATGGCTTTCATCGTTAGCATGGATGGGAACACTTCTCGTGTGTTTGCTGCTGGCCTGGGGAGGCACGCAGACAATCTTCGTTGGCCTTCTTGGGGTTCTACACCGCCCCATACAGCTAGGAGGGATGCGTCTAAGCCTGGCTGGTTTCATATATGCCATCCTAATCCTCTTATTCACACATGCGGCGGCTCGTCTATGGCGCCAGTTTCTTAGAAGCCGGGTCCTTTTTGATAGCGGCCTGGAATTGGGTGTGCAGGAGTCCGTCACAACGGTAACGGTCTATCTTCTTTGGGGTCTGGGCATCCTCGTATCCCTGAACGTCATGGGACTGAGCACGACCTCCATTGCTGTGGCCTTTGGCGCACTGAGCATTGGACTCGGCTTTGGCCTCCAAAACATTTTCAACAACTTTGTTAGCGGACTGATTCTTCTTTTTGAAAGACCCGTTCAGGTGGGCGACGTGGTCCAAGTTAACGAGATCTGGGGAACCATTACGAAAATCAATGTTCGGTCCACAGTTGTCCAGACCTATGACAACGCGTCACTGATCATCCCTAATTCCGATATGATCAGCAACCAAGTGACCAATTGGAGCTTCAAAGATTTGCGGTTACGTCGAAACATTGTGGTGGGTGTTGCTTACGGGTCTAACACAGAGTTGGTCCGCGAAACACTCCTTGAGATCGCCCAGGGCCATCCAAAGGTCTTGAAAAGGCCCAAACCAGATGTTCTTTTTGACGACTTTGGAGATAGCGCTCTTATTTTTAGATTGCGCCTGTGGACTACCATAGACCATTTTATTGCCGTGGAAACGGATGTTCGCTTTGAAATTGATCGCCTCTTTCGGGAAAGAGGTGTCGAAATCGCATTTCCTCAGCGCGATATTCACATTCGGTCTACAGTGGAGAAGACAGAACTCAACAAACAGACCGAAGAATGATTCCTTTCCTTTTTCGATATTTCTTTGGTCACCAGTGGCCAGTAAATCTGCATGAATCAGGAGAGGGTGCACAAGTCTCGATGCCTCTACCAATCACGATATCTGGGATCGTCTTCAAACCTCCAAAAGGCTTTGAGCAGCTCGATATCTCCTTCCGGATCCTTCGTTTTCCACTGTTTTTTCCGTTGATTTGCAGCCGAAAACCAGAGAACCTGAAGGCGCTTGTGTGGTCCGAGCAGTTCATATTGAAGCTTCCTGTAGCAAGCTACAGGGAATCTTCGACCGTAAGGAACGCTGACTTTTTTTGGATACGCTCGCTAACCCCGCAGCAAGCTACGGGGAATGCGCTCGCTTTTGCGGTTCAAACGGACTTGCGCGTTTTGTTTTTCACTCCTGTGTTCAAGAGAAGAGGGAACACAGTCGCTTCTTGTTTTTCTTTCTGCCTCTATTGACTTTTGACTTTGACGAAGGCCATGATTTCCAATAAAACCCCCTAACTGGTTTGGCGGCGCTTCAATCGGTTGGGCAAGGAGGATAACAACCATGGGCTATGATACGGCACTAAGGGCCTACACGGCTAAGAGGATTGAGGAGATTGAGCGTGCAGACATCCTTGTGGGAATTCCGTGTTACAATAACCAAGGCACCATAGAACACGTGATTCGAATGGTTACTCACGGTCTTCATAAACATTACAGGGATTTTCGGTCAGTCATCGTCGTGGCAGACGGGGGTTCTACGGATGACACACGTGATGTGGCCAAGGAGTTCCAGATCAAGCCTTGGCAGGAGAAGATCGTCTCCATCTACCGGGGCCCTGCCGGGAAAGGCTCGGCCTTTCGTTCCATCTTTGAAGCGGCCAAGCGCCTAAAGGTGAAGGTCTGTATGGTCGTGGATTCTGACCTGCGTTCCATCACCAGCGACTGGGTGAAATACCTGCTGGAACCCATCCTTGAAATGGACTACCAATATGTTTCCCCTCTTTATTCCCGATACAAATATGATGGCACCATTACCAACAACATTGTGTATAACCTGACGCGGGCCCTCTACGGTCTTCGTATCCGCCAGCCCATCGGCGGAGACTTTGCTTTCGTCGGCAAGCTTGCAGAATACTATATTGAACAGGATGTGTGGGAGACCGACGTAGCCCGCTATGGCATTGACATCTGGATGACCACGAACGCCATTACCAATAATTTTAAGATCTGCCAGTCGAACTTGGGGGTGAAGATTCATGATGCCAAGGATCCTGCCGAATCTCTGGGCCCTATGTTTCGACAGGTCGTGCACACCCTGTTTGTCCTTATGGAGCAAAACGAGACCGCCTGGAAGGCTGTCAAGGGAAGCCGAACCGTTCCCCTGTTCGGTGTTCAGGAGATCAAAGAGCCGGATCCTATTGAGGTGAATCTGGAACGTCTGGTCAAGGAATACAGGACGGGCTTTCGCCAGTTCACGGGCTTTTATAAGGACATTTTCTGCCCGGAATGTTATACAGAACTCAAGGCGTGTGCCAGTAAAGCAAAGACAAAATTCATCATGCCGGATAAGACCTGGGTGATGGTGCTCTATGAGACTGCCGCCACGTTCCATCGATGGAAAGACAACCGAACCCAGCTGGTCAACCTGGTCACTCCCCTCTACCTGGGCCGGGTGGCATCCTTCATCAACCAGACGAAGAAGATGATCTCTGCTGAGGCGGAACAAGTCGTCGAGGAACAGGCTCAGGTCTTTGAAGAATGCAAGGATTACCTCATGCAGATTTGGGATCAGGTCAAGGAACAAGGATAGCAGGGACGGATAGAGGGTAACCGTTTACTCCCAGATGAACGAGATAACATACAAGCCGATAGGGGTCATTCATTCTCCGTTCAAAGAACCCAAGGGAACCCCGATACAGCCTGCGGGTGCCAAGGGTGCGGGCGGCAGGGTGGAGGTGTTTCCTGAATATGCTGAAGGACTGAAAGATATTGAAGGGTTTTCTCATATTATCTTGATCTATCACTTTCATCTGTCCAAAGGGGCGTCCTTAACAGCCAGGCCGTTTATGGATAGCGAAGCGCGCGGCGTTTTTGCCATGCGAGCGCCAAGCAGACCGAACCCCATAGGGATCTCAGTGGTACGTCTTGTCCGCGTTGAGGGAGCCATGCTTCATATTCAGGATGTAGACATTGTCGATGGGACCCCCCTCCTGGATATCAAGCCCTATGTACCAAGATTCGACGTAAGCGAAGTTGAGAGAATAGGATGGTTGGAGGAGAATATACACAAGGTGGCCACATCAAGAGATGACGGGCGATTCATAAAATGACGGGCAAGGGGCTCAGGAGACATAAGTGAAAACCATCGCTGTTCCCGGTTACGGCTCCCTTGAGGTGGAAAATGTGGTGCTGGATCTGAACGGCACTGTCACCGAGTCGGGTGATTTTATTGCTGGCGTTTTGGATGCCCTGCAAGCCTTAAGAGCGCAGGGATTCAAGATCTACATCCTTTCGGGCGACACACGGGGCAACCTTGGACAGACCTTCGGGCACGCTCCGGGTATTGAGGCCGTTGTCACCAAGACAGCCCTGGAGAAAAAAACCTTTGTGGAGTCAATCGGACCTGATCACACCGTCTGCGTGGGAAACGGCAACATCGATGTAGAGATGTTCAAAGTGGCCAAGGTTTCCATCTGCACCGTTCAGGCAGAAGGTGCCACCACCAAGGCCATGCTGCAGGCCGACATTGTGGTTACACACATCAAACACGCCATCGGCATCCTTCTTGATCCCGACAAATTGATCGCCACGCTCAGGGCGTGACAGATCGGGGCGGGATTTTCTTCTTGACACGTGACATCCCATCTTTTACCCTATATTAACACCAGAGTTGAGGCGCGGTGTGCATCAGTAGCCGCAGGGTAGGGGGGCAGGCCCCGCATCTTCACCGTGCGGCCAAAGGGCATACCGCCGAAGTCCGCTTTGAGCCTGTTTCAGAGGCGGGCTGGGCCTGTGGATAACATCTGCAGGACTGTCACGGTATTTTCGTGGAGCGCTCTCTTGGTCGGCTACAGTCGGAGCGTGCTCCGGCTTTTTTTTTGCGGGGAGGGAACCTTGACGGTTTCGTAAAAAGTATTTTGCGAACGACATTGAGCATTTTGGGAGAAAGGCACTTGAGATATTTAGCGTTGAAAAATGCTAACTGTTTGAGGGCATTAGCCCGAGTTTTAGCATTTTAGCTGAACATCTCAAGTGCCCCCAAAATGTTCACGGAGTGAGTAAAATCGACGTTTTACGAAACCATCCACCTTAGACGAGGAGGTGCGGAAATGTTTAGCGGCGGATACACGGCGCTCATGACGCCATTCAAGAACGACGACGTGGATTATGAGGGTTTGGAAAAACTGGTAGAGTTTCAGATTGCAGGGGGCATCAGTGGCATTCTGGCAGTGGGTACGACAGGAGAGAGCCCGGCATTGAACTGGGAAGAACACAACAGGGTCATCCAGGTGGTGGCCGAAAAGTGCAAGGGGCGATGCCAGTCCATTGCAGGGACGGGGAGCAACAATACCCGGGAAACGCTGGAAAGCACAGAGCATGCAGTGCATGTGGGGGCCGATGCAGCCCTGCTGGTGGATCCCTATTATAATGGCCCCAGCTCCCTTGAGATACGCAGGGAATACGTGGCCCCTGTGGCAAAGCAATTTCCTCAGATTCAAATCATCCCCTATGTGATCCCGGGGCGTACCGGCGCCCAGCTCTTGCCCGAAGACCTTGCCATCCTGGATCAGCAGTTTGCCAATGTGAACACAGTGAAAGAGGCTACCGGCAACGTAGACAATATGAAACGCACGCGGCAGTGCTGCGGGCCGGAGTTCACCATCCTTTCCGGCGATGATGACAAGACCTTCGCCATGATCACTGATCCTGCGATCAAGGCCAGCGGCGTGATCTCCGTGGCTTCCAATATAGCCCCCAAGGCGGTTCAGGACATGACCACGTTCGCCAACCAAGGCAACGTAGCTGAGGCAGAGAAACTGGTGAATGCCTTGAAACCCCTCTTCGGCATTGTGACCGTAAAGACCCAGGAGGAAACCCCATACGGGACCGTTGGTTGCCGTGCCAGAAACCCCCTTGGCACAAAGACCCTCATGGCGGTCCTTGGGATGCCCGGTGGGCCGTGTCGCCAGCCCTTGGGGAAGATGACCAGAAAGGGGCTCCAGGTCGTATTAGAAGCCGGCCGCACGGTCTGGAAAAACAATCCAGAGATCCTGAAACCGGTTGCCGATTTCTTTGGCGTGGATGTTGAGGCCAGGCTCTATGACGAGTCACTGTTGGCCGGGCTTATCTACCCCGAATATTAATTCAGCCGGCGCATAGGGCACGGGGCGCTGGACATAGCAAGAGACTTGAGGTTATGCCCTGCGCTCCATGCTTTATGCCGTTGCCTGCCTTTCCTTGCGCCAGGTCCTCGGTCTTCTGGCGGCCGTGACCTTGCTCATTCTTGAAGCGTTCCTGTTTAATCGGATTATCGGGGGCCTTCCGTACCCGGTGTGGCGTGCAGATCCCAGAATCAGTCGCAGCTACGGCGCGCTGGCGGGCATTCCAGAGCCCAGCGCCAATTTTTGGCAGCAGATGTCGACAAAGATCTTCCAACAGCGCTGAGGTCCGTCGTCGCTAAAGAGAGCCGACATCCGTCGAATCCGTCTCGTACAACTCTTGAAGTCGCCTGGGAATGTTCCATAATTCCATCAACCGGCCCGTGCTGGGTGGGACCAGGTGACTCCAAGGCTCACCTCGCGCCATGCGAAGACGGATATCGTTGGCGCTGAGACCCTTCTGGGCACGAGGCCGTTCCCACAGGACTTCCGTCTTCAGTCCAAGAGAGCGGAACCGTTCGAGCTTCTTCCTTCCCCAGTCGTCGTAAATCGTCACAAAAAAAGTGGCCTCAAGGGGGACGTAATAAGCGTAGAGTTCTGGAAAGTTAATAGGCAAGGGAACAATGGAAAAGTCCTTATGACTCACGCCTGTCTCTTCCAGAGCTGCTCGGACCATGGCGTAGCGTTCAAAATAGGTCAAAGGATTCGCAAGGGAATTGCTCCGGTGCGGATCGCTCGTCTCAGGTCTTGTCAGCGTCGGGTCCGGATTGGTGATGCCCACATAAAGGTGCTGACATCGCGCCTTTCCAGCCATGAGATACTTAAGGTGGTCATGGTGCAAGACCTGAAATCTGCCGTGGATAACTCCTATCCCCATCATCTCGATTTTCTCCCTTCCAACACTGCCTTCTCACCCCAGCCCGGGACTTTTTCCTTCAGAAGTGGAGGAGGTCCTTTGGCATGGCGATCTCTGGAAATAATATCTCATGGCGAGGCGGGCAAATTCCGGGGCTCTCGCTCTGAGGAGCTTGTCGTGGACAACGAGTACGGCAAGCGCGAGTTTTTTCGAGCCCATTCTTTCTGCACAGAAGCCCACAAACCAATCATAGTGTAATTCATCCGTCTTGTTATTTATGGAACCTGTTTTCCCTCCGATCAACAGCTTTGACAAGACCGGATCGCGGCGGTAGCCCCTGAATGCGCGGCTGCAGGTCCCGTAGGAAATGGTTGCCGCCATCAATGCCTTCATCTCCCGGCTTGCTTTGCGAGAGATAGCCCGTCTCGCAACGCTCGTGTGGCCGACATAAACGGTTTTTTCCTCGTTGTCAGTGATGCGTTCAATAATCATAGGTTCCACGAGATTTCCATCATTGACAATGGAAGCAGCCATCATTGCCCCGTGAACGGGCGACATCAACGTTTCTCGGTTAAAGCCGCAAGTAAGCTCTGCCCAATGATACGGATCGTCATCTACTAAAATTCGACTCGGCTGAACAGGAAGCTCGAAATCGATGGGTTGATTGAATCCAAACCGAGCAGCATATTTTTCGAGGAGCTTTCTTTTCAGGCGAAAAATGCCCAGTTTGCCAAACACAGGATTAATGGATCGGGCAAAGGACGTTTTCAAGGAGACCTGGTTAGTGTAACGATTGGTTCGATGCGTCAATTGATTCTTGTATAGGGTGTGTCTGCGGCCATTGTACGTCAATTTCGTGTCAGCGGCCATATGACAGCGATCGATGGCCGCAGCCGCACTGACGATTTTAAAGATACTGGCGGCCGGGAATTGACTGCTGAGACAGACATTCTTTACGCCATTCACTTTCTCGGAGTCAACCATGGAAAGAATCCGTCCAGTTGCAGGATCCATGGCGACAAAACCGATCAGCGGGGATTGGGAACTGCAGATTTTTTTCAACATGTAACCCTGGAACCTGCTGTCTAGCGTGGTTTCCAGGGAAAAAACCCTGTTGGAACGATGGAGATCGACCTTTTCTCCTGGGTTCCTGAACACATCGTCAGGATTTATCAAGGCCCTGAGGTCTTTTTTCGTGAATATACCTGAAGCCTCAGTAGCCTGCCTGTCAAAAAGATCCGCTGTCTCTGTAGACCTGTTAAAGTAACCGGTGGACTGATTGATCCTGAAGAACTGGATCCCCAGGCCGAAGAACACCAACAAGAGCAACAGCCCAAGGCCCCTCTTGAAAAGCCCTTTTCGAAGGCCGTCTCGCTGCAAACGTTTTTGATAATCTCGCCAGCCCTGAAGTCTTTGCATATGACGCTGTTGTCAAGAACCCGCTTTTTGGGCCCGGAATATAGAAGACCACGCTTTGGGTGTCAAGCGAGAAAGTATCGCAATATACGGTGGTTGAACCGCAAAAGCGAGCGCATTCCCCGTAGCTTGCTGCGGGGTTAGCGAGC
>CAZCXI010000093.1:0-10777 GCA_964502635.1 uncultured Desulfobacterales bacterium
CACAGGTAAAGAACGAAGCCCTTTATATGATTATCAAGTCTACGGTTGACTCTTAGTCAAGAGGGGGAACAAAGCGGGGTCAGACCTACATATTTGACAAAACAAGGGGACGACATGGTCACGTCTTAGGTGATAGTGATATTGACTACGGAACCTGAAGGTGGAAAAAGATAGAGGGTCGCATCTTAAATCTTTACTATTCGCCTTTTCGGCTTGACAACTATCCTGGCAAAGTGTCTTGAGTGACGATCATGGCGCAAGGCGTCAAGGAGGAATGGGCTCATGGGGATGGGGTCGCTATTCGAAGCTATACCAGGAGAATTACCTGAAGAACTCTTTGAGACTATATGCTCGACAGATACTGTAAAGATAGAGAGAATCGTATCGAGACAACACGCTTCACCCGAAGGGTTCTGGTACGATCAGGACCAAAATGAGTTTGTTTTGATTGTGCAGGGCAGTGCGGGCCTAAAGCTCGAAGGCGAAGATGACATTGTGGTCCTGAAGGCAGGTGACTACTTGAACATCGGTTCTCATGTAAAGCATCGTGTTGAGTGGACCGATTCTTCGTGCGACACAATCTGGCTTGCAGTGCACTATTAATGTCTACATCGACATGCAGGAACCATCGGATTCCCCGCTGTGTCTGCTGCGTTAAGTTGGGTCCAGGACATCATTGGCGAGAAATCGTAGGATGAAAGACCGACAGGATATACGTCTTGTATCCGCAATGAAAGCTCAAGGGAAGCCCAGGCGGCAATCAAATCTTATGTGTGTGTACACTGCCAAGACAATCGTCACGGGCTGTCTCACATTGTGTGTTTTGTTCTTTTTGATTGCCTCCTGTGACAGTGATAAGCATCCGGAACACAGGGCAAGTCATGTCGCACGCCTGGCAGTCTGGTATCATTCCGGCCAAGAAGCTGAACGGACCGCCATCCAGGAACAAGCAGCTAGATTCAACGGGGCACATAAGGACATCCAGGTCAAGCTTACCTTTATTCCTGAACGTTCCTACAATGCTCAGGTCCAGGCCGCGGCCCTGGCTGGGGATTTGCCTGACCTGCTGGAGTTCGACGGGCCGTACCTATACAACTATGTCTGGCAAGGTCACCTCCTCCCGCTGGATGACTTATTATCCGAACCCGTCAAGGAAGATCTGATCCCATCCATAGTGGCACAGGGCACATATCAAGGCCACCTCTATTCGGTGGGCACTTTCGACTCCGGGCTTGCCATATACGCTCGCAGGAGTCAGCTTGCAAAAGTCAAGGCAAACACTCCTGACACGCCCGCGGATGCGTGGTCGGTTGAAGAATTTGATAAGATTCTGGCAAAACTGAGCATCAATGACGAAGATGGTGCAGTGCTGGACCTGAAGCTCAACTATCCCGGTGAATGGTTGACCTATGCCTTCTCACCAATCATCCAATCAGCAGGTGGCGATCTGCTCAACCGGGGAGACTATCAGTCGGCAAAGGATGTCCTGAACGGTCCACGTGCGATTGCCGCTATGCGCCGGCTCCAGACATGGATCCAAAAGGGTTACGTAGATCCTAATGTCGACGACGCTGCATTTGTCAGTGGTCGAGTTGCACTGTCATGGGGGGGGCACTGGGAATATCCACGTTATGCGCGGGCTTTTGGCGGTGATTTGATAGTTCTTCCACTGCCCGACTTCGGCCATGGAACCAGAACCGGACAGGGCTCTTGGAGCTGGGGCATTACAACGAACACAAACCATCCAAAGGCGGCAGCCGCGTTTATCCAATTCCTCCTGCAAAGGGACGAAGTATTGGCCATGACCCAAGCCAATGGTGCAGTGCCTGCCACTCGCAGCGCCATTGCGCGGTCGAACCTTTACGGAAAAGGTGGCCCACTGCGTTTATTCGCCGATCAACTTACAGGTGGGTACTCTGTGCCACGCCCACAAACACCAGGGTATCCAGTAGTTACTGCGGCGTTTCAAGAGGCTTTCCTCGCCATCCGCAACAACGCAGACGTGAAAAGGGCGCTGGACAGGGCCGTGGAGGTCATTGATCAAGATATTGAGGACAATAAAGGTTATGGTTTGAGATAGAGATGATTTGTAGCAGTGTGGTTTCTGAACCGCTCGTGACGTCTCCAAGTGATGCAAACATTTTGTAAAAGAACATCTAATCTCAAGGCCTATGGGCCCATAGGTATGTGCGCGCCGGCATTGGGAGGGCTCCTGCTCTTTGTCGTATTACCTTTTTTTCTTGCCATTCTTCTGTCCTTCACTAATTTGCGCATCGGCTCCCCTCTGGGCGTGGAGTTTTTTGGCTTTGAACAATTCAAGAGGATTTTCGTTGACCAGGCATTTCTGCGGGCCCTGTGTAACAATGTCTTGTTCGCCCTGATTGTCGTCCCTCTACAAACGTTATTGGCCCTTCTGTTGGCATTACTGCTTAACCAGTCCTTGAAGGGCGCGATACTGTTCCGCACCCTGTTCTTCATGCCGGTCGTATTTCCCCTGTCTTTGGTATCAGTGATATGGGTGTTGATCTTTGCACCCGGGCCGAATGGAATGATGAACGCGTTTTTGCAATTCATCACTTTCAACATGTGGTCGCCTCGCGACTTTCTTCATGACCCACGACTCGCCTTGCCGGCCATTACATTGACCTCACTTTGGCAAGGCGTAGGGTTTCAGATGGTCATCATGCTCGCTGGGCTTCAAGCCATTCCTGAGGAGTTGTATGAAGCTGCAATCGTGGATGGTGCCCATAGGTGGCAAACGTTTTGGTATATCACCTTCCCGCAGCTGCGCAACACGCTGATCTTCGTCGTGCTGGTGACAACCATACTTGCCTTTCGATTGTTTGATCAGGTGCAGATTATGACACGAGGCGGGCCCAATAAGGCTTCTACAACCGTGATGTACGAAACCGTACAAGCGGCTTTTTCCAGGCAGCAAGTCGCAAGAGGTTCGGCAATGACTGTCGTATTTTTTCTAATTGTTTTGCTGCTCACATTGCTGCAGCGCCGTGTGGCAAGACAGGAGCGGGAAGTCGCATGAAGGAGTCAACACCGCTGCCTTTTTGGGTGCCTTTTTCTTATACTGTGTTGGTGTTGCTCGCCGTGCTATATATTGCACCCATAATTTTTATGTTGGTCGGCAGTCTGAAGCCAGATGATCGCATCTTGGTTGAAGCCGGTAGTATAAAGGCCTTCTGGCCTGACAGCACATCCCTGCAGAACTATAGCGATGTATTTCGCCGGGTCGACTTCGGGCGGTACATGTTCAACTCTTTGTTCATTGCTACCATGATTGTGGCGTGGGGATTAGTGCTCAATTCGTTAGCCGGTTACGCCTTTGCCCGTTTGCGGTGGCGTGGTCGTGATGTGATCTTTGCCATGGTAGTTGTTATGATGATCATCCCGTTGGAGGCCATTGCTGTGCCGCTGTTCTATCAGGTCACTCTCCTGGGATGGCGTGATACCTATATTGTCCAGATTGTGCCGTTCATAGCCAATTCTTTTTCCATATATCTCTTCTACACCTTTTTTCTTGGTTTGCCCAAAGAACTTGAGGAGGCCGCACACGTGGACGGGGCCGGTGTATTGCGTACTTTTCTTGTCGTCATTGCGCCCAATGCAAAACCGGCCTTTGCGACGGTGGCTGTGTTGACTTTCCTCACCCAATGGGGCTCATTCCTGTGGCCTCTGATGGTTACCACGGCCGAAGCCGTAAGACCACTGCCATTGGGCCTTGCTGCGTTTCATACCCTGCCTCCGCTCCAATGGGGTGACATTTTCGCTTTTGGCGTGATGATGGTAGCTCCTATCTTGGTGCTCTTTGTTGTGTTCCAGGGCTGGTTCGTTCGCGGCGTCGCCTCAACAGGCATCAAAGGATAGCATCATGGCAAGCGTGGCATTTCAGCAGGTCAGCAAGATCTACCCTGACGGCACGCGCGCTGTTGCTGACCTGAACCTCAAGATTGACGACGGCCAACTCATGGTACTCGTCGGCCCATCAGGGTGCGGAAAATCAACTGCACTTCGCTTGCTCGCAGGTTTGGAAGACATCACCGAAGGTGAGATCCTGGTTGACGGTCGAGTGATTAATGAGACGCGGCCTCAGGAGAGAAACATTGCCATGGTTTTTCAAAACTATGCGCTTTATCCACACATGACGATTAGGGGGAACCTTGAATTTCCGCTGAAGATGATGAAGTTAAGTAAACATCAAATGGATGCTCGTGTCAGAGAGGCGGCAAGTCTGCTTGGCCTCACGGAACTCATGGATCGAAGGCCAAGAGAGCTTTCGGGGGGGCAACGCCAGCGTGTGGCCATGGGGCGTGCTATCGTGCGCAATCCCGTTGTCTTCTTGATGGACGAACCTCTTTCAAACCTAGATGCGAAACTGCGCATACAGATCCGTTCGGATATCGCAGCCCTGCAAAAACGCATGGGCACCACAACGATATATGTGACACATGACCAGTTGGAGGCAATGACATTGGGCGACCGTGTGGCAGTGCTCAGGAAAGGAAAACTCCAACAGGTCGCCAGCCCCCAGGAACTCTACGACAACCCGTCCAATACTTTTGTAGCAACCTTCATCGGCAATCCCGGTATGAATATTTTCGAATCAACATTGCGACACCGTGCAGATGGCAAGCTGTGCATGGATTTTGGCCAAGAATCTCTCCCCATGGATGCTTCTGTTCTCAAGCAGCACAAACAGGTTAAAAGCTGCGTCGACAAACCCCTCCTGGTGGGTTTCCGACCTGAAGCTTTCAGCTTGCAAGAAGGTTCAACAGAATGCAGCCATATCCAGGTTACCGTCACGTCTGTGGAACCTCTGGGCCATGAAACTCTGGTTTATTGCGACATACCTGCCAAAGCCAGCAATGCAGACAGGAAAACAACGATTAAATTGGTTGCTCGTCTCACCGGACACAAGGCCATCAAGCCTGGCGACAGCCTCAAACTAAAAGTAGCGATGCGACAGGTCTACCTTTTTGATGAAAACGGAAAACAAAGGGGAACGCCCCTCAGTCCTTAAGTTGCGGGGGGAGAGAGGGGATGGGAATGGAAGACTTTGGGTACGTTGGTGCAGAAATTGCCTGGATGCGCCTTTGAAGGCTTCTGAAAGATTGTCCGTCCTGCTTGCCGAAAGCGGCCACCTTTGGTCAGGAGGCTTCACAGTTGATCCAAGTCTGATTTCGAAACGAGAATATGGGCAGAATAGTTCAGCCAAAGAGAAATTGAAATCCGCCCAAGAAGGCACTGATAGTGTATAATGTAGGGGAAAAGTGATAAACGGTTGCCGTGAGAAACAAGGATGTACGTCAAGGCGCTTATGAGGTATTATCTAGTTTCCATCCATAAATGGCCTTTTTCCCTCTGAGCGGCGTTCTCCGCGGGTTTTCGCCTGCGACGTACGAAAAGTACGCCTCGGCGTAAACCCTTGTGCGACCTTGCTCAAAGCAAAAAATGCTCATTTCTGAATTGGAAACTGACGTCTCTGCCCATTGATCGGATAGCGTTTCATGGATGGCCATTATCTAGATTATAAGATAAATCTTTGGTGGTTTTTTGGTAGTATTCCGAGGGGCATCGATGGGATAACTAACTGAAATGGAAAAAAATAATGGCGGAAGTGCATGGGAATCGAACCCACCCGGGACGGTTTTAGCGCCCCACACCGGATTTGAAGTCCGGGAGCCCCACCAGCGAGCTAACCACTTCCGCATTTTAATATTCTATTTTACCGGCTGATTTTCAAATCTGTCAACGATTTTGTGCACATAAAGAGACCGTCGTCGCGAAAGGGAAAGGATGCCATGGTAAATCAGGAACGTCTGGGCGATGTCTTCAGGGCCTTGGTTGAAATAGACAGTGTCTCCAGGGAAGAAGGCGCCATAGCCAAGGACCTGAAGAAGACCTTTGAATCTATGGGCGCCGAGGTCGTCATCGACGGGGCCGGGGCCAAGGTCGAAGGGGATACCGGCAACCTCATCGCCAGATTTCAAGGTGCCGAAACCGGGGCCACGCCACTGCTCCTCAATGCGCACATGGATACGGTCCAACCAGGCAAGGGGATAAAGATCCTTTTTTCAGACGGCGTTTTTTCAAGCGATGGAACCACCGTGCTGGGGGCGGATGATAAATCGGCCCTGGCCGTTATCATTGAGACCATCCGGGTCCTCCAGGAGAACGAGTTTCGCTGCGGGCCGCTGGAACTAGTTGTCACGATTTGCGAAGAGATCGGCCTCTTGGGCGCCAAACACCTGGATTATTCTTTGCTCAGGGCACGACATGGGTACAGCCTGGATGCCTCGGACACCGATGGCATTGTGACCCGGGCACCCGCCGCCAATCATCTCCAATTCAAGATCTACGGCCGGGACGCCCATGCCGGGGCGGCCCCTGAAAAAGGGATCAATGCGATCCAGCTCGCCGGTCGAGCCATTTCGAAGACACGTCTCGGCCGGATTGATGACGAGACCACGGCCAATATCGGACGGATTGAAGGAGGCACGGCCACCAATATTGTCCCAGGGTTGGTGACGGTGGCCGGCGAGGTGCGCAGCCACAGCCCGGAGAAACTGGAAGATGAGACTCGTAAAATCGTTGAGTGTTTTGAAGAAGAAGTCTCAACGTATAAAGAGGCCTTCCCCTCAGAGGACGGACTTCCAAGGCTTGAGACGGCGGTTCGGTCCGACTTTTCAGTGATGAAGGTCCCTGACGATCACCCGGTCATCGCCCTGGCCAGGGCGGCGGCAGCGCGCCTTGGACGTGACATGCAGACCAAGACCAGTGGCGGCGGCAGCGACGCGAATATATTCTTTGAACATGGTATTGTTATGGGCATCCTCGGCACGGGCATGAAGGACATGCACACGGTACGGGAGTCGATTCGGCTGGACGACATGGTAAAGTGTGCAGAGCTTCTCATGGAAATCATACAGCTTCATGCAAAAGGCGCTTAGGGCTCGCGCGAGCCCTAAGCGTTTTCTCCACGAGACGCGCCCACCCCGTGTGCTTTGACTCTCAAAGGCTTGTATGCTAGACAAACACCATCGTTTATGTCGTGAGCTGTCGACAAACAAGGTCTCAAACAGCAAACATATACAAGGCACCTTCGAGGGCTGGCAAGACGGCATTGGGAATGAAGATCGCCTATTTTGACTGCTTTGCAGGGATCAGCGGAGACATGATTCTTGGCGCCCTGATCCAATTGGGGGTGCCAGGCGATTTCATTGAAGAAAACATTCACAACCTTCCCCTTGAAGCCTTTCATCTGGACATCCGCGCCGCCGAGCGGATGAAGATTCACGGCCGACGGGTCCGGGTGGTGGTTGAAAAAGAAGACCGTCGCACCCGGAACTATCAAGACATCCGGACCCTGATCGAGGAAAGTCACCTCACTGAAAGCGTCAAGCATCTCAGCCTCAGGATCTTTGCCAGGCTGGCAGAGGTGGAGGCGGCTATCCACAACTGCCCCAAAGACCAGGTCCACTTTCATGAACTGGGCGGCGTGGATGCTATCGTGGACGTCCTGGGCGCTGCCCTTGGCGTGGAGTGGCTCGGCATTTCCAGGACAGCGGCCTCAGAGATCCCGGTGGGAAAAGGTTTCGTCACCTCCGGTCATGGCAGGCTTCCCGTGCCGGCCCCGGCCACCGTGGCGCTTCTGGAGGGGGTCCCGGTCTATGGTACGGGCGTGCCTCATGAACTGGTCACCCCAACCGGGGCGGCCATCATCACGTGCCTGACCGACGAGTTTGGTCCCATGCCGGAGATGCGGATTCGTCAGGCGGGCTATGGCGTAGGGGGCCGGACACTCAAAGAGTTCCCGAACCTGCTCAGGATCGTGGTGGGGGAGATCGACTCTGCCTATGAGTATGATCGGGTGATCGTGGTAGAGACCAATATTGATGATATGAATCCGGAGATCTTCGGCTTTGTCATGGAACGGCTTTTTGAAGACGGGGCCCTGGATGTGACCTGGATTCCGATCTTCATGAAAAAGAATCGACCGGGGACGGCCATCCGGGTGATATGCAAAGAAACGGACCGAGAGACGGTGATCCGCCGGCTCCTTTCAGAGACGACGGCCACTGGGGTGCGTTACTATCGAGCTCGTCGATGCAAGCTCCCAAGAAGGCACAGAATAGCTGCCACATCCTACGGAGATGTCCGTGTCAAGGAGATCGTGAGTCCTGATGGATCTGTGTCGGTGGCCCCTGAATATGAGGACTGCAAGAAGATTGCCCTGGCGCAGGGGATTCCTCTGAAGGTGGTCTACGACACGATTGCCAGGGAGACCTCAGGATAGGGTATACATTTAAAGTGATGCTTGATGGTATGCATCTAATCAGTTAAACATCAAGGGTTTTTTGACATTGATGCTCAATGTCGTTCGGAAAATACTTTTTACGAGTTCATCTTGCTTGAGATTCGAAAAAAATGTGTGGTTCTGTTGGCCACGGGCTGTTATGTAGGATATGTCCCCGTTGCTTCGGGGACGTTCGGCACGCTCGTTGCCATTCCCCTTTGTTATCTCCTTTCCATAGTGGGGCCGCTTGAGGGGATCCTTTTCATCGGAGCGTTTGGGGGAGTGGCCGTATGGATCTCTGGTGAAGCAGAAAAGGTATTCAAGATGAAAGACAGTGGCCTGATCGTCATAGACGAGATGGCCGGGTTTCTGGTCACCATGTTTCTGATTCCCTGGGGCTGGAAAAACATGGTGATTGGTTTCTTCCTCTTCAGGCTTATGGATATTGCCAAGCCTTTTCCTATCAGAAGGCTGGAATCAACATGGCCCGGCGGGTGGGGTATCGTGGGCGATGACGTTCTTGCAGGCGTCTATGCCAATGTTATCTTAAGATTGATGGTTTCGTAAAAAGTCGATTTTGCTCGCTCCGTGAACATTTTGGGCGCCCTTGAGGTGCTCAGCTAAAATGCTAAAACTCGGGCTAACACCCTCAAACAGTTAGCATTTCTTAACGCTGAACACATCAAGTGCTTTCTCCCCAAAATGCTCAATTTCGCTCACAAAAGACTTTTTACGAGACCATCAAGGTTCGTCATGAGACTTTTCTAGTGTTGTGTCCCAGCAATAAGTTGAAGAAGTGCAAATCATGCAGTGGCCATCGTCCAAAGCCCTTTGCCTCACTCCGTGACCATTTTGGGGACGCCTACCGAACGTCGCTAAATCACAGAAACTCGGGCCTTTAGGCCCTCAGACAGTCTGTGATTCTTCACGCGCCGTTCAGCATCCGTCTGGCTCCCAAAATGCTCAATGTCGCTCGAAAAAAGGCTTTGGACTGCGTCCGAGTAATGCTAAGTATTTCTGGGACACAACACTAGATGCCGGACAAGACAATGGAGGACAATTCCCTCGAGCAGGAAGTGGCCGGGCTGCTTGTTTTCCGGAAGATAACCATTGCTATAGCCGAGTCCTGCACCGGGGGGCTGATTTGCCATCGACTCACCAACATTTCAGGCAGTTCGGAGTATCTGGAAACCGGGGTTGTAAGTTACAGCAACCGCTCGAAGATCGACCTCCTGGGCGTGCCGAAGGAGGTCATCAGGGACCACGGAGCGGTCAGTGAGGCGTGTGTCCGGGCCATGGCGATCGGCGTGAAGCGACTGGCACACACCGACCTGGGCCTTGCGGTCAGTGGTATTGCCGGCCCCACGGGCGGCACGGCCGAGAAACCAGTGGGTACGGTTCATATGGCCTTGGCCTGGGACGAGGATGTGACGTGTTGGCAGTATGTTTTCAAAGGTGGGCGCAGAGAGGTCAAAGGGCAGACGTCTGAGGAAGCCCTTTTACGGATACGAGATTACTGTCAATCTGTTTAGCCGTTTGAAAATGCAATCCGCATACGGGCAATCCGATTTTAAAGCGTGTCAAACTCGCGCACAACTGAGCGTAAAGAAAGAACAGGGGCTGAGGCTTGGAAATAGCATTGATAACCTGCAGATACCCCTCGACCAGTGGGGAGAACTCGCCACCCTTGCTGTTCTTTCTTAACGCTCACTACCGCGCTCAAACAGTGCCTCGCTTTATGATCGGATTGCCTGTATGCTTCGTAGTGAGTAAGATTGAATTTTTACCAAGTTATCAATCTGTGAAACATGGGTGAAAAGATACGGACCTTCATAGCGATCAGCTTGCCGGAATCCGTGCTTCAGGCGATGGGCCAGGCCCAGAAGACGCTTGGGACATTAGGACATGGCGTCAGATGGGTCCGTAAGGAAGGCATCCACCTGACCCTCAAGTTTCTGGGAGATGTTGACAGGGACGACGTGGAAAAAATTCAGATGGCGATGGAGCGTGCCGCCGAGGGCTCTTCGCCCTTTGTCCTGGCGGGGGAGGGGATGGGTGTTTTTCCGGACCCCAGGCGTCCGCGTGTCATCTGGACAGGCCTGTCAGGAGACTTGGAGGTCTTGTTTGCCCTTCAGGCTCATCTGGAATCTCAGCTCAAAGGTCTTGGTTTTCCAAAGGAGAAGCGACCCTTCAAAGGCCATCTCACCCTCGGCCGGGTCAAAGGTCGCCTGGACACGACCAGGCTCAGGGAGGCCTTGGAAGGATTGAGGCGTTTTCAAACCGATGCGTTCACGGTGCGATCGGTCGTCCTGTTTCAAAGTACGTTGCGCCCCCAGGGTGCCGTCTATACGAAGCTGGCCGAAGTGTCTCTGAAAAATGCCCGAAATTGACAAGAACCGAAAAAAGCGATGGCCTTGAACCGCAAAAGCGAGCGCATTCCCCGTAGCTTGCTGCGGGGTTAGCGAGCGT
>CAZCXI010000094.1:0-10772 GCA_964502635.1 uncultured Desulfobacterales bacterium
GCATCGGTCAAAGATGGGCTGAAGCTGAGATGCCAAAATGTGAAGTTATTTTTGCACGAGCCCTTAGATGCAATTTACAACATATCGTGTCATGCTGGTCATGGGTCGATTTCGAGTATGAAGAGCACCGGTAGACATGGATACTAATGTCGGAAGTATGCTCATCATTCGCCCGAGTTCCATGGGCGATATTGTCATGGCTTCGCCCATGATTAGGGTTTTGAGAGAGGCCTATCCCGGGGCATACATTGCCTGGTTGGCAGAGCCGTCCCTTTGCGAACTCCTGCGCCACCATCCAGCTCTGGATGAGGTGATTTGCTGGCCCAAGGCGCAGTGGACAAGACTATTCAGACAAGGCCGTCTTCTTGCTCTGGCGCGTGAGGTTCGGAAGTTTTCCTCTGAAATGAGGCTTCACAATTTTGACTTGGCGCTGGACGCGCAGGGCCTTTTAAGAAGCCGGGGCCTGGCGTTTCTCTCCGGCGCTCGCGAGCGCGTGGGGCTTGATTCGCGTGAACCCGGCCGCTTTCTGATGACAAGAACCTGCTTCCACGCACCGAACAATAAACGCATGAGTTCGGAATATTATGACTTGATGAAGGACCTCGGCCTCTCACCCAAAGAGTTTCACCCGGATGTAGTGCTTTCCATGGAGGATGAAAGGGCTGCAGCATATCAAGTCCGTGCCGAAGGTATCGGAGAAAAGTATGCGGTCATCTGTCCATTTACCACTCGCCCTCAAAAACACTGGTTCACCGAGCGTTGGACGGATTTATGCGCAGCCATTCATGACAGATTGGGCCTTCCCACCGTTGTCCTTGGCGGGCCGCAAGACGTTGATGCCAGTCGGCGTATTCAAGCACTCGCACCTGTCAGGGTTTATAACCTGACCGGGAAAATGACCTTGGGGCAGGCTGCCGCCGTCATCAAGCATAGCACCCTGGTCATCGGCGTCGATACCGGCCTCACGCATATGGGTGTTGCCTTTGATTGTCCGACGATCGCTCTTTTCGGAGCCACCTGCCCCTATCTTTGGACCGCCAGCCCCAGCACCACGGTGCTTTACGACAAGCTCGCCTGCTCTCCCTGTCGGCGCAGCCCTACCTGTAACGGCAAGTTCACCTGCATGAAGTCCATCGGCATCGACAGGGTGGTCAATGCCGCCGAGAATCTGCTGAAACAGCCAGGAATCCGGCAATGCACATCTTACACGTAGAAACCGGGAAGCATCTTTATGGGGGCGCCCTGCAAGTGCTTTACCTGATAAAAGGCTTGAAGAAGCAAGGATGCCGGGGCACACTGGTCTGTGCGAAGGGGAGCAAAATCGGTGAAGCCGCGGCCGGGTTTGCGCCTATTCATGAGATTCCGATGGTGGGCGAGTTGGATCCACGCTTTGTCCTTCGACTGCGACGCATTATCCGTACTGAGCATCCTGATATCGTTCACGTACACAGTCGTCGTGGTGCGGACTTGTGGGGTATCATCGCAGCTCGCCTGACCAAGACCAAGGTGGTTCTCACTCGCCGCGTAGACAATCCAGAACCGCGGTGGGTTGCCCGCACGAAATACCGACTTTGCGACCGTGTGATCACGATCTCAGAGGGGATTAGACAGGTCCTGTTGTCTGAGGGCGTGCCGGCACACAAAATTGATTGCGTTCCAAGCGGCGTGGACAGTGGAAAGTACAACCAGCCATGCGAAACACATTGGTTTGGCGACGAATTCGGCCTGAAGCCTGACGAAAAGGTGATCGGAGTGATTGGTCAACTCATTCCGCGCAAAGGCCATCGCTATCTCATAGAGGCTGCACCGGAGATTCTTAAGCATTACCCCGAAACGCGTGTCCTGTTTTTTGGTCAGGGCCCCTTACGACACGATCTTCAGAAACTGTGCGAGCGCTTTCATGTTGCCGATAAGGTGCATCTTGCCGGTTTTCGCACGGATCTTGACCGCATTCTCCCTTGCCTGGACTTGGTCGTACATCCGGCGACCATGGAGGGTCTGGGCGTCTCACTGCTTCAGGCCGCTGCCGCCGGGGTGCCCATCGTGGCTACTCGGGTCGGAGGCATCCCGGAAATTGTCCACCATGGTGTCAACGGTTATCTGGTTGCCTCAAATGACACTCTACAACTTGCAGCAGCCATCATCCGTCTGCTCCGAGACCCCAAAAGGACCTTGGCCATGGGCCTGGCCGGACGGCAGTTTGTTCGGGCAGGGTTTTCTGTAGAAAAGATGGTGGAAAGAAATCTGTCTGTTTACCACCAGATGCTGATATCCAGGTGAAGATCGATCATTTCGTAAAGAGTATTTTGCGAAACCACCAAAATTGGCACTGGACTGAATTCTGATTCGAGATCCTGCTTTGTGAAATCATCGAGAAAGATCAAGCCTTGCCTTCTGCACCACTGGAGATTGAAGCCCCCTGTAGCAGGCTGCGGGGAATCTTCGACCGTGCGGTTCAAAACGAAACGAACCTTCTCCCGTTATACTATATAGCTTCAGTGTAGTGATTCCGGTTATTCATTTCTTTGTTTGATCTCCATGAGCGATTGAATATCAGCAGACAAGAGAACCTGAATATTTTCCTTTATCTTCTCCAGGGGCCAGTCCCACCATTCAATTTCCAAT
Organism: uncultured Desulfobacterales bacterium; assembly: GCA_964502635.1. Lineage (GTDB taxonomy): Bacteria > Desulfobacterota > Desulfobacteria > Desulfobacterales. The sequence continues at coordinate 2,626 of CAZCXI010000094.1, forward strand.
AATGTTTCTATGATATCTGCTTGGAATCGTTTTCTTATGGGGTGAGCAGGGTTTCCTGCAACGATGGTATATGGTTCAACATCTTTGGTAACGACACTTCGTGCCGCGATGACTGCGCCATTCCCAATATGGACACCTGACAAGACAAATGCGTTTTCTCCAATCCACACATCATTATCGATAATAACGTCTCCTTTTGTTGTGGGATGACCGGTTATGTGTTTCGCTTCTTCAAAAAGGATATTGAACGGATAAGTAGAAATCCAGTCAATCCGATGTTCACCGCCGAGGATGATCGTTACATCACCGGCAATCGAGCAGAATTTTCCAATTTTCAGTGTTGCACCGTCATCCGCTGCGAGAATTTTTGGTTTACCATACGTCCATTCCCCAATGTCAAAAGCCGCGTACTCAGGATTCAGGGACATATAGAATGAAAGCCTTCTTTTTTTCTTCTTAAAAAGTTTCATGAGTCTCTCAAATGATCCTCTTGGTTGTTTCAAACACAAGGCATCTCTATTTATTGTCATTTCAAGCCCATGGCCTGCAAGTAGGCCGAGGTGCTCCGCTCGATTTCATAAGGCAACGCCGCTTTCCGTAAAAGGGTGCCCGGCAAAGGGTGATCAAGGGTTTTCTTGATGGCCTGTGTCAGCGCTATGACGTCACCCACCGGCACAAGCGGGCCGTAACGCCCGTCAGCCAGGATCTCCCGTGGTCCGCTCGGGCAGTCGGTGGAGACCACGGGGGTACCAACAGCCAATGCCTCTATCAGCACGAAACCAAGGCCTTCCCAGCGAGAGGTGAATACGAAGAGAGAAGCATGGGCCATGTAGGAATATGGATCAATTTTGAAACCGGCAAGATCGACATCATTTCCGACTCCCAAAGCATGTGCCAAGGCGGTGAGCGCCTCTTTTTGCGACCCCTTTCCGAGAATGATAAGGCGGCACCTCCGGTTCTCGTGAACCCTGGCAAATGCCTTTATCAATGTCCCGAAATCCTTTCGTTCACACAACTCTCCTGCACCCAGAATGATGGGGGGCTCTCCAGGCAAAAACCACGGGTGGTCCGGTAGGGGTAGTTCCTTGAGAAAGAGGTCTTCCGATACAACAGGGCAGGGAACAACTTGGATGCGATCTCGTGCGAGGCCCGTATATGCAGCCATGTCATCGGCAACACCCCTCGAGGTTACGATGATATTGTCCGCAAAGGGATAGAAATGTTTCATTGAAAAACGTTGCAGCGAGCGCTCAAAAGGTCCCCGGCTGGCAAGGTCAATTGAAATGGTGGTTCCGGAACTGAGGATCAGGCGTGTCCTTACGCAAGCCAGCACTCTCGCCAGGAGGGCGGTGCGGTTGACCCTGTCTTTATCCGAAAGCATGACCACGGGACGTGTGCCTTTGAGGTAACGAATAATACCGGGAAGACTGGAATAGACGTGACTTGTACCCACGTCGACGGTGTTCACATTGCCTGGGATGTCATCCAAATGAGGTCCATGTTTCCGCACCTTCAGCACATCAACAATGTAGCCCCTCCGTGCCATGGCCGGTACAAGATGCCTGACCAGGCGATCTACCCCGCTGTGGCCGGAAGTGGCGACAAGAACGGCAATGTGAGGACGGTCGGATTTCATGTTCCCTAATAAAGATGGTTTCGTAACAAGTCGATTTTACTCACTCCGTGAACATTTTGGGGGCCCTTGAGACATTCAGCTAAAATGGTAACACGCAGTGAAGCTTTGCGCTCAACTCGGGCTAACGCCCTCAAACAGTTACCATTTTTTAACGCTGAATATCTCAAGTCCCTGTCTCCCAAAATGCTCAATATCGTTCGCAAAACGCTTATTACGAGTTCATCAACAAAAGGCTTCTCATATTCTTTTGAACAGCATTTTGGCCCGATCTTCCAACCAGCCGACCATGCCTCTTGGTAAACTCATCATCCAGAGGAATTTCGAGCGGACCTCCCTGTACTGCTGGAGAAAACCCACCTTGCAATGCAGTGAGTAACGCACAAACTTGGCGTGATATTTAAATCTCAGGGACCTCCTAGTAAGGGATGAATAGGTATTGATCTCCTCAAGGTAGTAAAATCGAAAACCCTTCGGGTTGCGCATGCGCATAGAGAAAACGTCGGCTGAGAGTCCGTCAGGCTGGTATTCGATGATTTGTATGGGTTCGTTGATATACCTGAATCTGTAGTGCATGGAAATGCGTTTCCATATGATGTCGTCTCTCATGTGGCGCTCCCCTTTGAAATGGGGGTAGGGAAACTGCCGCAATATTTCTGTTCGAACAGCGTTTTTCTTGTCTCCCATGATGTTATATTTTTTTGCAATCTCAAGGTAGTTTGAATCCATGACATCCGATGGGTATCTGTCCCTGGAAACCTTTCCCAGGGCGTCCACGCAGAGGCCTTCAACGCCCGCAAATTTCTCTTTTTCTTTGTTGGGGATGGTGTCCCAGTGGTACTTGAGACGCTCCAAGGCTCTTGGATGAAGCATATCATCCGAGTCGAGAAGCACGAAAAAAAAACCTCTTGCATACTTCACGGCATTATTGTGTGCTACAGGTTTGCCCTGGTTTTCCTGCCAGTGATACTGAATGGGAAACCAGGCCTTTTCCTGCCATTCTCGGATTAGGCTTCGGGTATTATCCTGCGAGCCATCATCTATAATGACGACCTCCAGGTCCCTGAATGTTTGTTCATGTATGCTTTGCAATGCGCGGCCAAGGGTGTGAGCGCGATTAAATGTAGGTATAAAAACCGTAAAGGTATATTCGTAATCGTTGTCTTTAAGAGGCTCTCTCATTGTGTCCTACCCATTCGAAGCAAACAAGCATTTCCCGACCAGGATGGATGGCCTATGCAACCCCTGCAATCTCTGCCAGAATTTCTTCCAGTGGTTTCACTGTCCTCAGGCTGGATTTCACCCGTGCCCGAATCGCGATTACCTCTTTCAGGCGAATACTGGCCAGCAGCAGGGCGTTTATATAACTCATGTCCAGTTGCAGCGTTCGAAAAAGGAGCCGATACATAATCCCCGGGATATGTGCAGCAACAATCCTTCCTCCGGACAGGTACAGCCAGAGATAGAAGAGCCTGTTCCTCAGGCGGGTTGTTCGGACTCGGCGAGCGTCAAAATGCAGCCTGATCACTCCGGCGTGGTCGTGGACGACTCGGCTTTGCGGCTCAAAAAGCGTTTGCCAACCGTTCAGCCAGGCCCGGGTGCAAAGGTCAACATCTTCATAATAGAATGGTTTATACAGGGAAAGAAATCCGCCGAGCTGAAGGAACATGCGCTTCCGCAGAGCCACGGAGCCCCCAGAGGCAAAAAGGCTTTTCAGCGTGTGCCCCTTTTCCGTGCGACGCCGTGCTTCCTCCAGGTCCCAGGAACGAAATTTTATGCTTCCACGCTTTATCATGCCGATATTCCATGAAACCGTTTGTGGGATACCATCCGGATCACAGACAAGCGGAGAGATGGAAAAGGTTTGTGGGTCTTGAAAATGGGGGGTGAGCGGCGCGATGAAATCGCGCTCCGGGCGCACATCAGAATTCAACAAAATGACGCACTCATGGACGGCATTTTGTATGCCGGTGTCAATTGTATCCGCGAATCCATGGTTCGTCTCCTGTCTTACCAGTTTGACCAACGGGAAATGGGTCTCAATGAGGTCAATGCTCCTGTCCAGGGAGGCATCATCTACGACCATGACCTCACATGGCCCGGCATAGGCTTCTGCCGCTTCCAGGACCGTGGGAAGGTTTTTTTTTAACAGGGATTCACCATTATAGTTGGGGATAATGATGCTGACGCCATTCCAATTCATGAACGTTTTCCTTCGTTGTACCCAATCCCATAGCTCCTTTTTTCCATATCATGAGCTGTCAGTAGCGTCTTGATTGTCCTGATTGAATATGAGGGACCTGGATATTAGCATGGAAGTGGAACTACTGCCAGGGAGCACTCTTTCCGCAAGGATCAGGATGATGCCTGAAATAAAGGCAAATGGATAGAGGCTAAACCTCGAATAGAAACCAACCGTCAGACTAGTGAAGATGGCCCATGTCAAGTAGGCCACAGCAACGCAATTGATAAAAAGACGCAACTTCGGAGCCGTGGCTCCATACGATGATTTTACCAGCAGATAGACAAGGGAAATTTGCCAGCCTAGTACCACGATCACCCCAATCAGTCCATTATCAAACAGGATCTGGAGCACATGATTATGTGGAAAGGAGAAGAAACTGTATTCGGGAATCGAGTACTTCGGGAAGAAATCCGGGAAGCTCCCGATTCCGTTCCCGATGATCCATGCGGTCAAAGAATTGTGTTGCAGCATCTTCCACGTGTCTGTCCAGAACTGGACACGCTCTTCCTGGGAGAGGTTCACGATTAATTCTCGAATTTGGCTCACAACATCGGCATAGGGGGTAAGATACAGGGCAACTGTGCCAAAAACAATCGTCAACAGGCCTATCCATTTGCGCCGGCCCCGCACCAGAAAAATGAGTGCGAACATGGTGCTCACGCCAAGCGCTAGGATTGCAGGCCGTGACGAAGTCCTGAGTAATAGATCGAGATCAAGGATTCCCACCGCGATAAAGAAAAATTTATACGCCTTTGGGGCGATCCAGCAGTAATAAAAAATGAATGGCAGGGTTAGGGAGGCAAGCTGTGCGAGATGATGAGGATTGATATAGGTACCGTAGGGCCTTCCCAAGAACGTGCGAACAATAAATTGACCTATTATCAATATTGTCAGGATAGTTACAAATGTAATTTCAAGTTGTTTATATGCATGTTGCCTGCTGAAACAATGAATGGCAAAAAGGATAATGAGCATCCTTATGACGCGGTACAAACGATGTGTGTCAGTATGCGCATAAGAAAAAAGCATACTGGACAGCATGAGAAAGGCGCAGATGATGACCACGATCAGATAGAATCGCGGGATGGCCTTAATGGCATATGAGCCATACGCCAGGTGTATGAAGAGGATGAGTCCAGTGAGTAGAATAGAGTATTCCATAGCCCCTGGAGAGGGAAGAAAGAAGAAGACAACAATGGCTGACAGAGAAAAAACGAGCCAGTACGGGTGAAGAAGTATATTTTTAATCATCTTTAAGACTCTGCGGTCTCTGCGTCTCTGTGTGAGATACTGTTTTTGGTCCTCGTGTACGCGTGATTCCTTGTCCCCAGACATATTTTACGAGGATTTTAGGAGACTGGACTTCTACAGCAGAAGCTCAATGTCCCGGTCTAATAAGCTGACACCTCTTAACTTATCCAGTCCAGAGGATCCTCCTCGGGGGTCGGTCGCTTTCCACCCCCCTCAATAAAGATGTGGTGCCAGATGGCAAATTGCATCAAGCACCAGATCGCCCTCGACGCAGCACCGCTTTTTGCGTGGGAATGAAACAATTTCTTTATTGCTTCAGTATTGAACCATTCCCGAATCATAGTATTTTGGACAAGTTTGTCTTCCAGGTCAGTTAGAAATCGTTCCGCAAGATATTCCCCTATGGGCACATGGAAGCCTGTCTTCTTTCGCCACAAATGGCGCTTGGGGAGATATTTTTCACCCCACTTCCTCAAAAATAATTTCCCATAATGAGTCTTGACCTTGAGATGATCAGGCAATGAGAGGCCGAAGTGTACAACACGATGATCCAAAAACGGCACCCTGCCTTCGACCCCGAAACTCATGAGCATTCGGTCGACTTTAACGAGGAGATTGTCCGGCAACGCTGTAACTATATCCACGTATTGACTTTTTTGGACATCGGACCACGCGGGAGGGCAGGATTGCCAAGCCTCGATAAAGGGCCTTCGAAACTCATTGTGATATTTCTTCAGACGTGGACCATATAGCGCGTTTGTCCAGCGTTTCCTTATCTGACTCCTAGTCCTGAAGCCTCCGGAGCCCGGGGCAAGGAAGTTCTTCAGCCATTTTTCAACCGGCGACTTTTTGTACCGACCATACCCGGCAAATACCTCATCGCCCCCTTCTCCGGTAAAAACAACCTTGAGTTCCCTTGATGCCTCCTCAGCGAGGAAAGATGTGGGCAGACAAGCGTAATCTCGCATGAGATCATCAGTGGCCCAGATGATATAGGGCACCCGCTTGAAAAGCCTCTCTTTGTCGAGGGCGACCGGTTCATGGTCGGTATTGAATTGATTGGCAATGAACCGGGCAGGTTCAAGCTCGCTTTTCATCTCGGAATCTTTAAAGCCCACCGAAAAGGTCCGAATCGGTCTTTCCTGAAAGCGATGAAGCATTGCCAAAATAACCGCGGAGTCGACCCCGCCGGACAGAAAAAGACCGTAGGGCACATCCGAGCGGATGTGTTCTCTCATAACTTGTTCAAATAATGAATCAAATTCTTCCCGAGCTTCTTCAAAGGAACAGTTGGTCCTTTCTATTGAAGAAGGCGACCAATATCGCCAATGAGACATCTCAAGTTTCTTGTTAATGGTGATAATTTCCCCGGGCAGCACTCGTCTGATTCCTTTAATAATGGTCTCTCTGCCGGTATTAAACTGATTATGAAAAAATTGGCTTAGAGCCTCGGGGTTGATTGCAGGCGTGTGCGACAAAACCGGAATAAGGGCCTTTATTTCAGAAGCAAAAGCAATTTTGTTTGGAGAGATGCAATAGAATAAAGGCTTAATGCCTAATCGGTCTCTTCCAAGAAAAACTTTTTCTGATGTCTTATTGTATAAAGCAAAGGCAAACATGCCGTTCAACCTGTGAATGAAATCTTGCCCATAAAATATATAGGACTGCATAATTGATTCACTATCGGAACGGGTCTTGAAACGGCAGCCTTTTTGGATTAAGTCCTCCATCAACTCAATATAATTGTATATTTCACCATTTGAAACCACTACCAGGTTTTCATCAAAACTGACAATCGGCTGATCCCCACCTTGCAGATCTATTATTGATAAACGAGTATGTGCCAGGCCGGCGTTTTCGTGAACATAGTAACCCATATTGTCAGGGCCACGATGTTGTAACCTCTTGGCCATCTGGCGAAGTTCATTTTTGTCAACGGGTGCACTGTTTGTGATTAACCCGGCGATACCACACACTTTAAATTACTTCTCCAATGACTAATGCTAACATCTTATTGGCAGGAGTAAACGATCTCGTGTTTCTATTAGTAATTGTCTTACACAGCGTGATGTACGTCAATCATACTATAGGCTGCGGACGGTATGTCGCCAAGGTGGACGATAGCCTCAGGCTGGAAGGACTTTTACGCATCTAATACAAAATCATGATCTGTAAGATCGCCCTTATAGAAGAGAAGGTTCCGTCCCAGGTCTTTTCGCCAGGCCAACCAAGCCTATGGACGATGACGGCCGAGTCACCAGTACGGAGCTTCGATTGGCTTCTGCAAGTTTTGCCCCTGCGTCCCCCTGTCATTCCGAATGGCCTGCCGAGCTTTGTTCGGCTATCGATTGAAGCTCCCTGTAGCAAGCTACAGGGAATCTTCGACCGTAAGGAACGCTGACTGTTTTAGATACGCTCGCTAACCCCGCAGCAAGCTATGGGGAATGCGCTCGCTTTTTCGGTTCAAGTGTCACTTGTATACCACGGGCGTGATTTTGGTTCAACGTTTGTCGAACGAAAGCCCCGTGAAGACAACATCGGCTGAGGGTAGTGCTTATCGCTGATAATGCAAGGTATTGTCATGGCCTACTAAAGAAAGCCTGGTGCGGGTATGTACCGATCGCCTTGGGATTGCATTTATGCCGGCTTATAACCCCGAACTGAATCCTATCGAAAGTGTTTGGCAGTTCACAATGAATATCCTCCCTCATTGGAAATTGTCGGGCTGAAACTTGAAAAAGCTTTCACAAACTGATAACAAACGGGGGTCTTTTATGAATTTGCGGGTCGATTTGGTCTCGGTACCTTCTCCAATTCGACATAAGGGAATATTCCCTGGCTGGACAATTTGATAAAATGGCCGGGTTTCGTGGCAGATCCGTGTGCCAATACGGCAAGAGCCGATTTTCTCGGTCTTTCTTCCAATTACAAAGGATTCGGACATCTGTCGGCCGAAGTGTCGTGAAGCTACTAATACAGCGCTGATGCCACGGATACCCCGGCACCCTGAAGATGACA
>CAZCXI010000095.1:0-10448 GCA_964502635.1 uncultured Desulfobacterales bacterium
AAACAATTAGCATTTTTCGGTCATCGTCAAAAGAGTTGACGGCCTCATGAGGATTCAAGGGTTCGAGGGTTCAAGGGTTCAAGGGTTCGAGTAAAATGCTTAAGAGAGATGAACAATCAAAGGTTTGGCAAATGAATATCAGCCATGTGTAGAAATTTACGAAATAACAACAAGTTTTTCTAATGAAGTATGCGGCCTGACATCGCAAATCAGCAGGTGTGAAATCATTAGAAAGAAAAGCACTCGACCCCTTGAATCCTTGACCCCTTGAACCCTTTGCATCAACTAATCGCGAGAAGAATCCCATTTTTTTAGCGCGGAATATCTCCGGTGCCTTTCTCCCCAAAATGCTCAAGGCCGTTTGCAAAACACTTCTTGCGAAGCCGTCAGACTTGGGCCGAGAAATCAATGATCCACCGGATTACACTGATGCCTATCAGAATAAAACCCTCGGCTCGGGACACGCGGAACCCGGTGCGCATGAATATGACGACGAGAGCCACCATGCCGACAAGGAGATAGACGCTTTGAAGGCCGACCGGATCAATGCGCAGGGGGCCAAGCATGCCTGCCAGTCCAAGAACCCCCATGAGATTATAGAGATCGCTGCCGATGAGATTGCCAAGGGACATGCCATATTGTCCCTTGTAAGCTGCCATCAGGGAAGTGGCGAATTCGGGTAACGAAGTCCCGGCTGCGACAATGGTGACCCCAATGATCCACTCAGACAATCCAAGGCCCCGGGCCAGTGAGGTTGCTGACCATACCAGGATGTGACCACCGCCGACCAGCGAGGCAATGCCAAGAATAAGAAGGGGGATGTCTCTCCAGGTAGCCTGTTCCCCCGAGTCTTTCTCGCCCACAGGCGTCTTTTTCATAAAGAGATAGATGAGATAGACAATCAGGGCACAAAAAAGTACAAGTCCTTCCATAGGGGTTAGGGTTAAGTCACTGAGAAATAGAACTAAAACGGCTGACATCGTGAGCAAGAAAAGGCCGTCTCGCCACACAATAACAGGGGTGGTCTTGATCGTTCGCATGGCAGCACAGCCGCCCAGTATGAACCCGAGATTAAAAATGTTGGACCCCACCACATTGCTCACCGATATATCGGCCAGACCCCTCACGGCAGCATTGATCGTGACAGCAAACTCGGGGGCGGAGGTCCCAATGGCAACAATGGTTAAGCCTATGGCAGCCTCGGACATCCGTAGCCTATGAGCGATGCGAACCGCTGAATCGACGACCCATTCAGACCCTTTCCACAACAGCCCCATGGCCACGGCTGCAAATAGCGCGTCCCATAGCAAAAGAGTCATGCAATTTGTCCTTTTTCTAAACGCCGTTCGGTCATCGGTCGCGAGGATATTTTGAGCCCGGAACCCTCTTGGTCTTCTTTCGTGAACTTGGAGCCAAGCGCCAGGTACTGCCTTGCCTCGTCAACATGTCCGCGTTTCAAACATCCCCTCGCATAAATAGCACATTTGTTTGACAAGGCCTCCACGGCTGCCATGCGTTGGCTTTGAGTCAATCCGCCCCCGGGTGGGTTTTCAAGAACCTTTTTGAGGGCATAGATGCGGAAACGGTCCAGCCCTGGTGCCCTTGAAAGCTGGTCTGTGTGGCCGCCCCGTTTAATGACAAGCGGTGCGCTGATGAAATGTACGGGAAAGCGGCACGCGATCCTCAGCCAAAGGTCATAATCTTCGCATGCAGGCAGTGACTCGTCAAACCCGCCTACCTCATCCAACAAGCTCCTTTGCAGCATCACCGCTGAAGGACTGACGAGACACAGCTCAACGGACCGCTCAAAGATCATGCCACCACACTTCCTGTGTCGCCTTTTTGGATTTACCCTGACACCGCTTCTCACCCAGACCTCTTCGGTCTGGCAGATGACCGCCCTGGGGTGCGTCTTGAAAAAAGCGATTTGAGCTGATAGTTTCTCCGGCAGCCAGAGGTCGTCAGAGTCAAGAAACGCAAGAAACTCGGCCGAGGCACGTCGAATGCCCGAGTTCCGGGCAGCACTGACGCCTCGACGCCCCTGGCGAACCACACAGATGTTTGCGTAAGACCGTAGCAGTTCAGGCGTGTCGTCGGTTGACCCGTCATCAACCACAATGAGTTCGAAATCATCAAAGTCCTGGGCCAAGACCGAATCGATCGCTTCTTTCAAGAGGCATGCACGATTATGGGAAGGGATGATCACGCTGACAGTTGGCATAACGATTGTCTTGTTAAACACACGATGGGACAAATTTCAAACCCTTTTCAGGCCCCTCACCGGGTGACGGGCCTCATTATTTCCTTGAAATAGGGCACGCCATCTGGTAGCCACATAATAGCAATTGGAGCATTGGAAGTCGATTTTTGGCATAATTCCTGCTTGGTCTTTCTGCTTGATATAGTTGCTTGTTCGGATGACGGTGATAACCTCTCATGTGAGGAGACAGTAAGGTGTTTAATGCCCTTCTTGGAAAGATTTCTAATGACTTGGCTATTGATTTGGGAACTGCCAACACCTTGGTCTATGTGAAGGGAAAAGGCATTGTCCTGAGTGAACCCTCCGTGGTGGCCGTGCGCACCGATAACAGACGGAAAAACAGGGTCCTGGCGGTTGGCGCAGAGGCTAAGAGGATGCTGGGACGGACACCCGGCAACATTGTGGCGATCCGCCCGATGAAGGACGGCGTCATTGCGGATTTTGAGGTGACCGAGGCCATGCTGCGCCACTTCATCCGCAAGGTTCATAACCGGCGCAGGCTCATAAGGCCGAGGATTATCATATGTGTGCCGTCAGGGATCACTCAGGTGGAAAAACGGGCGGTAAAGGAGTCGGCTGAATCGGCTGGCGCCCGTGAGGTGTTCCTCATTGAGGAGCCCATGGCAGCGGCTATCGGTGCGGGTCTCCCTATTACGGATCCCACCTGCAATATGGTGGTTGACATTGGTGGTGGAACGACGGAGGTGGCCGTCATATCGCTGGCGGGGATCGTTTACAGCCGTTCCATCCGGGTGGGTGGAGACAAGATGGATGAAGCGCTCGTACAGTATATCAAAAGAAAGTACAACCTCTTGATCGGGGAACGAACCGCAGAAATCATAAAAACGACGATCGGCAATGCCTATCCTGACCCTGAAAATATAGAGACCATTGAAGTGAAGGGACGGGACCTGGTGTCAGGTATCCCGAAAATTCTCGCCATTGATTCCGAAGAGATCCGCGTGGCCATTGCCGAACAGATCGAGTCCATTGTTGAGACTGTGAAGGCAGCCCTGGAACAAACCCCGCCTGAACTGGCTGCGGACATCGTTGATACGGGGATCGTTATGACGGGTGGTGGCGCCCTGCTCAAAAACCTGGACAGATTACTTCGAGAAGAGACCTCTCTGCCCATTACGGTGGCCGAGGATCCCCTATCCACGGTAGCGGTGGGCTCCGGTATGGCCTTGGAAAATATTGCACTTCTGGGAGAGGTTACGATTCAATAGGAAGACGCCCGGACATTGTGTTATGACGGGCCGACCACTCAAATCCTTTTCCGGCCAGACCCATGTTCTCAAAAAGATTTCTGACGACTTTCTGCTTGGTTCTTTTTGCCGCCCTCAACATCATCCTCCTTTCCATCAGCGCCAAGCACCGTCATGAGAACTCTACGTGTGACAGAGTGGTCATGGCGGGCATAGCGCCCTTCCAGGAAGGCGTGACGCAAGCCATCCGTTTTTGTGAGCGTGTCTGGCGTCATTATTTTTCCCTCGTGGCGGCCAGGCAAGAGTCCGATCACCTGAAAGAGACGCTTGCGAAACTCGGGCTGGAGAAAAGTCAACACCTGGAATCTGAGATCGCCTGCCAACGTTTCCGCAAGCTCCTGTTACTGGACACGGAGCCCCGTCTTTACCAACGCCTGCTTGCCGCCCAGATCGTTGGACTGGACCCTTCTATATGGTTTAGGACCGTGATTATCAACAAGGGCATTCATGACGGTGTTTCCAAGGGGATGCCCGTCATCGCGCCGGAAGGAATCGTGGGTCAGATTATGGCGGCATCCTACGGTTACTCAAAGGTCCTTTTGATTACTGATCGCAGCAGCGCCATAGATGCCCTGGTGCAGCGAACCCGCACCCGGGGCATTGTTGAAGGAGAAGCCAAGGCGTATTGTCACTTCAAATATGTTGTGAGAAAGGCCGAGATCAGTGAGGGAGATACGGTTGTATCGTCCGGACTGGACGGGGTTTTTCCTAAAGGTCTTCGGGTAGGGTCTGTCATGGAGATAACCAAGGGCCCGTCCGGGATCTTCCAAGAGGTCGACATTGAGCCCTTCGTAGATTTCGAAAGATTGGAAGAGGTCTTAGTGATTCTTGAGTAACCCCTATAGTTGCATAAACAACATGGCAAAATGTTCAAAAAAGCAACAATAGCCTTTCTTTGCGGTCTTTTTGAGTATTTTTTTGGAATGCACTACGAGTGATATCCAGAAAACCAGAAAAACAGCCATGTTGTTTACCCTTCGGGAAAGCCGATGATACAGCATCTGCTGCGTTGTCAAGGGATCGGCGTAAACGACTACAGCCTCACCCTTGACGCCTTGCATCTGCAGCACCCTCGGCTTTTGCAACATTAGGGTTACATGTACATACCCCCGTTGATATGAATGACTTGCCCGGTGATGTATGAAGCCTTGTCAGAGGCCAGGAAGGCCACAACCTCTGCCACATCTTCGGGCCGGCCCATGCGTTTCAGGGGCACTTGCGCGAGCATGACCTCTTTGGCCTTTTGGGGGAGATCAACAGTCATGGAGGTGTCGATAAAGCCAGGCGCCACTGCATTCACCGTAACCCCTCTGGGCGCCAGCTCCCTTGCGGCTGTCTTGGTGAGGCCGATCAGGCCCGCCTTTGACGCGCAGTAATTGGCCTGGCCCGGGTTGCCCATCACACCCACGACCGAGACGACGTTGACTATGCGGCCCGAGCGCTGCTTCATCATGGCCTTGGCAACCGCTTGCATGCAGTTGAAAGCACCCTTGAGATTGATGGCGAGCACGCGATCCCAATCCGCCTCCTTCATGCGAACCAGGAGTGCATCTGCGGTAACGCCGGCGTTATTGACCAGGATGTCCACATGACCGGAGTCGTCAAAAATCTTGTCGAAAAAACCCTGCACGTCCAGCCGCGAGGCCACATCAACGCGGCTGCTCCATGCACTGCCCCCGGCTCTGGCGATGAGATTGGTTGTCTCCTCAGCATCTGTGCTGACCTGCGCGGAGTAGTTGAAACAGACCTTGGTATCAGGACCGGCCATGCGCAGCGCAATAGCACGGCCGATGCCCCTCGATCCTCCGGTGATTGCGACTACGCGTTTCACGTCTTTTTCGGTCATTGTCCTCTCTAACGTGGGTCTGTAAGGTTTCCTATGCCCTGCCAAACAGGATATCAGAAACGGCATCCATGTCCTGGATCAGGCCGCTGTAACTGTGTACCAACCCGTCATAGCCGATTTTCTTCTTCAGCTCTGAGGTCGTGTGCTCATCAAACAGACCAGGCCCCATAATAATCTTCATGGCGTTCTTGGCCACCACCTCGGCCACCTCCCCGGCAAAGATCCTGGACATGATCACGATCTTTCCGGCGTCTGGTGCGTCTTCCTGGGCCAAATGGCCGGCCTTCTTTGCCGTACTGACGCCCACCTCCACATAGGTCATCATGTCCGCCAGGCACAACATGATGTACTGCTGTTTGGTGAGCTTGTGGCTGTGGGCAAACATGATCGTTTCGTTCAACGCCCTTGCCGCCAGGGCGTAAGTCCCAGCACCGGTCTCGGGCAGGGACGCGTCCAAGGCCTCCATATCAGCTGCCATGGCCTCGTAATACTTGCCTTTGGATTTGACAGAGGCCCGCCACCTGAACATGCCGATAATGTTTTGTTGGATCTCGCTTGTCCCCTCATAAATGCAGGTGATCTTTACGTCCCTTTTAATCTTCTCAACCTCGTATTCGGCAATGTATCCATAGCCGCCAAGGGCTTGTATGGCGTCTTCTGCGGCACGATTTCCGGCCTCCGTGGCAAAATACTTGGCAATGGAGCCTTCCACCTGAAGGTCCTTTTCGCCCGCATCCAGCCGGGCAGCCTGCTCCTCAGTGTAAGCAGAGGCGGCTTCCAGTCTCACCGCGTTGGGCACGACCAGCTTGTGGGTGTAACCCTGTTTTTCGGAAAGGGGGGTTCCAAACTGTATGCGTTCTTTTGCGTATCCGATGACAATCTCAAGGGCGGCCTCACCCGCTCCAATGCCGAGGGCCGCAACCACGAGCCTCGTGTGCCCGAACACCATATTGGCTTGTTTCAGTCCGTTGCCAGGCACACCGCTCAAGAGATTTTCAACCGGAACAAAGACATCGGTAAAGGTGAGGGGAGAGGTATTGGATGCGCGTATTCCATGCTTCTCTTCCCCCTTTCCCTGATGAAGGCCTTCCATGCCCTTTTCCACGATGAAAAAGCTTGGCCCTTCCGGAGCCCTGGCCAGCACCGTGAGGAAATCAGCGTATCCGCCGTTCGAGATGAACTGTTTACTCCCGTTGATGACATAGCCGGTGATTTGTCCGGCGTCGTCCTTCACTGGCTCGGCCTTGGTCTTCAGGGCGGCCAAATTGCTTCCGGCCTCCGCTTCCGTTACCGCATAGGCCACCAGAGAACGGCCCTCCACGATTTTGCCAAGCCATTTCTGCTTCTGCTCTTCGGTGCCCGCGAACATGATGGGATCCGCCCCAAGCTGAATGGCAAAAAATGCCGTTGCCACGCCCAGACATATCTTGGCCATCTCTCGGGTCAGGGCACAGCTGTCCCTTGCGCCTCCACCCATGCCGCCGTATTGTTCCGGGATAAACAGGAGCTGGAGGCCGATCTCCGGCCCCAACATCTCCCGGATGATCTCTTCAGGGAACTCTTCTTTCCTGTCGAGCTCCAGCACCTTTTCCTTGGGCAGGAGTCGTTTCCTGACAAGCTCGAGGGTGTCAAGCACCATCTGCCTCGACTCAGGGTCCAGTCCGGCAAGGTCAGGTTTTGTCTCTGCTGTGGCATGTATTTGCATTTGGGCTGAACGCCTCCCTTGGTCCAACGATGCTTCCGGCCGGTTAGGCACAGCATGGCCCAACTGGTAGCGGGACACCTACATTTCTTCTGTTTCAATAACCGTGCGGCCTTTGTAGTGGCCGCAGCTTGGACAAATGCGGTGTGGAAGCTTGGGCTCGTTGCACTGTGGGCAGAGCGACAGGCTGGGCACACTCACCCTTTGATGGGTCCGTCGTTTACCGCGCCGTGATTTCGAAGTTTTTCGCTTTGGCAATGCCATGGGTCATCTCCCTGCATTTTTTTGTACCACGAAATCTCAAATTGACTTCAAATCTCGACAAAAATGCCGGCCCAATGTAGTCAATTGATATCTCTAATGGCTTGTTATATCAGGCAATTTTTCCAGGATGACTATAACTTGGCCAGTTGAAGTATGCTAATATAGTCAAAATGGACACTTTGTCAAGGGCTTTCATCCCGAATATGGTGTTCCAAACCAAACCCCGACACCCGCAAGACTCAGACCTTGTTCGAAGTTTTCCTCTATGTTATGCTGGAGACATTGGTCAAAGTGCCAGAAGACAGACCGAGCTGGACAATGTGAGTGGCTCAATGCCCATGGACATGTGAACAAGGAGGTCCCCTATGTCACGCACACCGGCTGTAGCCAACATGTTCTATCCTGGTGACAAGGGACGCTTGAAAGAGCAGCTTGATTCATTTGTAACACCGGCAGCTGAACCAAGAACCGCACTGGCCGCCATTTCTCCTCATGCAGGGTATATGTATTCGGGTGGGGTAGCCGGTGCCGTTTTTTCTCAAATTCGCATTCCACAGGCAGTCGTGATCCTCGGGCCCAATCACAGGGGCATCGGGGCGCCCGTGGCCTTGGCTGCCTCGGGCACTTGGGACATGCCACTGGGGCCGGTTCGGATTAACGAGACTCTTGCCGACTTGCTTTTGAAGGCCGTGCCTCGTGACATGATCAAGGACGATCCCCAGGCTCACGCCATGGAACATTCCATAGAGGTTCAGATCCCCTTCCTTCAACTCTTGAGGCCTGACGTGAGCATCGTCCCCATGGCCCTGTCCCACGTGCGTTATGACACCTGTGAAGAGATTGGCCGAGCCTTGGCGCAAGGGCTGCAGGATTACGGCAAGGAAGCACTCCTCGTGGCCAGCACGGATATGACCCATTATGAGTCGCAGGACGTGGCTCGGAGTCAAGACCAGTTGGCCATTGAGCGGGTTCTCGGACTGGATCCCAAAGGATTGTTCGACACGGTGGCCCAACACAACATCTCCATGTGCGGGGTCATCCCCACAACGATCGTGCTCACAGCCTGCAAGGCACTGGGCGCCACCAAGGCGGAACTGGTCCAATATGCCACATCAGGAGACGTGACCGGCGACTATGCCCAGGTCGTGGGATACGCCGGGTTCATCGTGTATTAAGAGCCCGGCGAGGGCGTGAAGGGGTAAAAGGCAGGGCTGGAGAGGCGGGTGTCAGTTGAAGGCCCTATGGTCTGCAGTCTGCTGGATCACAAGAAGGTGATGGAGGTTTTTCCCCGGTGTTGCTGACGTCCTTCTTGACAGTCTGTTTCATCCATATTACCTATAGAAACGCAAGTACCCGGAACATGTCAGTTGAATCCTAACAGAAGACATATTGAATTTGAATTTTAGACAACATAACAAAAATGACTAGTATTTTAAGAGCCTACCCCTGTTCTTCATTTTGTTTACGATCAATGAGGGTTGAACATAGTTGCAGGGGCTAGGGGCTATCCTGGTTACACACCTTAAGCGTTGGGGGATCGTCTAGAGGTAGGACAGTGGACTCTGGATCCATTAGCGGGGGTTCGAATCCTCCTCCCCCAGCCACTTCAATTCTTGGTATCTTCGACTAGCTTACCATTCAAGTATTACATTAGATAAATTGTCTATCCTTCTCTATGATAATAATCTTTTGCCAAAATTCATTCCTGTCTAAAAAAGCCATTTGTTCGGGCTCAAATTCCAGAGCGCCCTTTCGCCTTTGGTGAGACTACCCCGACAAGGTTTCCCTTCCGTGCCTTGAAATAGTGTCAGGCTCTACGGAAGCCTGACAGAAATTCGAGGGTAGGGACAACCGTTCAGAAATGCGAAAGGAGGAAAACGGTGAGGCCGAACGGGCAGTTCGCACGCGTGGCGTAGTTGGGTCCTGTGCCCAGGTTAAATGAGTTCGTCAAAAAAGGCCTTGACCATCTTTTCGGCTGTCTTGTCGAAATCGACCTCGTAGGTTCCCTTCTCAATTTGATCCTTGATGGCCTGAACTTTTTCCGTGCGGATATCCGATTCAGATCGTATGACCTCTTCCGCCCGTCGAACGTCTCTGGACCTTTCCGACAAATTCACAACCGCATCCTGTTGAGAGTCGGCAGGCACATCTTTTGGGGCGGGAGTCTTCTCAGTCGCTTCCTGTGTCTGCTTAACAGCTGCGTCGTTCATATACTTGGCAATTTCGTGCCCATCACCTGTAATTTTCATGAGCCAACACCTCCGTCTGATCAAATCATGTTGTCGTTCACCTTATCCCTAGTAATCTGTTCAAGTCGACGTTTAAGAAATTTCGAGTCCTCGATCGAGAGGGTCTTCATTTCTTCCCCGTTTTCCTTGTCAATCACCTTGAAGACGAACTCGGCACTGTCTCCTACTGCAAGATTGTTGCCATACTCCCCCTCGAGTTCCTTGAACACGTCTTGTTCCATAGCGTCCCGGGGGCCGAAATGCATAATTCGTTCAACCACATCCGCCGCCACTTTCTCAATAACGGCCTTTCGCCTCGCTTCAGAAGAAATGGTGATGCTATCGGTTCGATTCGGAGGCATGCCATTGTTATCTGCCCCTCTCCGGCTACTGAGGCTCAGCTGTTTGCCGTATGCCCTTAAGACATTATGAATATGATAGGTGGTGACATGCATCAACGCTTCTCCCCTGATGCCTTTATCGGAAGATTGGAGGAAAGTCTTAAGAAAATCAAGCCAAAAAGGCTCTGCAGCAGTCGGCGCAAGATTCACGAACGATGTGTATTGTGGCGCCAGAGGCCCTGAAAGTTTCGCAAGAACACGATGAGTTATGAAGCTCCAAGGCCTAAACGACCGGACTTGCCGGCAGCCAGTCGGTCCATGCGGAGCCCTTCATCGAATTCCCCCGTCTTCCTTGTTGGCTTAAGACCTTATCGGAAAGTATTGACAGGATTTTGACATTTTTTCCGGGTGAGGCCCATTCGATTCCGTTAGTTTCGCTGCAACTAATTGATATCAATAAATATCCAGTTTTGGCATAACAGTTGCTTGACCATCCAATCACTGAACGAACGTTCATGGATTTCGTCAAATATGATCCA
>CAZCXI010000096.1:0-3337 GCA_964502635.1 uncultured Desulfobacterales bacterium
TTTCTGCCGGCCACTATTGATGGTTTCGTAAAAAGTCGATTTCACTCACTCCGTGAACATTTTGGGGGCACTTGAGCTGTTCAGCTAAAATGCTAACACGCAGTGAAGCTCTGCGCTCAACTCGGGCTAACGCCCTCAAACAGTTAGCATTTTTTAACGCTGAATATCTCAAGTGCCTGTCTCCCAAAATGCTCAATGTCGTTCGCAAAATACTTTTTACGAAACCATCACTATTCACTGTTCACTGACCACTGTTCAGGATCTTTACCCCGGCCTTCTTGTAATAACGCTGTTTTTCCTGGTCAAGGCGCTGCATCATCAAGGTCATCTCGATGGTTTGCTTGACCTCATCCAGGGGCTTGATGCCGCCCCCCTTCGTGTCCATCAACTTTATGATCTCGTAGCCGGCCTTGGTCTTGATGATGCCGCTCATGTCACCCTTTTTCAGGGAAAAGGCCGTCTCCTCCAGGGCAGGGTCCTTTTGTCCCTTGCCGAACCAGCCGATCTCGCCGGCCCGTTCCGCCGCATGGGGATAGAGCGATTTCTGCTGGGCCAGGTACCCGAAGGCCGTCTTCTTTTCCTTGAGTTCTTTCAGTATGGCCTCGGCCTCTTCGCGCGTCTTGACCAGGATGGATTTTGCCCTGAGCTTCAAGGGCTCCCGAAACTGTTCCTGGTGCCCCTCGTAATAGGCCGCAATGTCCTTGTCGGTAATATGGAACTGACCGGCAACAAACCGCTCACGAAAGATTTGCGCCAGGACCCGGTCCGTGCGTAACCGGAGTTCTCTGGCCACATCCGGGTCCTCTTCCAGGTGGACCTTTTCAGCCTCCTTGGAAAAAACGCTGGTTTCCACGAAATATTCGATCCACCTGCGTTTGATCTTTTCCTTGTCCTTTTCCGGGGCCTTCTCAAGGATGGGGGCCAGGGTCTTTTCCGTCAGCACCTCATCGCCTACCCGGGCCAGTACGCCGGGCTCGGAGGGGTGGGTGTTAACCCCTGCCGCCTTGTAATACCGGTCGATGATCTTTTGCTTGTTGTTCCAGAACAACCTCACGCGTATCTTCTCCCTGGCCTTTTCATAGGGAATCTCGTGGGGCTCGCGCTTCTCCAGGACCTTGATGACCTCGTAGCCCTTCGCCGTCTTTATGACAGGACTGACAGCGCCTTTCTCCAGGTCAAAGGCCACCTTCTCCACGGCGGGGTCTGTTTTTCCCCTGTAGTACCACTTCTCGATCCCGTGGCCTTTCCGCAAGTGACCCATCGATTCCTTCTCGGCAACTTCCTCAAAAGGCGTGCCGTCTTTCAGTGCCGCCAACGCCTTATCGCCATGCTGGGCATCCCGGACCACGATTCGCTGGACCAGCACCCCTTCGGGCACCAGAAACTGATCCCGGTGCTCCTCGTAAAAGTGCTTCAGGGCCTCTTCCTGAGGCTCCGCCTCCTTGTCGAGGTTTTTCTGGGCAAACCCCCGGGCCAGTATCTCCTTTCTCACCTTGGCCACGGCTTTTTCGGCCTCGGGATCCTTATCCAGCCCCCGCGCCCTGGCCTCCTGGGCGAAGACCGTGGCCTCGATCAGATCATCAAGGGCCCTTTTCTTGAGCATCTCCCGCCTCCTTGCCGGTATTCTTGCCAGGAGAGCCTCAACATCCTCCCTGGTAATCTTATCCTGGCCCACCAGGGCCAGGACGTCTCCACCCGCCTTCTCAACGGCCGGCTCCTGAACGGCGGCCTCACCAGCAGCCTTCTTACCTGCCTCCTCTTCCCGGCAGCCTGCAAAAAACAACAAGGAAACGACAATCCCCCACACAAAAACTTTGACTGGTAAAACCTTCATAAGCCTCGTAGCCTCCTCAACGGTTAATCATTTGTCCTTCGTACTAGTTCTATTGGTTCGATTGGTGTTATTGGTTCACCAATCCAACCAATTGAACCAATTAAACACTGAAACACATGCTATTCAACCGGTTGCAATCCTTTTCACGGACAACCAATAACCAGCCACTAGTCACCAATTTCTTTCATCACCAGCTCAAGCACCCTGGGCAACTGGGCGGCCACCTCGGCCGAAAGTTCCAGGCTGGCGCTTTCCATGTCTTTGGGTTCAATGCCGATGATCACGACCTCGGGCTTTTGAATCTTGAACACATCAGCCAGCTTCAACAGGTCCGTCATGTCAATGTCGTGAAGCGATATGCGAGACTTGCCCATTTCTTCCATGTCATCTGGCGTCATTCGATACACGGTCCCAGGGGGTTGCCCCGCCTTCACCGTGTCCACGACGATCACCTTTTTTCTCCCCTCAATGTCGTCCAGAAGGTCAAACCCGGATGTGCCGCCATCCATGACCTCCACATGCGGCGGAAGGTCCATCTTCTGGAGTCGTTGCACAACATGGACACCCACGCCCTCATCCGTCAAGAGGATGTTCCCCACGCCCAGAACCAAAATAGGCTGCTTGTCCGTCAATATTTCCTCCCGCAATTTCTATTTAACCGCAGACTCACGCTGGCCTATGCAACACGATCGTCTCGGGTGGCTTTCTCCAAGGCTTGCGCAACGAACCGATTCAAGCTAACCCCTCTTTGCGCCGCCGCCACAGCAGCACGCCGATGCAGATGTTGACCCACCCTCACATTGAAGCTGCCTTTAAACGGCCGGTCCGGATCTCGGCCCTTGGCACTGCACAGATCCAGGTAATCATCTACTGCTTCTTCAAAGGCCCTGCGAAGCTTCTTGACATCCGTCCCCTCATAACTTACCAGTGCCCTGACAAACTCAACCTTGCCGTAGAATACTTCATCGTCGTCATCATAATGGACCGAACCATAATATCCCCTGTGATGCATCATATCCTTCATAGCAGCCCCTCCTCTATCAGGAACTCTCTAACTTGATCCACCTGATAACGCTTCAGCACGCCGGAGCCGTGCGGCCTGTGGAGGGTAACCCCAGGCCGCTCAGGATGAGTGAACCGGACCCGCGAACCAGCGGTCTTGCCCCCCGCAGCAAGTTCATACCCGAATCCGCTCAGTAGCGTGACCAATTCTTGCCAGGTGAAATCGCGGGGACCAGAAAGAAATCGTTCACGCAGTTTTCCCCGCTTTGTCATCGAGTAAACCCTAGCACAATCAACATCACAATGCAACTGTAATTAGTTGCATTGTGACCCGCAAAAACGAGCGCCAACCCCGCCGCAAGCAGCGGGGTTGGCGCTCGCTATCGCGGTTCAATACTCCCCTTCCTTGACGGGAGGGGTCAGGGGAGGGTGAAAAGCTATTTCAAGCACTCCAGCCTAATAGTTTCCAATACGCCATCCAAGTTCTCAAATATCTCATTA
>CAZCXI010000096.1:3437-10332 GCA_964502635.1 uncultured Desulfobacterales bacterium
TTCTTGCGGCTCACCCCATATCACAAAAAAGGGGCCTTGGAAAAGGCCCCTTTTGCTTAGGGTTTCAGTTTCTTTGTTGTATCAGCCGGAGGCCGGTCCGGAAAGGGACCGGCCCGGGCTGAGGTTAAGGTTACGGTAAGGTCTCGAGGGTTGCCTCGAAGGTCTTTTCCTTCTTTGCGTTGAACACGTGAACCGTGCAGGCGCAGCAGAAGTCAAAGGAGTGAATCACCCGCAGGACCTCGATGGGCTCTGCAGTGCTCACCACAGGCGTATCCAGAAGACACTTTTCCGCAGGACCGTGGTTGCCCAGGTGATCGATGGGCGAGATATTCCACGCCGTCGGGGTGATGATCTGGTAGTTGCTGGTTTTTCCCTTGTACTTCTTGAACTTGGCATTTTTCTTGGGCTTACCGATCTTGATCCAGTGGCCCAGGGCCCCTCTGGGGGCCTCGGTCAGGCCTGCGCCCTTTGCCGAGTTCTTGGGCATGGGATGGAGCTTGCCGCCGCCCCAGTCAAAGAAGAGGCTCTTGTTCGACTTCTTGCTCGGATCGATGGCCGCAAACCAGTTCACCATCTGCCTGGCCACATAATACGTCTCCAACGACCTGGCCGCGATCCTGTCGAGCGTCGCGTCGCCCATGTAGTCATTGGCAAACGTGTTATTCAAGGCCGTTGCCGGCAGGGCATTCGGCGGCAGATAAAAGACCGGACTGCCTGGGATTGCCGTCTGCAGGAAGGTCAGGTGACCCGTGAGGTTCGCACCCCAGCCCGGGAACACCCCTATCGCACCCATGCCAAACGCACCACCGAGCACACCGTCTACGTCCGCCAGGATACCTGGGTAATAGGCACCTGCAGCTCCGGCATCGACTGCCAGGACTTCTGCCGTTACGGCAGGGCCGCCCGGGTTCGACAGGCCGCTCGCATTGGACATCATCCTGGCCAGCGGGCCGACCTCGTAGGCCACGAAGTCCGCGGGATCGCCGTTACCCACGGAGTCGTATCGAGGCGTCTTGGCATAGGTGTAGGCCGCAGCCTTGCCATTACCAAAAGCCAGGGCCTTTGTCTTGCCGCCCCACATATGGCGCCCCTGGGTGTCCCCCTTGGTGTCATCGTAGCGCGAATTGGGGGTAAATTCCCTGGCGTCCAGGTGCCTTGCGGCCAGGTGCGTGTAACTGTAAGGCGTGAGTGAACCATTCGGGTTCACGGGTACGATGGTCCGTCCCCTGGTGATCGCCCGCTTGTCCGGGTAGGCCAGGGCCGCGTCAGCAGCCTCGATGGTTGCCGATGGATCGGATGCCCCCTCAAAGATCCCCCAGGCCAGGTGCCGGCCGTAACCGGAACCGAACCAGAAGTACTCTGGGAAGACGTGGGCCGCTGCCACCGTATCAAACAGGAACGTCCCGGTGAAGGTCGGACCTGTGTGGGCCGTACCATTCCACCAGCACCCGGCGGTTCCGGGAGCAGCACCGGGAACACCGGCTTTCGCCCAGGCAGGTAGATGTGCAGGGCTGAAACCATACCTTGCCCATTGCCAGAAGTCACTCGGCCTTCCGATGAAGCCCAGCATGCTCTCCGGATGAGGGTTGGAGACACTGATTGCGATCCCATTGAACGGGTGAGTCGCGCCACTGGTCTGGCCCTGTTTGTTCGTGGCCGTAAAGCCTGGGCCGCCGTACATGATCTCGTGAAACTTGTCTACCACGGCCGCGTCCACGCCGCCGGGCGTCGGGTCATACGGCTTGGTGGTCATACACCCCGGGGTGTAGGCAGACGCCTGAGGCATCTTGCCCGCAAACAGCGCCCCGATCTGGTGGGCCAAACGGCGGAACTTCAAGGCCCGCACGTACTGACCGGCAAGATACGGGGTCAGGTCGCCAAGCGCTCCGGCAGGAATCCCCGGGTTGGCGTTCGGCGCATTGTTCACCGTGTAGGCCGGCGCCCCAAGACCGCCCGTCTGCAGGACCGGGTCGATCCCTCGGGCATAGTAGTTGCTGTCATAATTGGGACACAAAAACCCTTTGGGGATCAGGCCGGTGCCGTTCACGTCCACATAGTCCAGGGCTACCAGATGGTAGAAGTGGAGGATGTGGGACATGAGATAGTTCGACGCCATGGCCAGGTTGCGGAGGATGCGCCCGTTTGGCGGCACGGCCTCCGTCATCTGTTTCTTCACCCCGCCGGTGTAACCCGACTCGAGGTTCGTATGGCTGTAATCGACCTGGAACCCGAAGGCCTCACCAACTGCTTTATGGCTCGCCGAGCCATGTGTAATCGGTCAGACACCTCAGGTGCGGGGCGTGATAATCGGCCCGTCCCTCGGATCGCGTTTCATCATGATATTCTCGATGCCACGGAACATGACGACCATGTTGTTGACGTTGGTTACGACCTCGCTGAAACCATCATTGGTCGTGGTAGCGTCAAGGTCGAGGTGGCCTTCGAGACGATTAAAAGGAGCTATCTTAAATGTTGCCATTGATTTTCACCTCCGTTCTTTTTTATTCGTTGTAGAATCCCTTTATCTTTTTACTGGTTTTTTCATTAAAGACCGTCAGAGACGCCCAATCCGGAAAACCCGGCTCGATGCACCCCTGGCAGGGATGGCGGGCCTCGCCGACATGGCTTACCAGGGGTCCTCCAGCGCTGTTCTGCCCCGAGGCGCCCACGCACCAATCCATGCTCTTTCCGTCGTCTGACGTGTTCTTCCCCCGGACGGGGCAATCACCAACCGTGTAGGGACCTTTGCAGCCAAGGGCAGCAAGGCACCCGGCATCGCCCAATTCCTGGGCGGCCTGAGGCGTTGACTGAGTGTCCTTGTTTGGACAGTCATAGCAGAAAATCGTGTTTTCCTTACCCGTACTTCCGGTGAATACCGCCTTTGGCCTCCCCTTGCCATCGAGCGTTGGGATGGCCAGGCTGAAGGGCGACATGGTCGTATGGGCCAGGATGTAGGCCACGGTATAGACTGTCCAGTCCGGATGGGGCGGACAGCCGGGCACATTGATCACCGGCGTGGTGATCTTCGGAGTTAGACTATTAAGGTACTCTTTCACACCTATGGCGCCGGTCTTGTTGCCCTGACCTCCAGGCACGCCTCCGTAAGAGGAACACGCCCCCTGGGACACAACGCCCAGACAGCCGGGCGCGCCGGCCAGCCACTCAAGGGCCTGATTGACCGTCACAGATGCCCCGAAGGAGATGTTCGGGGCGGTATACCCGTTCGCCCCAGGGTCAGTCGGCCTGATGGCCCTCTGACCGCCGCCGATATTGTTGTCAAAGACCAGGCAGAAATTGCCGTCTCCGGCCGGGATCGCCCCGTCCACGACGAGCACGAACGCACCCAGCGCTCCACCGCCGTTTCGGATGTCTCTCAGGTGACTCACCGGGATGTCGCCGGCAGCCGCCATGACCGTGGTGTTCCAATCCAGGGTAATGTACCCCGTGGGGAACGCCGATGCATAGGCGTCCAGCAGAGACCCCGGAAGGACCCCGCTCATGTCGTCCGCCCACAGCATGCTTCTGCTGATGCCGGTTAAAGCCCTCACCGCGTCACCCACGAGGAGATCGGCGGCATCGGTCACCACGTTGAGCTCCAAACCCACCGGGTCGTTACCCAATGGCCCTGGTTGGGTCAGTGATGTGCCGTACAGTGCGTTGAGCATGTCTGCATCGTAGTAATCACCCCCGGTCTGCACCACCCTGTTGAGCAGCGATACCGGGCACCCAGAACACGCTTGTCCTGTCAACCAGATGACCGAAGGCGACGGCTGCGAGCAGGTTGTCTGCGGCGTTGCGAGGGCCTTTTCCAACTTCAGGAGGTCGGTCTGGCTCAGGCCCAGGGCAGCAGCAGATGCTGCGCAGTACTGCAAGAATTGCCTTCTAGTAATATTGAAATTCACTGTCTATTCCCTCCCTTCTTGTTCTTTCTAAGGGTTCTTTTCATGTTATTCACGTTAGTCGGCATGATCTGATCTCGCCCCCCTGCTTCTTTGTTTTTGTGGGAGGGAAAGGGCGAATCGCCCCTTCCCTTCCACTATATGAAAGCAAGGGTTTATGGTAAGATACTGATTTTCTTTGCGTTACTGACCTTGCCGTCCTTCACGACCCAGACGTACCTGTTCTTGCCGGACCAAGCGGCAGGGGCCTGCACCTTGACCTTGATCTTGGTGCTGCTCCACATCTTTATCCTGGTCTGGAGCTTTCCACCGGTCGGTGCCCCGTCGTTGTACTGGGACTTCTTGCCGATGTAGACCTCACCCGTGGTCTGGGTGGGACCAAAGTTCACGCCGAGGATCTTGATGCGGTCACCCTTAATAAAAGCCTTCGGGTTCACGCCCGTGATCTCGGGATCGTTGGTCAGCTCGAAGGTCAGCGGGTTGCTGGTCTCGACCTGGAACACGGTGTCGCCAACCGTGTAGGTACCGGAGCTGTCATCATCTCCGTAGAAAATGTACTTGAAGTAGACAGAGTAGGTACCGAGGGTGAAGCCCTCACAGGAAACGACTTCGGTTTCGCCGCTGCCATAGAGGAAGTCTCCGTCGTCATCGACAAACCAACCGGTTAATGTCGGAGAAGCTTTCACATACAGCTTCGCCTTCACCGTATTGTTGCCCCAACTCTTGATGGCGTCCGCACCGGCCACATAGGTCCCCTGAGAGGCCACGATCACCACTGTCCGGTAGACGCCGTCCGTGGCGTTTGCCCCGCTGATCGAATCCTGGGCAGGGCCGAACTGGCCGGTTCCGTTGGCCAGGGTAATGATCGTCTTGCACGCGCCGCTGGCCGGCGTGATGGTCTGCGCGCTGGCACAATCGTTGAGCGAGAACTTGACCGCGGTCTGAGCGCTCCCCTTTTCGTTGTACACCTTCACCTTGTGGTTTCCAGGCGAAAAGGTCCACGCCGGAACTTCAAAGACGATCCGGGTATCGGTCCAGGAAACGATGGGAACATCGATAAAGGCTGTCCCTTCCTTGAGCTTCACGCCCCGCTCAGGCGTCTTTTCGATACCAAAATCCGAACCGGTGATCTCCACTTGCGCCCCGGGACAACCCGCTAAGGGATTCATGCCCGTAATATTCGGTGCACTCGTGGTCTCGCCCTCATACTCGGGCACCGCGTCGCCGTGGCAGCCAAAGCACATCTCGTTCTGCCGGAAGCTGTCGCTGTCCGTAATGCCGGAGGCACTATTTCCGACATAACTCGTCGGGTCGCCGGCGCCGCTGGCATGAAAGCCTACCGCTTCCCAGCCTTCCGCAGCACCCTTGTTGCCCGTGCCCGGAGGACCCACGTGCGGGAAGATCGTGTGCAGCGTGGCCACGTCATGGCAGATCTCGCAGTAGCGGATCAGCTCTTCATCGTACGGATCCCAGCTCGGATCATTGGGATCATTGGCATGGCATTTATAGCACTCGGACGCCACATTGCCTTTGAAACCCATGTGATGGTTGTCAAAGTTTCCCAAGATCGGTTTTCCGTACTCGTAGTAACCTACGAAGTTGCCCCAGGCATCCTCGTGCTCATAGGTGGACGGATGGCCGGCTGCGTTTGCAGCTGGATCAGGATCTCCTGCAGTCCATCCGATGTCCACGATGCCCTGATCCCAGTGGCAGTTCTCGCAGGAGAACGGCGTGGGCGTCACCACTGAGGGTGGATACTCCTGGAAGCTGGAAAATGGCGTGATCTCGGCCACGATGTTCTCGCTATGGCAGGCCACGCAGTTCTCAGACCCGGAGAGGTCCGTGTTATGGTGCCATCCGTTGGCATAAACATCATTCCAACTGTGGCAACCGCTAGTGGTACAGTCCCTGGTCACGACCACACCCGGCGGATCCGGGATGACCTCGTGACAGGGCGTACACAGGTGATCTCTTAAGACGATAAGGGTGTTATGGTGCCTGTCTGCGAGGCTGTCACCGTGACATCCGCGACAGTCCATCTCACCCAGATTATCGTACCTCGTGTCAAAGATGGCCGTCTCCTGGGGGGCGTAATCCATCAAGGGATTGGGGCGGTTGTATGCCGCGTTCAATGCCCACAGCGTCCCCGCAGTACCCAGGAGGAGCAAAACTACCCCTGCAAAGGCTAATAATCTCTTACTATTCACTATCCTCTCCTCCTTCCTTTTCGGTTTTGTGTTTCATAACCCTTGCCATAAGCTTTCAATATTCCTCCTTTCTCTTGAGACCTGAACAGGGTTGGATCTTCTGCCGGCCTCATTCCTCTTTTCCTCCCTCCATCACCCCCTTCCTTGAATGCATGACCACATCACAGAAATTGGGCAGCCCTGTGCGGGGCCTTGACCCCATTGGCCCGGTCCCGAATCATGCCGGATCCGCCCAAACCAACAAGCATGTTGCGGTGCAATGCATGAAGCGTAAAATAGCCTCTTATTGAAGCACCCCTGTCGAGGTGCAAATTGCCCGGTGAAGGGCGCTAACGGCCCAAACAGGCCGTCTTACATAAAGACTGTGGAATTTGGTGTTCGGTGGTTGTTGTCTCCCCACCGTTCCCTGGTCCAGGCATCCAGGCACAATCTGTCAAACAAATTGGTATAAGTTAAAAGTGCTGCCCCCATGGGGGCCTAACAATGGCGCTGAGCACACACATGGATGTGCAAGAAGCGTGCTAAATTGAGGGGTTAGAGCATTAAGAGCAGATTTTTTTACCTTTTTCAGTCTTTTTAACGACTTAGGCCGTTGGAATTTGATGACGGAGCCAGGCACAATGGAGCGATATTTGGATAAGAAAAGTTACACCTATGAAAAAAAATTCCACTAGTCGGCAAGACAGCGCCACAAGAATAAACAACGGAACAAGAGGTGCGGAAGACGGCCTCAGTTCTTCAAAAAACCCTTGATATCAGCCTGTTGGCAACAAAAAGCCGGAGGGGACG
>CAZCXI010000097.1:0-10317 GCA_964502635.1 uncultured Desulfobacterales bacterium
CTACCGGGAGCTTCAATTGTCTTGACAAAAAGGACACCGGGGCATAAAAATTGGGTTTTTTATGTGGATTAAACGGGAGACTCACCTTTGAAGAAGGGCTTTATCAGGATCAATAGGGATCTGTGTAAGGGCTGCGGTCTTTGCATCGTGGCGTGCCCAAAGGGATCCATCAAGATCAGCAACGAGCTGAACATGAAGGGGTACCGCCCTGCTGAGTACACAGAGAGTGAAAAGAGCAAGAAACGCAAATGCACTGGATGTGCCCTGTGTGCCATCATGTGCCCTGATGTTGCCATTGAGGTGTTCCTTGGCTAAACAAAAAAAGAGATTAATGCGAGGGAGTCATGTGATTGGAGAGGCGGCTATCGTGGCCGGGTGCCGCTTCTATGCGGGGTATCCCATCACACCGCAAAACGAGCTCCCTGAATACGTATCGAAGCGTTTTGCTGAGATGGAGGACGCTACGTTTATCCAGGCCGAAAGCGAGTTGGCTGCCATCAATATGGTCATGGGGGCAAGCATGGCCGGTGTGCGGGCGATGACGTCCTCGTCCAGCCCTGGGATCAGCTTGAAACAGGAAGGGATCTCCTACATCGCCGGCATGGAATTGCCTGCGGTGGTGGTGAACATTATGCGCGGCGGGCCCGGGCTTGGAAATATTGCGCCGGGCCAGCAAGACTATTTTCAGGCCACCCGAGGTGGTGGACATGGGGGGTACCGAACCATTGTGCTGGCCCCGCACTCGGGGCAGGAGCTGGTTGCTCTGACCATGAAGGCCTTTGATTTGGCTGACCTTTACCGCATGCCGGTTGTCCTTCTGGGAGACGGTCTCATGGGGCAGATGATGGAGCCCGTGACCTTTCCCGATCCTATCGATCCGGCCACAGTGCTTGCAAAGGATTGGCGCCTTGATGGTGCGAAAGGCAGGAGTGGCCGCCTGATCGCCTCGTTGAGACTGGACCCGGTTAAGATGGAGCAACACAACTGGAAGCTGGCGAGGAAATACGCCGCCATTTGTGAGCGTGAGACCGAGCACGAATCGTATCTGCTCGACGATGCGGTGCTCGCTGTGGTGGCCTTTGGCACGGCAGCCCGCATTGCAAAAGGGGCGGTCAATCGCCTTCGAGAAGCGGGTTTCAAGGCAGGCCTCTTTCGACCTATCAGCCTGTGGCCCTTTCCTGAAAAAGCGCTCAGGGCGTTGACCGGCAGGATCAAGCATATCCTGGTGTTTGAAATGAATACGGGTCAAATGGTGGAAGACGTCAGGATCAGTGTTGGAGAGCAGGCTACAGTGCACTTTTACGGCAGACCCGGGGGGATTATATCGACACCCCATGAGATCGCAGATGCCGTAACCCGACTGATATACCAATATAACCTTGACGGGCTGGCAACATAGAAGGACTACTGAGCATTACGTGCTGGGTATGAGGCCTAAAGACATTGGCGTAAGGCGCAAGGCATAAGGCCTCGAAATAGATGTCCTTGCGCCTTGAACCTTGCGCCTTTCTTAATGTACAGATGACGTGAGAGAATCCATATGGCCAAACAGGTATTCAAGAGGCCAGAAGCGCTGAAGGAAAGCGTTTTTCATTACTGCCCGGGGTGCGGCCATAGCATCATCCATCGGCTGGTGGCTGAGGTCATCGAGGAACTTGGAATTCGCGAACGGACCGTGGGGGTTCCACCGGCTGGATGCGCTGTGTTGGCCTACAACTACCTTGATGTGGACATGGGAGAGGCCCCCCACGGACGGGCGGTTGCGGTGGCCACGGGAATAAAGCGTGCCCGCCCCGACCTCATTGTGTTCACCTACCAAGGGGATGGAGATATTGCTGCCATTGGTACGGCCGAGACCATCCATGCAGCTAACCGAGGGGAGCGCTTGACCGTTATTTTTGTAAACAATGGGTGCTACGGCATGACCGGGGGGCAGATGGCTCCCACCACGATACTGGGGCAAACAACCACCACGACGCCAGGGGGGAGAATTGCACTTCGGGATGGATACCCCCTGGACCTGAGTCAGATGCTGTCTGTGGCGGCCGGGAGTGTCTACATAGAGAGGACCTCGGTGACTTCACCCAAGAATGTCATCAAGACCAAAAAGGCTATCAAGAAGGCCTTTCAGGTGCAGATGGACGGTCTTGGCTTTGCCCTTGTAGAGATTTTGTCTCCCTGTCCAACAAACTGGAAGCTTTCGCCAGTGGATGCGTGCAAGCGGGTTGATGAAGAGGTGGTGAGAAGCTACCCTCTTGGGGTGATCAAAGACCTGACTCAGACGGGTAATTGAATACAAGGTGCCAGTGTCGTGTCTCAGAAGTTCCTTCAAAAAGTAAAGTGTCGCCATCAAGCCATTTCGGCTACATAGGGACTAATGACAGTTACTCCTGAGACACGACACCAGAAAAGGCTGAGAAAAAACATGACGGAAGGTTCCCTCAGACCATGGGCATGACCAAGACCATATTTTCCGGATTCGGGGGACAAGGGGTCCTGATGATGGGGTTTGTTCTGGCCTCAGCAGGGATGGAGGAAGATAAGCATGTGACCTATCTGCCCTCCTATGGGGCGGAAGTGCGGGGCGGAACAGCCAACTGTACCATTACCGTCAGCGACGAGCCCATTGCCTCTCCTGTCGCCTCTTTCGCGGATTTTGCCGTGCTCATGAACACCCCTTCCCTGGTCAGGTTTGAGGGAAGGGTGAAGGCAGGGGGCACGGTTTTTTTGAACAAAGATCTGGTGGACCTCACGCCGAAACGGGCTGATGTGGATGTTGTGTCCATACCGGTGAATACCATTGCCAACGAGTTGGGCAATCCCCGTGGTGCCAATATGGTGATGATTGGGGCCTTTGCCCAGAAGACCGGTGTGGTTTCCTTGAAGTCTGTTGTCAAAAGCGTAAAGGAGATCTTTGCCGCGAAGGGTTCAAAGGTACACACGCTGAATACTTTGGCCCTCAAGGAAGGTGCGGCCTTTGTAGAGAAGGAACTCAAAGGGAGAGGCCGAGAGATCAAGGCCAAGAGGTGACACAAAGAGGCAGATTTGTCATGACTATCAAAGAACTTGTACTGAAGATCCAAGACAGGCCTGGAGAGCTTGCGCGCATCATCGGTCACCTCTACGAGAATGACGTAAAGGTTTCCGCCTTCTGGGTTGGTGCTGAAAACAAGAAAGGGAATCTTCGATTCATTGCTAGCGATCCAGGGGCAGCGGTGTCTGTGTTGACTGGCCTTGGTTTCAAAGTGGCGACTATGGACGTGATCGCTGCCCAGGTTCCGGACCATCCGGGCGGGTTGAACAGCATCTTGAGAATCCTTGAATCCGAGAAGGTCAATATCCTCCATATTTATTCTTGCCTCCAAACGAAAGATCCTGTGCTTATCCTGGAAGTTGACAAGACTGAAGAGGCCGTAACGGCTTTAACGACTAACTGGATCAATCTTTATGACGAGAGGCTTTACAATCTGTAAGGCAATCGCTGAAAGGGCTGCATTACTGGTGAGCTTCGTCCCATGGAGATTCAGTCATACCATTTTGGTCACATCGAGATCGACGGAACGGCCTACCGAAACGACGTAAAGCTGATTGGTGAAAGCGTGGTGCCGGACTGGTGGCGATCAAGAGGTCACCATGTCGGGCCGGAAGATGTGAAGGATCTGCTCAGTAGCGATGCTGAGGTTTGCATCTTCGGCACCGGGGCCTATGGGGCCTTGCGCCTGTCTGAGGAAGCGAGGTCTGCCTTTGAAAGACGTGGCGTCAGCGTCTTGGTGGAAAAAACCGAATCAGCTTGTCATACGTACAACCGACTCATCAAAGAAGGCAAAAAGGTGGTTGCCGGCCTTCATCTAAGCTGCTGAATAGAACAGGTGATCCCAAACCGCACCTAGGGGATGGTCTTCATTTTGCCGATAGACAGGTCGTGAAGGGGGATCAATATGTCCGGGGCCATGTCTTTGATCTTTTGGATGCTATCGTAAGCCTCCCTTACATCGATGTGCACGCCTGGTGCAATGGCCGGCCCGGTGGCAGGAAAATTCTTGTCGTTGCAGCAAAACCCCGTGATAATAGCCTTGCCTTTTGACGTATTGATGGCAACGGATTGGCCTCCGACCGTGTGCCCCGGGCTGAAGATCACGTCAAGCCCATCGAGGATATTCACATCGCCTTCCAACTCCACCACATCGACCCCGTCCAGTACGTCCGGATAGTACCTGTGGTCAATGGGGTGGGGGTTCCTCAAGAAATCCATTTCTGCCTTTTGAACGTAAACCTTGGCGCGGGGGCACTTGTAATCATTCTCACAGTGATCGTTATGAAGGTGGGTGTGAATAATCAGATCAATGTCTTCCGGCTTAAGCCCCACCGTGGCAAGGGCGTCCTCAAATTCCAGGACCTTAAAACCGTATGTTTCCCCCACCTCATCAGGCACCACAAACTGTTCGAGCCCCGTGTCAACCAGGATTCTCTTATCTCCGCCTTCCAGGTAAAAGACATAGATGGGAATCCAGATCCTCTGTCCGTAATCATGCAGATAGGTCATGACCCCCTGATCTGTTTCATTGGCCCCTACAACGAGGGGATGAATGGTGTATTCCTGCATGGGGGACCTCCTGTCAGCACCTATGTGATATTTTATGTGGCAATGTACTACTTACACTGATATGAAATCTGAGAGCTCAAATCAAGGAAAAAGACCACAGGAACTCAAGTATTGTCTCCCCGCGGAAAGCTATACGTGGAAGTGGCGGCAGCCCTGCCTGTTTCCAAGACCTTCACCTATGAAATGCCCGAACCTCTCGTCCCCTGGGCCGAGGCAGGCGAACGGGTGCTGGTGCCTTTTAGGCACCTCCAGGTCACGGGATACATCCTTGAGCTTCGGGACAGCACGGACCAGGAAGGGGTCAAGAAGGTCCTGGGCATCCTGGATGAGGTGCCGCTGTTTCCACCCTCTATGATCCCATTTTTTCGTTGGATATCAGACTATTATCTCCATCCCCTGGGGGAAGTCATCAAGGCAGCGCTTCCCGGCGGCCTAAACGTTACCCAGGTTCAAACCGTACGGATTACCGATGAAGGCCGATGTGCACTGTCAAGGCGCGGGCTGAAGACCATGGATCGCGCGGTGCTTGAAACACTTGAAAACCGGGGCTCCCTGGGGCTACGCACCCTACGGAAGTCTTTGAAGAATGAAATTTCTCTCTCGGCGCTTTGCAGCCTGGAGCGCGCGGGCTCGATCATTAGAGAACAAAAAATCAAGCCCGGCAGGGTTCGACCCAAGAAGGAACTCCATGTCAGAGCGGTGGAAGGTCGACCCTCGTCCGACGCACTTTCAGCGGTCAGGCGCAGGATCCTTACGATGGTTGAAGGCTGTAACGAGATGTCCTTAAAGGGATTAAAGGCGGAAGTCCCGTCGGCCGGACGACTCGTCAACAAGATGGCTGCCGATGGCTTTTTGGACGTGGTGGAGCGATGTGTGTATCGGGATCCCTTTGGCGAACCCATTAAAGCGGATGATGCCCCACCCACCTTGACGGAAGAACAGGCCTCAGTGGTCGCCACGGTGTTGGAAAAGCTGGGCAGCGGTTTTCAAACATACCTGCTTTACGGAATCACCGGAAGCGGCAAGACAGAAGTCTACATGCGGACGGTGGCGGCAGCCCTGGATCAGGGCTACCAGGCCCTCGTGCTGGTTCCGGAAATTGCCTTGATTTCGCAGACAGAACGGCTCTTTCGGGCCCGTTTCGGCAATTGTATTGCCTTACTGCACAGCGGGTTGAGCCAGGGCGAGCGTTTTGACCAGTGGATGCGTATCGTGCGCAAGGAGGCAAGGGTAGCGATTGGGGCCCGCTCTGCCATCTTTGCGCCTTTCGATCGTTTGGGCCTGATCATCGTGGACGAGGAACACGATGACTCCTACAAGCAGGAAAGCAAGCTTCGGTATCATGCACGCGATCTGGCCGTGGTTCGGGCCAAGCTCGAAGGTGCCGTGGCGTTGCTTGGCTCTGCCACACCCTCTGTTCAGTCATATTACAATGTGCAGGCAAAGAAATTCAAAGGGCTTAATCTCTGGAAGCGGGTCGAAAACCGGGATCTGCCTGACGTCAAGGTCGTCGATCTTCGGGGGCCACAGGGAGGCCGTTATGCAAAGCCTTTCCTGACCGAAGAACTCAAGGCAGCGGTGGCCGAGACTTTAAAGCGTGGTGAACAGGTCCTCCTGTTTCTCAACCGCCGTGGGTTTGCTAATTACCCCACCTGCACGTGTTGCGGGGAGCCTGTTCGGTGCAAGAATTGTGATGTGACCATGACGCTCCATCAGGGGACGAACGCCTTCAGGTGCCACTACTGCGGGTACAGTTGTGCTCAAACGGTTGGATGCCGGGCCTGTGGCAACCCCAAGATTAAGCTTCTTGGTCTCGGCACAGAGCAGGTGGAGACCAAGGTCAAAACGATTTTTCCCGAAGCGAGGGTAGCTCGAATGGATCGGGACACGACGGTCCGAAAAGGGGCCCTCCTGGGGATTTTGAAAGACCTGAGAGAAGGCGCCATCGATATCCTTATAGGGACTCAGATGGTGGCAAAGGGGCATCATTATCCGAACATCACCCTGGTGGGGATCTTGTGCGCCGACCTTTCCCTCAACTTCCCGGATTTTCGGGCAGGAGAGCGAACCTTTCAGCTCTTGGCGCAAGTGGCGGGCCGTGCCGGCCGGGGGAGCCGACGGGGCCGTGTGATCCTGCAAACGCTTAATCCTGAACACTTTTGTGTGGTCACGGCCAGGGATCAGGATTATTCGGCCTTCTACGAGCACGAGATCCGCTTCCGAAGGGACCTCCGGTATCCACCTTACTGCCGCCTCGTACAGATTCTCGTGGCCGGCAAGGACAGGGACCAAACAGCGCGGTATGCTCAGAGCCTGGGAGAAATCTGTCGGGCCCTGCAATCGGAAAGAAAGACCTATCAGAAGGAGATCGAGATCCTGGGACCTGTTGCCGCTCCTTTGACGAGGATAAGGAAGGCGTATCGATGGCAACTCCTGCTCAAGGGTCGGACAGTGGAACCCTTACATGCCCTGACCAGGGCCCTCAGGATCAGGGCGGAACGTGAAATCGGGAAGAGCGCTGTAAAGGTGGTCGTTGATGTGGACCCCATGGACATGTTGTGAGGAAAAGAGAATTCGTGATCAGCTTTTAGATGATTTGCCAGAAGACACACAAACTTCATGGTTCAGGGACCAAAGCATAAACCGTGGCCCAACTTTCTGAAAAAATGAAATATCCCCATGAGAGCCGAGAGCATGACGCTTGATGAAGCCGAGCAGGGCTGTAGTCGCCCGGAGCCGTCTCGAAACGACGTGGGGCAAATGTTCAACCGAATTTCTCGACGCTACGATTTCCTGAACCGACTTCTTTCGTTGGGTACAGACGTTTCGTGGCGAAGGAAAATGGCACGTTTTCTCCGTTGTCGCGACGATCAACATGTATTGGACCTCGCCACGGGTACGGCGGACCAGATCCTGGCTCTTTTCGAGAAAAGCGACAAAGTAAAATCCGGGATCGGAATGGACCTGGCTGAAAAGATGCTCGAGCTCGGGCGGAAAAAGATTGAAAGGCGCGGGCTTTCCGAGGTCATCAGCCTGAAGGTGGGTGATGCGACGGAGATTCCGACAGGCAATGAAACGTTTGACGCGGTGACGGTTTCCTTTGGCATACGAAACGTGACAAATGTTACCAAGGGGCTTGAGGAGATGTACCGGGTCCTCAGGCCGGGCGGGAGGGTGCTGATTCTGGAGTTTTCGCTTCCCTCGAACCGGCTGATTCGCAGCGCCCATCTTTTCTACCTCCGACACATCCTGTCGCGCATGGGGACATGGCTCTCTGGAGACTCCTATGCGTATCGATATTTGAACGAGACCATTGAGACGTTTGCCCATGGCGAGGCCTTTTGCGATCTCCTAAGGGCTGCGGGATTTACGGCCGTTGAGGCTCATCCGCTCACGTTTGGGGTTGCCACGATTTATCAAGGGGACAGACGATGAAGTCCGGGACGCAAGGGGAATCAAGGGGAGCCTGGATTGAAGGCGGGCTGAAAAGGACACGCGCCTTTTGCCGACAATTCTCGGGTTTGGTTACAGAAGGCTTGTTGCGCGTTTGTCACCGTGTAAGGAGAAAAAATAGCTTGACATCTTGAGGCGATCGTGATGGAAATAAACCATCGAATAATTTCGGGGAGGAATGATGCGTCTATTATCGCTTCGGCTTTTGCTTCTTCTGGGCCTCCTTTTGGGAGGGGCCTGCTTGCGGTAATCAACGCGCTATCTGGATGATCATGGGCCGCAGGCAGTAAAACCTGCGGCTTTTTTTTGAAGGCCACAGGGAGCTGCCAGGACCTGTGGCCTTTTTATTGCACCAGCTCTAATAGGCCTTGGAGATATTCCAATATGGAGAAACCATGTAGCAAGGGGGAAGAAGCCATGGAAAAGGTATTCATTTTTGACACCACCTTAAGGGATGGGGAGCAGATTCCAGGGGCGTGCCTGAATCCCAGAGAAAAGCTGGAGATTGCCTTGCAGCTTGCCAGATTGCATGTGGACGCCATTGAGGCCGGATTTCCCATCTCATCTCCTGGAGACTTTGAGGCCGTTCAAGGTATTGCCGAAAGGGTCAAGGGGCCCACCATCGTGGCCCTTGCCCGCGCGGTCCGTAAGGACATAGAAGCGGCCTGGAACGCCATAAAGAAGGCGGAGAAGCCGCGCCTTCATGTGTTTTTGGGGACATCAGATGTTCACATCCAGAAAAAATTCGGTCTTGATCGAGACAAGGCCCTGGAGCGGGGTCTGGAGGCCTTGAAGTTTGCCAAGTCCCTTTGCCCTGACGTGGAATACTCCACTGAAGACGCCTCTCGGACGAACCGGGAGTATCTGTCCAGGGTGGTGGAACAGGTGATTGCCGCCGGGGCCACGGTGGTAAACATTCCGGATACCGTGGGCTATGCCGTGCCGCATCAGTTCGGCAATCTCATCGGCTACCTGAAAGAAACGGTTCATAACATCGATGAAGTCGTGCTCAGCGTCCACTGCCACAATGACCTGGGTCTGGCCACGGCGAATACCCTGGCTGCTATAGAAAACGGGGCCAGACAGGTGGAGTGCACGATGAACGGCCTTGGAGAAAGGGCGGGCAATGCGTCTTTAGAGGAGATCGTCATGACCATTAAGACGCGAAAAGACTATTTCAACTTCCAGACTTCAATCAACGCCAAAGAAATCATGAGGACCAGCAGACTGGTCAGCCGCCTGATGGGCATGCCGGTTCAGGCCAACAAGGCCATCGTTGGAGCCAATGCCTTTGCCCACTCTTCCGGGGTTCATCAGGACGGCATTCTTAAGGACCGTGCTACCTATGAAATCATACGTCCCGAAGACTTGGGGATCACCGAACATGCGATGATCCTTACGGCAAGATCGGGCAGACATGCCTTAAGGGACAAGATATCGAAGATGGGCTATGATCTGAACGAAGAAGAGTTCGAAGGGGTATACGAGCGCTTCGTGTCCGTTGCCGACAAGAAAAAACGGGTCTACGATGAAGACGTGGATATCATTGTCCAGGACATGATATTCGCCCACCTGGCCAGCAGCAAGCTTTACGACCTGGAGTCGTACAACGTACATACAGGCAACAGTGAGGCCCCGGAGGCCCGGGTGAGGCTCCGAAAGGAAGAAGTCATTCTGGAGGCCAGTGCCGAGGGTAGCGGACCGATCGACGCTATCTTTAGGGCCATCGACAAGATCGCAGGGGCATTCCACAAGCTGGAGGACTTTCAGGTCAAGGCAGTGACCGAAACGAAGGAGGCCATGGGGGTTTCGACGGTGCGGGTCTCTCGCGAGGGGTATCGTGCCCTGGGACGGGGGTCAAGCACAGATATTCTGAAGGCAAGCGCCAAGGCATACGTGGAGGCCGTTAACCGCATTCACTTTTTGTTGGAGCATCATGCGCAGACGTGTCTGTCCGACAACGGGTCCGCAGTTCAAGGGACCACCATGGCTCATAAGACCGCATAATCCCCAACGTTGCGACGACGGGGTAATATCTCGCCGCAAGGGGCTTTCCCGTGCCGGAAAGCCTCTTGTGGCCGTTTTTCTCCCTGATATCATTGGGATCCCACCCGCTAAGCGATCACGATTTTCCAATTGATAATTGCCATACCCCCGAGTATATAAAGATTGGTACCCCTTGGGACCCTTCTAGGAGCCTGGCGGAGAACCCCATTTTCGGAGGCTGTTGGAAAATGTTCAGATGCAAGGCATCCGAGATT
>CAZCXI010000098.1:0-10176 GCA_964502635.1 uncultured Desulfobacterales bacterium
GCGCTCGCTAACCCCGCAGCAAGCTACGGGGAATGCGCTCGCTTTTGCGGTTCAAAATGGGACACAGCGTCATGGTAGGCCTTGGCCAAATCATCCATGGCTGTATTCATCCCGGACTCAATATCCTCCCAGGCCTTCCCACTTGAACTGCTCAGCCTCTCCCACTCCATGTGGGCAGCACGCTGCTTCTCTCGCAATGCTTCGATTTTCTGATTGAACAGGGCTTTCGTCTCTTGCTTGACGGTCCGGGCCTTTTCCTCCAGTTCATCCAGTTTTTGATCATATTCCTTAAGTTGAGTTTCTATTTGTTTCTGATATTCGTCTCTTTGGTACCGCATGTACGCCAATGATTCTTCAGAAGCATCTTTTACTTCTTTGTTTGTCTCCTGATAGGCGTTTTCAAGCTCCGCTAGGGCCGAGTCCATACGGGATTTCAATCCATCCCAGGCATTGTCAGCTGCAATTTTCAGTTCATCCAGTTTCTGATATGCTGACGCTACTTTCTTCTGCAAGACCTCCATTTTCTGATTGATCTTGGTCCGCGCTTCGTCTCCCATGGCCATGGCTTTCAATTCGTCAAGTTTCTTGTCGTAATCTTCCAGTGTGGCCGCGACTTGTTCCTGATATGCCTTTTTTCTTGCCTCCAAATATGCCATTGTAGTTTCTGCAGCATCCGTGACCTCTTTTTTCACATCTTCAGAAGATACGGCGGGTTTACTCGTTGCTGGTTCCTTCTCGTCGCCGCAGGCTGTTAATAAAGCCGTGGTCATACACAATAGCAGTATGGCTGATATTCTCACAGTGGTTCGCTTTATCACATACCTCCAGTCATCTGAGTTAGGCCTTCACGAAGGATTCTTACAACCTCAATTTTTCTCTGCTTGGGGCCTCTTAATGGAGCATTTGTTTACATCAAAAAGCCCCACTACTTTGTAATATCTCTGGTCTGTTGTCTATGCTACATTAGGGTTGATTCTGGCCACGGGCCAATATGGATTGCACTGCCATTTCAATTTCCCGCTCGATTGACGAGGCTTTGGAAATAAAATAATCAGCGCCACATTCAAGGGCAGCCTTTCGATATTCCGGTGTGTCATGGTTAGTGAGAATAATGACGGGGATACCTGGATAGGACTCTTTTATCCTTTTCGTCAGTTCAAGGCCGTTCATCCCTGGCAATTTGATGTCCATGAAAACGAGGTCAAGACGATTCAGGTCCAGCTTTTGGAGCGCCTCTACTCCGCGGGTCGCCTCTTTAATGGAGATAGAGGGAAATCTCGAGGCCAGGATCTCTTTCAGAATTTGGCGAAATAAAGGATCGTCCTCAACAATCAATGCTTTAAACATCGGAGCATCCCTGTCTTACATGACCTCGGGGCGGGCTCGATACCCCTACAGTCTTAAGGACTGCAAGCAGCTCTAATCCAAGAAACCCCTGGTCCAGGCATATCTTGGTAGTTTTTTGATCGACTGGGTTGCCTACATGGCACTTACGCCAGTTTCCCCGTTTACAGGCACAACAGTTTTCGATACTGTGAAAAAGGAAGCCTATTCAAGAAGACAGTTTACAGAGATATTTTGTCCTTGTATATTGGGCAAATCATGTATATTTAACTGCATGATTGTGTATAGCGGGTGGCAGCGCCTGTGGAAACGGTTGAGTATATACCGTGGTTGCTCAAAGCGGCGAATAGACTGGATGACTGTCGTTATCCCTGCACCTTCTCTGGAATCCCATCATGACCGAAAAAAAGAGAATTGTCATCGCTGAAGATCAGAGAATCGTTAGAAAGGGGCTATGCTCTTTATTAACACCGAGCGATGAGTTTGAGATTGTGGGGGAGGCCGAAAACGGCCTTGATGCAGTCCGATGCGTTCAAGGGTGTAAGCCTGATCTCGTGCTGTTGGACCTCTCCATGCCAAAACTGAACGGCATAGCCGCGATCAAGGAAATCAAGAAGCAATATCCTGAAACAAAGATTCTGGCCTTGACGGTTCACGACTCGGACCAGCACATTCTCGCGGCCTTTGAGGCAGGAGCTGACGGATATTGCCTGAAAGATGCGACCCACGCTGAATTGCTCACATCGATCAGGAGCGTTTTGTCTGGAAAAACGTACCTCAGCCCCGAAGTCTCGAAAAAGGTTTTGGAGGGGTATCTGGAAGGGAGAAAGACCTTAAAACACACCTCCTCATGGGATCGGCTTACCCAGCGTGAAAAAGAGGTTCTAAAACTCGTTGGCGAGGGCTACAAGACCAAGGAGATTGCCGATTATCTGTGTATCAGTTGGAAGACGGTCCAAAAACACCGCGCCAACATTATGGACAAGCTGGGCGTCCACAGTGCTTCGGCCTTGACAGCCTATGCCATTGAAAAAGGTCTTGTTTCGAAATAGCCTTTACTCCCCCACTGGCCATAAGGCCCGAATCGTGGTTCCCTTTCCTATGGTAGAGAGGATCTCAAAAGATCCGGCAGACAGCCCTGCTCGCTCTTTCATGCCGGGGAGGCCCATTCCATATTCGTCCTCGTTCCTGCAGGACACTTCCTCCATCTCAAATCCGTGGCCGTCGTCCTCGATAGCCAGCTCTATCTTGCCTCCTTTTTTGCGCAAGGAAACATGAACTGCCTTTGCTCGGCTGTGTTTGGCCACGTTGTTCAATGCTTCCTGAAGGATCCTGTAAATCACAATCTTCAACGGTTCAGGTATCTCATGTTCTTCCACGTCAAACTGTTCCTGTACCCGGATGTCGGAATAGATCATGTCAAATTCCCGGCAAAAGGCGGTGATCGTGTTCAGGACCCCGAGATCGTCCAACCCTATAGGCCTTAGTCTGACGCAAATTCTGCGCGTCTCTTGTATCGCCCCTTGAACCACGGAAACAACATCTTTCAAGGATATTCCTGTCGGGAGCTTATCACTATCCAGTTCAGCAAGCGCTTTTTCCACACCATACTTGATGGCCGTAAGCTTTCCTGTAAGACTGTCGTGGAGTTCCTGCGCTATTCGTTTTCTTTCCAGTTCCTGAGCTTCCGCAAGCCTCTGGGACAGAAGTCGAAGGCGTTCGCTCGATGCCAGCAAGAGCTCCTGAGCGCGGTTACGTTGAATGTAGCGCCACATCCCCTCCAGAAGCAGGGAAAGCTGCCGGTCATCCTCCTTGGTGTAACTCGATGTTTTGTTGCCAACACCAGCCACGGCTACAATCCTCTTCCCATCCAACACCGGCACGACCATAAACCTCTGAAGGCGGAAGTGGCCCTTAGGCATTCCCTTTTTGGAAGGGTGGGCTTGGCTGTAGTCATCGACGATCAGTGTTTTACGCTGCCTGATTGCATCGGCCCAAACACCAGCCTCGGCGACCTCCCAGTGAATTGGGTCGCCGGCCACTTTACAAGCTGGCATAACATCTTTCGATACGGCGTGAAGCATGTAAGTAGACTCGTCCTCGCTCAACAAGCCCAAAAACCCGACTTCGCTGTCAGTCAATTTGATGCCTTGATCCAAAGCAAAACCAGCGATCTCGGCAAAAGAAGCCTGGCTCGCATGGCTCAGCTGGTAAAGGGCTTCTAGTCTTGCTTCATCGAGTCTGATCCTGCTTTCCATCCTCTTTTGCTTCTCTATCTGATGACGGAGCTTCTTGTTGGCTTTGGACAGCTGCTCAGTTCGTTCCTCAACCCGCTCCTTCAATCCGTCACGGGCCTTGCGCAGCTCCTCTCGGATAGCCAGGCGGTGAGTGATGTCCTTCACGAC
Source organism: uncultured Desulfobacterales bacterium (assembly GCA_964502635.1). Lineage (GTDB taxonomy): Bacteria > Desulfobacterota > Desulfobacteria > Desulfobacterales. The sequence continues at coordinate 3,750 of CAZCXI010000098.1, forward strand.
TCCAAGCATCCGAACCGGCCTGTGGTCCTCGTCCCAGATAATGTCACCGGTTTCCGAGACCCACCGGACTGAACCGTCGGGCCAGACGATACGGTGTTCTATGTCATATTTACGGCCCTGTTCCAGACAGGCATTTACGGCCTCGACTACGTGCGGACGGTCTTCAGGATGAACACAGTTGAGAAACGCCTCGTAGGTCCCGGCGAACTCTCCACGAGAGAAACCAAATATAGCTTCTATCGTATCAGACCACGATAAGGTGCCTGCCAAGATATCCCAATCCCAGCTGCCAGCATTCGCTGCACGCAGAGCAAGTTCGTAATGGCGTTTTTTTCGTTCCAGTTCCTTTTCAGTTCGCACCCGCTCGGCGGCCATTTTTTGACCGGCCATATCTTTATCCTTTCTCCTCTTCTTCACGACAAATTATTCTCCACAGATACCAGTCAAAAAATGGATGGCACAAGGTTTCGGCCCACATGGGTGGGGCGAGCATCCTCTAACCCTCTGGTAGAATACATCCTTTTCAAAAACAGTACACTCTTTTTCAAACCGAAATACATGATTAAGCCTATTGTACAGAATTTAATTGTTCATATCATAGGGCTCAACAACAGAAAATGAAGGGAGTGAGACATGATGAAACGACTCAGATACTTTGTTTTGATTGTTTGCCTTGCTATGTGACTTGGTTTTTGCCAGCGTGCGGCAATGAGGAGGTTACTTCCAAGACCCCTGCAGAGGAAAGGTACGCTAAGCAGCTGGAAGACAAAGAAATTACAGAGAACCCCTCTCAGGTTTTAACGCCGGAAGAGGGCAACAAGGGCACCGTCAGGGGTCAGTTGGAGGAGGAGCAACAAGCGGAAGAGATGATGGAACGAGATGAAGAAGAGAGACAGCAATAGGGCCTCGCACGAAAGAGAGGAGGTGAGAGAATATGGTAAAGGTAGAGCGAATCCTCTTCCCTTGTGACTTCACGGATAACTCATTGAAGGTTTTACCTTATGTGTTGTCCTTGGCGGAAAAGTACAACAGTGAGGTTTACCTGCTTTATGTGGACGATCTTTATGCGTGGGGCGGGAATTTCATTCCCCATCCGTCCCTAACAGCCTTGCAAAAGGAATCCTTAGAAGCAGCTCGAAAGGCGATGGACAGAGTGTGCGAGGAGCGGCTGCAAGGGTGTCCCAACTTTCAAAGAAAAGTCGTGTCTGGAGACCCTGTCTCGGAAATTGTAAAGGAGATTGAGGCGGAGGGAATAAATATGGTCGTCATGGGAACACATGGGCGCAGAGGTTTGGAGGAGAGGATTTTCGGAAGTGTGGCCGAAAACGTAGTCAAGAAATCCCCGGTCCCTGTGTTGGTCATCAATCCACACAAGGTCAAGTAGTGGACAAGAAGTCTTAACAATAGGGAGGGAACATGTACGAGAAGAAAGAATTGTGCGAAAAGATCAGGTCAATCTATCCCGACATCGGCCAATGCGGCATAGATGTCAACGTGACCTATGATAAGGCCAAAAAGGCATGGGTCGTGGACTTGAAAAAGGATCACCATGAACTCAAGACTTACCTGGAGTTGGAAGAAGCCAGGGATTGCATGCAGGGCAAGCAGTGTGTTTCCCTGGGACTGCAGGTGGCCCAACTAAGGGCCAACATAGAGAGGATGCCTGGGCAATCATGAATATCGGAACGGCGGACCTGTGCAAAAGTTGATTTGGCCTATGTATGCACTTCATGTGCGGAGATCTTGATTTAGGGGTATTCAACTTAATCATAAAGGAGAAAAACTCATGGAAGATGTCAAAAGGATTCTCGTTGTGAGCAGATCCACGAAACACTGTCGAAAGGCTGTCCATTATGGTGTTTCTCTAGCGAGGAAGTATGAGGCCAAACTCCATGTCCTACACGTTATTCATGATCCATTCAGTCTGGAAGGATGGAATCTGCCAGTGCCCTCCATAGAAAAAGAGTATGAAAAAGCGAAGCAGAAGGCGAGAAAGGACTTGGAAAGGATAATTGCATCGGAGCAAGGAAGCGGCTTGGCCATAAAAGAGTCTGTTGGAGAGGGAGATCCGGTAAATGAAGTCCTGAAGGTGGTTAAAGGAGAGAAAATCGACTTGCTCATTATGCTTTCTCACGAAGAGGGTCATTTTGAGCACCTTCTATTTGGACGGACCAATGAAACCCTTGTTCGCAAAATGCCTTGCTCCATACTGTTGCTGAAGAAGGAATATTAGACTGCCGGAGTTGGATGAGACTGGGATCTCGGTTGGGCTATAGGCTTCCTTAACAGGGGGGCAACATTGTCCTGGTTTCCATGGGAGCCAGAGGAATCCTTCTGGTGGCTGAGAAAGAGCAGTATCTGGCGTCGCCTCCCAAGGTGAAAGTGGAAAATACAATTGGTTCCGGGGACTCGGCAGTAGCCGGGTTCGTCTATGGGGGGGCTGCCGGCAAGAGCTTCAAAGAAGCTCTGATCTATGCGGTGGCTGCAGGCACCGCAACCACGTTAAGGCCTGGCACAGCGCTTTGTCGACAAGATGACTTTTTTAGACTCGTGTCCGAAGTGACCATTGATCTGACGGTATGAAAAAGGGCGTCAGGGATTTGTGTGAAATGCGAGGGTTAATATAATGGAATCGCGATTTCTGAGCACTGAAGAAGCGGAAAAGGTCTCCATCGATGACCTGTTAAAAGAACTATCGTCCAGCAAAGGGGGGCTCTCTGCCTCGGAAGCCAAGGAGAGACTCCAGCAGTACGGCTATAACGAGATAGAGGAGAAGAAGGTCAGTGCCCTGCGTAAGTTCCTGGGATATTTCTGGGGCCCCATTCCCTGGATGATCGAGGTGGCGGCCGTACTGTCCGCCATCATACACCATTGGGAGGACTTTTGGATAATTCTCGCCCTGCTGCTGTTGAATGCTGGTGTTGGTTTCTGGCAGGAACACAAAGCGGATAATGCGATCGAACTGTTAAAAGAGAAACTTTCACCAAATGCTCGAGCACTGCGCGATGGAAAATGGCTTCAACTTCCCGCCAAGGAGCTTGTGCCAGGGGATGTCGTGCGTGTTCGGCTGGGAGATATTGTACCAGCGGATATCAAACTCATCAAGGGCGACTATGTGCTGGTAGATCAATCGGCACTGACGGGTGAATCCTTACCAGTGGAAAAACATCTGTCCGATGTGGCTTATGCCGGTTCCGTTATCAGGCAGGGGCAAATGGAGGCTCTTGTGGTCGCCACAGGGATGAACAGCTATTTCGGCAAGACGGCCAAACTTGTGGCAGAAGCTCAGACACGGAGCCATTTCCAGAAGGCAGTGATCAAAATTGGTGATTACCTCATTGTTCTTGGCATTGCACTTGTAACCGTGATTTTTCTTGTCGCCCTTTTTCGTCATGAAAGTTGGTTGGAAACCCTTCGGTTCGCAATGGTTTTGTCCATCGCAGCCATACCGGTGGCTTTGCCAGCCGTCCTCTCGATCACTATGGCCGTCGGGGCAGTGGCCCTGGCAAAAAAGGAAGCCATCGTGAGCAGACTTGTCGCTATTGAGGAGATGGCCGGCATGGATGTGTTGTGCTCAGATAAAACCGGCACCATTACTCAAAATCAGCTTACAGTCGGGCAACTCGAATCCTTCGAGGGATTCACTGACCATGACGTCCTGCTGAATGCGAGCCTTGCCTCGGAGGAAGGGGATGGGGATCCAATTGATGATACCATCGTGGCCAAAACTAAAGCCGATTCGAGCGTGACGAAGGTGTTGCCGAATTACAGTATCGCCAATTTCAAACCCTTTGACCCTGTTTCAAAACGGACTGAGGCCACTATAAAAGATGCTGACGGAAATCAATTCAAGGTGAGTAAGGGGGCCCCACAGGTCATCCTCTCGCTTGTGGGCGACAACGGCCGTGCCGGTGAACTCGATCAAGATGTAGATAAGCGGGTAAATACCCTGGCAGAGAAGGGCTACCGGGCCCTTGGTGTGGCCAAGACAGATGGGCAGGGAGTCTGGCACTATGTGGGCATCATTGGTCTTTATGACCCACCCCGCGAAGACTCAGCTGAAACCATCAAAACGGCCGGGACTATGGGAGTGCAAGTGAAAATGGTTACCGGTGATCATGCCGCTATTGCCAAGGAGATTGCCCAACAGGTGAACCTGGGCACGCATATCATGCCAGCTTCTTCCTTCCTGGATAAGCCGGACAGAGAGGCACAGCGCATCGTTGAAGATGCCGACGGTTTTGCACAGGTTTTCCCTGAGCACAAGTATCATATCGTCGAACTGCTCCAAAGCCGGGAACATATTGTCGGGATGACAGGAGATGGGGTCAATGACGCCCCCGCCCTAAAAAAGGCTGATGCAGGAATCGCCGTTGCAGGGGCCACAGATGCGGCTAAATCAGCAGCCGACATTGTACTTACCCTGCCAGGACTGTCAGTTATCATTGATGCTATCAAGCAAAGTCGGAAAATATTTCAGCGTATGAACAATTATGCCATTTACCGAATTGCGGAGACCATCCGAGTGCTCTTTTTCATGACCCTGTCTATAATAGTCTTCAACTTCTACCCGGTGACCGCCATCATGATCGTCCTTCTGGCGCTTCTCAATGACGCTCCCATCATGTCCATTGCGTATGATAATGTCCACTATTCAAATCAGCCGGAAAAATGGGATATGCGAGTGGTCTTAGGCATAGCCAGCTTTTTGGGGCTGATCGGCGTCATTTCTTCCTTCGGCATATTCTATATTGGAGAGAGTGTGTTGCACCTTAGCCGAGAAATGATCCAATCTTTTATCTACTTAAAGCTGTCCGTTGCGGGACACCTGACTGTATTTGTAGCCCGCACGCGGGGACCCTTCTGGTCGATTAAGCCGAGTAGAATTCTGTTCCTGGCGGTTGTGATTACACAGATGATTGCCACCCTGATCACGGTTTACGGTTTTATCATTACACCAATCGGCTGGAAACTAGCTTTCTTCGTATGGGCGTATGCCCTAGCAGCTTTTGTCTTAACGGACCTCATCAAAGTCCGCTTTTACAAGGTGTTGGATCATACGGGGATAATATTTCAGAAATAGAAGATGAACACGCCAAAACACCAACACCAGAGAAACGAACCAAACATGGAGTCCAGGCGTAGCTGCTTTCGATGTGCGAGAGTAGTAAACAAGAGGAGGCCAGGGATGTCTTTGAGTCACGATGATATCGTCGTCCCATTCGATGTCCCAAAGACAATGCTGGATACATATGTTCGAAATTGCTTGACCATAAAAAATAGCGGGCGGCTGATGCTTTTCGCCGGAGATCAAGAGGTGGAACCTTGGAACCGCAACAGCAAGCACGTTCGCCGCTGTATCCAAGGAGGTAAGATATGAAAAGAGTTGCTATCAATGGACTGGGGCGTATCGGCCGGATGGTGCTGCGCCACTTTATGGACGCCGCTCCTAAAGATGTGGAAATCGCGGCTGTCAACGATCTGGTACCCCCGGAGAATCTCGCTTATCTGATCAAGTATGACTCAGTCCACGGACGCGCACCATTTGCCGTGGAGGCAGAGGGAGATATAATCCACCTGGGGGGCTCTGATCTAAAGGTCTTTGCTAAGAAGGATCCCGCGCAACTTCCATGGAAGGATCTTGGTGTTGACGCAGTCATTGAGTGCACGGGTTTCTTTACCAAGCGGGCGCTGGCTGCTAAGCACCTCGAGGCAGGGGCAAGAAGGGTAGTGATCAGTGCGCCCTCTCACGATGCCGATTTCACCGTGATCATCGGAGTCAACGAACACGAGTTCGACCCCGAGCATCATCAGATAATCTCCAACGCCTCCTGCACCACGAACTCCCTGGTTCCGCCGCTGAAAGTGTTGTTGGACAACTTCGGCATCGAGCGGGCCATGGTGACCACGGTACACGCTTACACGGGCACGCAGGGGCTTGTGGACAAGCCCGCGAAGAAGCCTATCCGTGGACGCGCCGCGGCGGTGTCCCTGATCCCCACGACGACGGGGTCTGACGTTGCTACCACCGTGGTGCTTCCGGCCCTCAAGAACCGGCTCCGTGCGCTCGCCATCCGGGTTCCTGTGCCGGACGGGGCGATTACCGATATCGTGGCTGACCTCAACAAAACGGTCACGGTAGACAATGTGAACGGCGCCTTCAAGGCCGCATCGGAAGGGCCCATGGGAGGCATCCTGGGTTACACTGAGGAGGAACTGGTCTCAGCCGACATCATTGGAGACCCGCATTCAGGCATTGTGCATGGCCTTTCCACCATGGTGGTGCAAGGGAGCATGGTCAAGGTCCAGGTCTGGTATGACAATGAGTTCGGCTATTCAAGGCGCCTATTGGATACGATCGAGAGACTGCCGGTTTGAACCGCAAAAGCGAGCGCATTCCCCGTAGCTTGCTGCGGGGTTAGCGAGC
>CAZCXI010000099.1:0-9773 GCA_964502635.1 uncultured Desulfobacterales bacterium
ATCGATGACCAGGACCTTCTTATTCTTGCCCAAGATGAAAACCCTCCTTTGGTAACCTAAATACTAAGACGCGTCGTCCTGGACATAGCGCTTTGCACCTGGATCTGGCCCCTGCGAATGATTACTGAGCATAGTCCGTCGGCGAGTTCGTCCTTGGTTCTCGATCATCAAAATGTCTTCTTCAAGACGGGGCTATCGCCCAGGAGCTCTTGAACCGCCTGCAATATCTCCTTGCCTATGAAAGGTTTGGTGAACGCATACTGCGCACCGAACTTCTTGGCCAAGTCCAGACACTCGTCTGGTCCGATACGGCCACCTCCAGATATGGCTATGACCTTCACTTCAGGGAAATCGCGCCGCAATTCCATGATGGTCTCCAGGCCCTCCTTTCGTGGCATGAGAACATCTGTGATGACCACATCCGGCTGTTGAGCCTTGAAAAGGTTGACCCCTGCTTCGCCGTCCGCGGCCACAATGACCTGGTATCCAGCTTTTCTTAGCTTGAGGTCGAGCACCCGCGTGATCTTTGCATCATCATCAATGACCAGGACCTTCTTATTCTTTCCCAAGACGATAATCCTCCCTTGGTAAACTGATACTGAAATGGGTTCCTTCGCCCGGTGTGCTTTGGACTGCGATGCGTCCCCCGTGCAGCTCAATGATGTCCGACGTCATGGCAAGACCCAAACCGCTGCCTGTTTGTTCGCTGATATGGGGGTCGGAAGATCGATAGAATTGATCAAAAATGTGGTTGAGGTCTTCTTCTGAAATGCCGTAGCCCTGATCTATGACGTCAAAGGTGGTCGCATGGTCCGCTTCGCCGAGAGACAAGGTGATTGTGCTGTTATCAGGGCTGTACTTTACGGCATTGCCCAGGACATTGATCATGGCCACCTTCAGCAGTTCCTTGTCTCCGACGAGAGAAGGCCATTTGTCGGGCAGCCTTTTCTCAATGGTAATGTGTTTCTTCTGGGCCGGCGCCTCAATGGCGGCAACACAGTCCTTCACAAGCCGGTCGGTTTTCACGAGCTCCTTCTCTATGGCCAGGCTGCCCATCTCGATCTTTGACATGTTCAAGAGGTTTTCAATGAGACGGGCCAGCCGGTCGGTTTCTTCGTTGATGGTGTTATAGAATTCTTTTTGGGTCTCGAAGTCGTCGATTTCGCCGTCCATGAGCATCTCATTGTAAGACTTGATCGTCGTCAAGGGCGCTCGCAGTTCATGGGCCACATGGGCGACAAACTCGTGTTTTGCCCTGTCAACGGACTTCTGGCTCGTGATGTTCTTGACACAAATTACCTTGCCGGTGATGGATCCATCCCCGTCATCCAGATAGGATAGGGTCACGTGAAAGCTCTCCCCTGGAGCGTGTGCGGGGAAAGTTGTTTCTATGTCGCGCTGGGTCGTTTTCTGGGCGACGCCCTCTTGCCCTGAGACGAACGATACGATTTCTTCGTGTTCCAAGACGTCGCCTAATGGCAGGTCGATCACGTCGCTGCGTTCCTTGTTAAGAAGATTCAGCATGTGTGCATTCATATGATTGATATGGTCCTGGGTGTCGGCAATGATGATGCCGTAGTGCACCGCATCCAGGATACGGGCGATTTGTTTTCTTTCATAAGCCATGACGCCTTTTTTGGCCTGCGATTCGATATTGGCTGTCTCGAGCTTCTTGTACCTTTGCCTGAGAAAACTGAGTGACTGATCAAGGCCGGCAATCAGGTCATCGATGCCGGGGCCCTTTGCCGGGCCGGCTTCAACAGGCATTGGTGTGCCGGTAATGTTCTCGATCTTTAAACCGAGGTTTTTGAAGGGGCGCAGGGCGAGCCTGATCCCAAAGAAGGCGAACGGCACCATGGCAAATATGAAAAAGGCGATGGTGGCCAGCAGCCCCACGCGCTCCATGGAGAATATTGATACGGGCGGGGGCCGGAGCCCCAACCTGACGGTGCCGGTCTGCTCTCCATTTTCAAAGATGGATTTGGCGAACTCGTAGATGGTATCGTTCGAGTTGCCGGTGCGAAAGGTTTGTTCGGTCAACCCCAGGGTGTGCAGGGATCTGAGCCCGACATCTGGAGGTATTCCTGAAACCAGCTTGTAAGGGTCCAGCACCATGAAGGGCTTGCCGGTCTGATCATGTATCAGGCAGTATGCCAGGCCTTCTGAAGAGATGTAGTCATGGAGCGTTCTCAGGAAGAATGGGCGCTTGCTTCCCTCAAGGTCCTTGACGGAATGAAGCGCAATGAGTGCGACCAGGTAGCGGCCCTTGTTGACAATATCCCGAGTCCTCGACCTTTTCTCGTACCGCATCAGGGTCGTGGAGACGATGGCCATGCCGATGACGCACAAGACAAGCAGCAGGATGCCGATCCGTTGGATCTTCATGGGATCTCCCGTTCCAGAGTGGCTCGTGAGAAATGATTCCGACCCCGATCTGCGCCGGCGGTAACCGACCCGCCTCGTCGGCGCCTCGAGGCCACATGAAACACTTCGGCTTTCCCGGTGAAATTCTTTAGGCAGTTCATGATGGTCGTTCAAATCAGTTTTGCACAGCCTTCGCCCAGGCAGCTCAATTTTGCATGGTTCTTGCAACCCCAGGAGAGCGCATGGGAATCAAGTTTGTTCTAGAGGGGGCGCCGTCTCGTGATGGCCAACAAACGCTCAGGTATTGACCGACGCTCAGGTATTGACCGACGGGAAGTCTATGATCTGGATTACTACTCACGCGGAGGGGTCGAGCGCAGGAACCCCGTGGAGCGACGGAGTCGGGTGGAGCGCAGGGCCGGTTGGCTGAGGTTGACCGAGTGGAGCAGCGTGTTTTTGGGCAGCCTGTATGGACGGACGTGAGTCAATCAAGTTCTGAGCCTGCCACGCCCTCCTCTTCTTAGCCAGCCTGTTTTGAACCTTCCGATACGCTGAGAGAAGTAGTTAATCCGGCAACATCAACAAAAGTCAATAATTTGACACCTTTCTGCGCAGCTGACCCTATTCACGCCCTTTGTCGCGCCTGGATGTCCCGACAGAGAAGATATTATTGCTTGGAACTTCAGCAAGTTACCTGCCTTCCCCGGGGCGGCATGGTTCCTGCTAACGGAGAGAACTGGAGTGGTATTGGCGTACCAAATTCCCATCCGTTTGGCTCAGGCCGACACAGCAAAGGAATTTTCTCATGGCCGGAAGACTGAGTTACAAAGCACTGGAGCAAAAGATTGGGGCATTAGAGGAAGAAGCCGTCAGGGGGAGGCAGGCGGCAGAGGCATTGAAGGCATCCGAGAAACAGCTCCGGGACCTGGTGGAAAATTCTCTGGTGGGCGTCTACAGGACCAACCTGCAAGGCGAGATTCTTTCCGTTAATGAGGCCCTGGCCGGGATGCTCGAATTTGAGTCGCCTGAAGAGATGATGTCGGAAAGCGTTCTTGTCAGATATAAAGACCCTGAGCAAAGAGATGTCCTCATTGAAAAGCTCCAGAAATCAGGCAGGGTGATCAACTTCGAAGCTGAATTATGCACAAAGACAGGCGAGACGCGAAAGAGTCTCTTAAGCGCCGCCCTTGATGGAGATTCCATATGCGGGATGATTGTGGATATTACCGACCTCAGTCGAGCCAAGGAACAATTAGTCTATGAGGCTTGCCATGACAGCCTGACGGGTCTGCCGAATCGGGCCCTTTTCATGGATCGCCTCGAACAGACCATTCGACATTCAAGGAGACGAAAGGACACGTTATTTGCTGTGACTCTTGTGGACCTGGACCGCTTCAGGGCTGTCAACGTCGCGCTTGGACACAGAGCCGGAGATCGACTGATTACCGAGATGGCCCGAAGGCTCGGGAGCTGCCTGCGGGGTGGTGACACACTCGCCCGCATCGGCGGCGACGAGTTTGTGATCCTCCTCCAGGACATCGAGGACGTCAGCGATACGATTCGTGTTGCGAAGCGGATAAAGAAGGAACTCGCCGTGCCTGTCAACCTGAACGGACAAGAAATATGCACCAGCGCGAGCATGGGTATCGTCCTGAGTGCACCGGGCTATGAGCATCCAGAGGACATATTGCGCGACGCGGATATAGCGTTGCATCGCGCCAAGAGCGGCGGAACGGCACGCCACCAAGTCTTTGACAGGGCCATGCATGAGCGTGCCGTAGTGCGTCTACAGTTGGAGAATGACCTCCGACAGGCGATAGCGCGGGAGGAGTTTCGGGTTCACTACCAACCGATTGTCTCTCTGAGAACCGGCCGGATAACGGGGTTGGAAGCACTGGTGCGCTGGCAGCACCCCAAGCAGGGTCTGGTCCCCCCCATGGAATTCATACCCGTGGCAGAAGAAACGGGTCTGATCGTTCCCATGGGTTTCTGGGTGCTCCGTGAGGCGTGCAGCCAGATGCGCGACGGGTTGTCACGATATGCCGCTGACGAGCCGTTATTGATCAGCGTGAATCTTTCAGCCAGACAGTTCTCGCAACCTGATCTTGTGGACCAGGTCGAACGGATTCTACGGGAGAGCGGCGTTGAAACGCGCAGTTTGATATTGGAAATTACGGAAAGCGTGGTGATGGAAAACGCCGAATCCGCTGAAGCCGCCCTGACGCAACTGAAGACACTTGATGTTCAATTGAGCATCGATGACTTTGGCACGGGCTATTCATCATTAAGTTATTTACACAGTTTTCCCATCGATTCCCTGAAGATCGACCGCTCTTTCATCGGGAAGATGAGTATGGACGCCAGAAATCTGGAAATTGTGCGGACCATCATGGCTCTTGCCCGTAATTTGGGCATGCATGTCACCGCTGAGGGGATAGAGACGGCCGAGCAATTGGCCCAACTAAGGGCGTTGCAATGCGAATACGGACAGGGATATTTGTTTTCCAAGCCGATGGATGGCGAAGCGATCAAGAGGCTACTTGCCTCTAAACCACAGTGGTGAGAGCCGTGCAAAATCTGGATGATGAGCTAAAAACGGCGACAGCCATTGCCAAGAGGCTGCTTCCGAAAATGGCTGAGTGGAAGATTCCTCTGACGCCGGAGAATTATCATCTGTGGTTTGAGTATTCCATCGATAGTCATGAAGGCATAACAAGCGATATCAACAGGATCATAGCATCAGGAAAACCCTTTACCCCTGAAGTCAACAAGAAACTCTACGACAAGCACTTTGGCGACGACCATGACAAGAAATTGGTTGAACAGGTCCAGAAGGAAACCCAGCAGATATTCAAGCGTATTGTTGATGACATTCTCATCACCAATGAGTCGACGTCGGACTATGGTCAGAAGTTAAAAGAGTATTCCAGAAAGTTAGATCAAGCAAGGGAGCTATCCGACGTTCAGTATATCGTCAAAGACATCATATCGGATACCAATCAGGTCGCAGAGTCAACGCGTCAACTGCAGGAAAGACTCGAAGAAGCAACGACCCAGGCGGAAGGCTTGAGACAACAGCTTGTGAAGACAGAAAGAGAGGCACTGGCAGACGCCCTCACAGGGTTACACAATCGCAAGGCCTTTGATCGGAAGGCGAAAGATCTTTATGACCAGTTCCAGGAGGATGGGACCAGCTTTTCCGTGATCATGCTGGATATCGATCTTTTCAAAAGCTTCAATGACAAATATGGCCACCAGACGGGTGATGAGGTCCTGCGGATTGTGGGGTCCATGTTGCATGACACCTTGAAAGGCAGGGATTTCCCAGCACGGTACGGCGGTGAGGAATTTGTGGTTCTTCTTCCAACGACCTCGCTAAATAATGCCTGTATTGTTGCAGAACAAATAAGAAAGAACATATCAAAAAAAATACTCAAGGTTATCAAAACAGGTGAAAGCCTGGGCAACATTACAGTGAGCCTTGGTGTATCAGAGATCAATTCAGCAGATACCATGGATTCAGTCATAGAAAGGGCTGACAAGGCGCTGTATGTGGCAAAGGATTCCGGCAGAAACAACGTCAAATCCGAAACAGACCTGAAATCCTGAGGCCCTTATGTCTAATTGAAGCCTCCCCGCGGCAAGCCACGGGGAATCTTCACCGTAAGGAAGTTTTTCATTTTCAGATTCGCTCGCTAACCCAGCCGCAAGCAGCGGGGAATGCGCTCGCTTTCGCGGTTCAACGTCTAAAGGGGATAAAACCATGATTGATCGTAGTCACATTCCAGTCGGTCGAAAGAGCCCATCTATTGGGCGATGTTTTTGGGGAGCCGCCCTGGGCACACTCCTGTTGTCCGTTGCGGCCGGTGTCTGTTGGGCGGGCGCCCGTGACACCGAACCACAGCTACCAGCCGATCTTACGGAACTAAGCCTCGAAGATCTCATGAATATAGAGATTACGTCGGTAGCCAAGAAAACGCAGAAGTTGTCCAAAGCGGCTGCGGCCATCTTTGTTATCACTCAGGAGGACATCCGGCGCTCCGGGGTGACCAGCATTCCCGAGGCGCTGCGCATGGTTCCGGGGTTAGAGGTGGCACGAATCGATGCCAACAAATGGGCGATTACGTCCCGTGGTTTCAACGGCCGTTTTGCAAACAAGCTATTGGTCCTGATCGACGGCCGAAGCGTTTATACCCCCCTCTTCTCCGGCGTGTACTGGGACGTGAAGGACACCTTGCTTGAAGATATCGACCGCATAGAGGTTATCCGGGGACCTGGAGCCGCCCTCTGGGGAGCCAATGCGGTCAATGGCGTCATCAACATCATTACCAAGACCGCGAAGGATACCCCGGGAGGCCTAGTGACCGCGGGGGCGGGGACCGAGGAGCGAGGCTTTGGCTCGGTTCGCTACGGCGGAAATCTGGGTCAAGACACCTACTACCGGGTGTACGCCAAGTACTTCGATCGAGACAACGCCGTTTTCGCCTCAGGCGAGGATGCAGCAGATGGGTGGGACGTCTTGCGAGCAGGATTTCGCATGGACTTGGAGGGGTCAGGCCCTGACTCACTGACCCTGCAGGGAGATCTCTACGATGGAGAGACCGGTGAGACAATCTTGACGAAGTCCCTGAACCCGAATGCCCCGCCGACTTTGGATGAAGAGAACGACATCAGCGGGGCAAACCTTCTTGGCCGATGGAAGCGCACCGTTTCAAACACCTCTGAGATAGCGTTGCAAGTCTACTACGACCGCACCGAACGCAATAGTGTCATACTTGATCAGATTCATGATACCTTGGACATCGATTTCCAGCACCTGCTCGCCTTGGGCGGGCGGCACGAGATCGTTTGGGGCGTGGGCTACCGTTTCATTAGCGATGACATCACGAACACGTTCTACGGCTCCTGGGATCCGGACAGTCGAGACGACGATCTCTTTAGTGGATTCGTGCAGGATGACATCACGCTTGTCAAGGATCGAGTGTATCTGACACTGGGATCGAAGTTTGAGCATAATGACTACACCGGCTTTGAAATCCAGCCCAACGCACGCCTGATGTGGACCCCCCAAGAAGGGCATTCAATCTGGGCAGCGATTTCCCGGGCGGTCAGGACGCCTTCTCGAACCGAGGAGGGTGGGCGACTCAACAACACAGTGTTGCCCCCTGGTTCATTGCTTCCTCTCTTCCCTGGGTACGGCGTCGTGTCATTGTTTGGTGACGGGAATTATGAGTCCGAGGAACTTCTTGCGTACGAATTAGGATACCGTGTCCAGCCGATGGATCAATTCTCTGTGGATATTGCCGCATTTTTCAATAACTATAGCAACCTGCGCACGTTGGAACCAGGTAACCCGTTCCTTGAGGTTTCACCATCACCCGCACATCTTGTCTTCCCCTTTACGGCAGACAATAAGATGGATGGGGAGACCTACGGAGTGGAAGTGGCGGCTGGTTGGCGTCCTTTGGACTGGTGGGACCTGAAGGCGACATACACCTACCTTCAGATTCAGCTCGACCTGGGCAGGGATAGTGGAGACCCCTTGTCGTTAAGTGCTGAAGGCGAAAGTCCCCATCACCAAGTCTCTCTTCGATCTTCGATGGACATGACGCGGGACCTGGCGTTGGATTGGTGGGTCCGCTATGTGGACGACCTGCCGAGCCAAGATGTGGGCAGTTACTTCATGCTCGACGTTCGCCTGGGTTGGAAGCTTCACGGGAATGTCGAGCTTTCCGTCGTGGGCCAGAACCTCCTCGACGACCGCCATCCTGAGTTCGAGCCGGAGTTGATCGATACCATTGCTACTCAGATCGAGCGCAGTGTTTACGGGAAAGTCACGTGGCACTTCTGAGCGCTCAAACAGGGCAAGTTCAGAGGGCGGGGGAGCCGTAAATTGTCAATGGCGTTGGCTTTTCAGTGAGGCAGCGGGCTAGGTGATTAGAAAGAACACGAAACTGTTTCTTGTGATATGCGCATGGCTTGTACTTGGCATTGGGTACAACCTTTATGCAGGGCAGCCATCATCGCGTGAGTACTTGGTTAAGGGGGCCTTTCTGTACAATTTTGCCAAGTTCGTCAGTTGGCCCGAGGACGCCCTTGGGGATGATCAAATGCATATCACCTTGTGCGTTCTCGGGAAGAATCCCTTTGGCGATGCCCTGGCGGCCATTGAGGGCAGGGCTGTCGAAAACAGGAAAGTGGTGATCAAACACTGTGCGACGTTAGACGAGTTGGGCAAGTGCCAGATTCTCTTTATCAGCAGGTCCGAAGAACGGAATGTCTCTGAGATCTTAGCGAAGGTCAAAGATTGGAATACATTAACAGTGAGCGATATGGAAGGCTTTGCTCAACGTGGAGGAGTCATCAATTTTATGACGGTTGAGAAAAAGATCCATTTTGAAATTAACCCCGACGCCGCTGAAAGGACCGGCCTCAAAATCAGCTCGAAACTCCTGAGGTTGGCGAAGATCGTCAAGGATAGAGAAACAGGGCCAGAGCACTGATGAGAATCTTCAAAGATATCCCCATCAAGCGGAAGCTTACGGCGATCATCATGCTGACGAGTGGGATCGTATTGCTTCTGGCTTCTGCGGCCTTTGTCACAAGCGACATCATCTCGTTGCGTCGTGGGATGGCAGAAAAACTTTCCACCTTGGCAGAAGTCATTGGGACCAACAGCGCGGCTGCACTCACCTTTAAGGACAAGCAAGCGGCCGAGGAGACCCTTTCGGCGTTGACCGCCGAGCCCCACATCCTTATCGGCTATATTTTCACCAGGGGTGGTGAAGTATTCGGCAAATACGTTGCCGGGGACATGCATGCTTCCGATGGATCGCGTGAATTTGAGAAAACGGATGATCAGCGCTGGGCCTTGGATGTAGAAACACCCCTTCTGGTCAGGGCAGGCCATCATTTTGGGGACGAGTATCTGGATTTGTCCAGGCAAATCTTTCTCGACGGCGACTGTGTGGGCACGGTTTATCTCAGGTCCGACTTGAGGGAACTCTATTCTCGCCTGAAGTGGTATGCTGGTGTTGTTTGCGTCATTATGCTGGCGTCCTGCTTGCTGGCCTATCTGTTGTCGAAAGGGCTCCAGCGCGTTATCTCCAAACCAATTCTGCGTTTGGCAGAGATGATGAAACAGGTGTCCAATGAAAAAAACTATTCGATCCGGATGCGAAAGGAGAGCAATGACGAGGTAGGCGTCTTAATCGGTGGGTTTAATGAGATGCTGGCGCAAATTCATGTCCGTGACGAAGAACTGCAACGTCGCACCGAAAAGCTGTCACAAGCCAAGGAAGAAGCCGAAGCGGCTAATAGCGCCAAAGGGGAGTTTCTGGCCAACATGAGCCACGAGATCCGCACCCCCATGAACGCCATCATCGGCATGACAGGGCTGCTCCTCGATA
>CAZCXI010000100.1:0-9753 GCA_964502635.1 uncultured Desulfobacterales bacterium
ATTGCAATGTAGTTTGCCATGGTTACACCTCAGCTAAATCTGATTCCCGACTGGCGTTCGATACTTTTCAAAGTGCCAATCGGTATGTCCTTTTTTGGGTGAGGGAACGGTAACACGCCCCAATTTATCTGGATGCCGAAATTGAGAATGGGAACCGACTTTGGCTACCTCATGCCAACCGTTTTGTTTGAGAATTTTGATTATTGTTCGGCTATCCATAGTGTGTATTTATACGCATAATTATTGAGAGTGTCAATAAAAAACAGCGGATAACAAGCGGGTGAACTTGAGCGGGTATAAATTGCGGTTGGCGCATTAGGCGGGTTGGCCATTATATCGGTTTTATTTCAAACATTTCCTAAGAAACCCGCCAAGTTACCCGAACCGATAAGCTGACCGCTCGCTTCGCTCACGGCCAGGTTATCGCCGGCGGATGCTTCGCCATTGTCCTTGACAGGCTCCGCTCGCGCTCCGCCTATCAAGGGCAATGGAGCCGACTGCGCTTCTCAGAAAGAGATCGCTGAAGCGCTTTCTTTCTTGCGATGCTCGCGGCTCATCCGGCGGCGTTGGGTACGCAAGGAGGCTGCTCAGCCGTGCGGAGGTCATCTACTGATCTGCCCTGTAGACTTGTTATCATCATCACATAGGAGGAACTGACAGATGAATGGCACTATTCGTACCGTAGTAGTGACCTTTATTGTCATCGCACTTACCGCATGCGCATCGGCACCGAAGATTGCATTGCGACCTGAGGTCAAGCAGTCGATAAAGAGAATCGCGCTTGTCGAAACACCCGAGCCCAGCCGGTACTTTATGGATCCAGGTCAAACACCGGGTGGTTCAGCACTCTATATGTTTGGCGCCATCGGTGGTGCAATAATTGGGGGCGTCGAAGCAAAGCGCTACGAATCAGCAACGACAAAATTCACTGAGGCAATCGCCCCGCTAAAGCCCGAACTCACCAAGACTATGCTCACTATACTGGAGAAGGGGCTGCTGGAGAAGGGCTACGACCTCCAACGCGTCCCTCCGCCTCCAAGGACCAAAGACGGCAAAGAATACGATCTTTCAAAAATTGAAGGTGGCTTTGATGCAATTCTAATCGCCACTCTTACCGGTGGCTATTACGTCGACTCTGACAAAGTATCGCCAAAAGTGAGTGTCTCAATCTCGATTTATTCGCGATCTGGAACTGATGTGGTATTCGCTGATACTTACCTTTATTGCTCGAGAAAGATCGGCCGGTTCGTCCAGATTAATCCCGATCCGAAATATGTGCTTAAATCAGTAGATGCTCTATACGAAGACATCAGCATAGCAGTAGAGGGGTTGAGAATGGGAGCGGGGAAGGTATCAGAACGTGCGGTCGCTGACCTGTGAGTTCTAGAATTCAACATAGGCATCGCGTTGCCTACCCAACCTCCCGCTTGAGAGGGACCGGGAAAGAGGTGCCTTTTTAGAAATGCAGACTCGTGTATGGCGTTTTAGCTTTGACATAGCATTTCGGTTATCGTTTCCTGGCCCCTCAGCTTGTCATTCCCGGCGACTGGCGTCGCCGGGAATCGCGGCGCCGACTTCGTCCAGTGCCTTGCCCCGTCGCGCCGGGCGCGACGGAACAAGGCACTGGACCCGACTGCGCTCGTCGGATGTCCGCAGGCGAGCCTGCTCCCATCCGCCGTGCTCGCGGGTCAGCGCCGCGATTGGGCGCGTAAACGAGATAAAAACAGCCTTGAAATAGCATGGTATCCGTGATAAGGTGAATCTGTGATACGCTCATTCAAAAACAAAGCGACAGAGGACGTTTTCAACGGCAAGTCAACCAAGCCTGCCATGAAAGTCTGTCCCAAACGACTTTGGAAAATTGCCACACGAAAACTGGACCAGCTGGATTCGGTTTCAACGCTTGAAGAATTGAATGTGCCGCCTGGAAACAGACTGGAATCATTGTCCGGCAAAAGGAAGGGAGAATTCAGCATTCGAATTAACGATCAATTTCGGATAGTCTTTAAATGGACGGAAAACGGCCCGGCGGATGTTGAAATCACAGATTATCATTGAAATCTATATGCTTAGGGAGGCTGAAAATGATTCGAATACCAACCCATAGAGCGCCAACACACCCTGGCGAGATGCTTCTTGAAGAATTTCTGAAGCCAATGGACCTTACGCAGCGCCAATTGGCCGATGCGATCCATGTGCCTTACCAAAGGATTAATGAACTCATCAACGGACGGCGCGGAATGACACCGAGTACGGCCTTGAGGCTTTCGAAATTTTTCGGCGTTTCGCCTGATTTCTGGATGAAATTGCAGCTTCGGTGGGATCTATATTTTGCCCAGAAATCTGAAACAAATGAGCTGAGAAATATCAAGCCGCTTGCAACTCCGCGGAACGGCTTGGGTCGATCCAGCGCCCAACAAATCGCTGGACAATGATCGTTGCTTCGCAACGACATGTCACCTCCAGCGATGCTCGCGGCTCATCCGCCGGCGTTATTCTCCCGTATTTTAAGATAGATAAGAAATAACATCCTTTTTCGTATTGACTTTCAACTTTTCATGAAATACTTGTTGACCGCTATACCGGATTCCGGTATAATGGGCTCGCTCTCCTTTAGGACTTAAAATGGCTATTCGAAATTTCAAAACCAAGGGAACCGAGGATATAAACTATGGTAGAGTCACCAAGGATGCTCTACGAACGCTTCCAAAGGAATTACACCGAAAAGCTCAGATAAAACTTGCTCGGTTAGGGGCTGCGACCTCAATGCAAGACTTGCAGGAAATACGGGGGAATCGTTTTGAAAAACTAAAAGGAGAAAGACGTGGTCAATATAGCATGCGAATAAATGATCAATTTCGGATTTGTTTTAAATGGGAAAATGAAAACGGGGTTGATGTCGAGATTGTCGACTACCATTAAATAAAGGAGCCACAAAAATGGATACAATACATTACACTCCTGTACATCCTGGTGAAGTGCTAAAAGATGAGCTTGACGAAGTTGGTCTCACTCAATCATCACTCGCAAAACATATCGGGGTCCTACCCAAAACAATTAATGAGATATGTCGTGGCAAGCGAGGCATAAGTGCAGAAATGGCAATAAAGCTCTCAAAGGCTTTGGGAGGCGGACCTCAATTCTGGCTAAATTTACAAAATAATTGGGAGATTAGCCAGATTGATAGAACTGCTTATGAACATATTAAGCACGTTGCCGCATGAGAACAACATCAGGCTTGACACGGATGCGCGGGAAGAACGTCCGCGCACCTGTCAGCCTGCGCGTTGGGAAGGGAGATAGATATGAATGACATCGATATGCCAATTCAATGGCAGGAAGGTAGCGGCGAGTCCGTAGAAATTGGTTACTTTAATCCTAATGGCCAGCAGTGCTGCGGTCATTGCGGAGTTCCGGGAACCGATCATGGGCAATATGCATACAAGACCGAATGTACCATCTGTGGCTATGTGTATGGAACAAATGGATCGGATATGCACGAAAGGCGATGTCCCGAATGCCAGAAAGGGGCTCCGGGGATAAAGTACTGGAGGACTATCAACTGATAAATTCATGCGACCTCAGCAAATCAGTTACGCAAGACAAACAGAGCAATACCCATCATGGCAAAAAGCAAACGAAAACTCACAGCCGCTGAAAAAGTGGAAAAGAAGCGGCGACAAAAGGAATACATGACCATATTCATAAATGGAAAGCAGAAGCGGGTGAAGCGTCCGCCGACAATTGATAGAATGGATGTCGATGAATTCATCCGCAGAAATGCCGATCCGATATGGTTACATCAAAATGAAATGTGGGAGGACATGACCGATGATGACGAGTCATAATTTCCCAACCAGCGGGTGAACTTGAGCGGGTATGAATTGCGGTTGGAAAATTTGGAGCAGTGATCAAACTTTTTAGGTGCTTTGCGGTTCTTTCCTTCTAAACACGCCAAGTTACCCGCAACGATAAGCTGACCGCTCGCTCCGCTCACGGCCAGCTTATCGCCGACGGATGCTTCGCCGGCGTTAGGCAGAATGGAGAAACCACAATGACAGACGAACTTCTTGCTTCGATGTTTCCGGCTGATGATGCGATACCGGATAAGTACCGTATTACTTCCCCCATAGAACAGCGCCAGTACCTCTGCGATGGAACAACCAAGGAATGGAGCGGCCCGCAGCAAGACGTGCTGTCCCCGATATGCGTGGCAATCGACGACACCGTTCAGCAGAGGCTAATCGGCACGTACCCCCTGCTAACAGAGGAGAAAGCCTTGGAGGCTCTTCATGCAGCCTGCAGGGCGTACGATCATGGACGAGGGGTGTGGCCGACCATGTCCGTCGA
Organism: uncultured Desulfobacterales bacterium; assembly: GCA_964502635.1. Lineage (GTDB taxonomy): Bacteria > Desulfobacterota > Desulfobacteria > Desulfobacterales. The sequence goes on from CAZCXI010000100.1 coordinate 4,351, forward strand.
GGAACGTATAGGACATGTAGAGGCATTTGCGTGCCGGATGACGGAGCAGCGGGATCATGTCGTCAAACTCCTGATGTGGGAAATTGGAAAGACGCTTCCTGATGCCGAGAAGGAGTTCGACCGCACGGTTGACTACGTAAGGGACACTATTGATGCACTGAAGGATTTGGATCGAGTATCGTCACGTTTCGTTATCGAGCAGGGCGTGATTGGGCAGATTCGTCGTGCACCGCTCGGTGTGGTTCTTTGCATGGGGCCTTTCAACTACCCGCTGAATGAAACCTTCACGACCCTGATTCCTGCACTCATCATGGGCAATACTGTGATTTTCAAGCCACCAAAACTGGGCGTGTTGCTCCACCAGCCATTTCTTGAGGCATTCCGGGATTCCTTTCCTAGGGGTGTGGTCAACACCGTTTACGGAGAGGGACAGAAAGTCATTGGTCCCCTCATGAAGTCCGGAAGGATCGACGTGCTGGCCTTCATTGGCAGCAGCCGAGTTGCTGATGTTCTGAAGCACCAGCATCCGAAACCGCATCGCCTGCGTTGTGTGCTCGGACTTGAAGCAAAGAATGCTGCAATCGTCTTGGAAGATGCAGACTTAGATCTGACGGTGAAAGAATGCACATTGGGAGCCCTGTCTTACAATGGTCAGCGATGTACGGCGCTCAAGATACTTTTTGTTCATGAGGAGATTGTCGATGCATTCATAACGAAATTCCGTGAGGCCGTCGGCAGACTCAAGGGAGGGATGCCATGGGATGCCGGGGTTCAGATCACCCCATTGCCGGAACCGAACAAGACGAAGTATCTGATGGAGTTGATTGATGACGCTTGCACGAAGGGTGCACGTCTAGTCAACGACAATGGTGGTAGCGTGAACCACACCTTCATGTCGCCGGCAGTTGTGTATCCAGTTGGACCTGGCATGCGGCTGTACTCTGAGGAGCAGTTCGGCCCAGTGGTTCCGATTGCGAAATTCACTGATATCGAAGAGCCCATGAATTATGTGACGCAATCAGATTACGGGCAACAGGTTAGCCTGTTCGGAAGCGATGCAGAGCTTATTGCCAAACTGATCGATCCTTTGGTTAATCAAGTATGCCGTGTCAACATAAACAGTCAGTGTCAACGTGGTCCTGACTCCTTTCCTTTCACCGGCAGGAAAGACTCCGCAGAAGGTACTCTATCTGTATCAGATGCGCTGAGGGTTTTCACCATTCGGACGCTCGTAGCAGCCAAGGAGACGGATGCTAACAGAAGAATTGTCAAATCGATTGTCACGAAACGGAGCTCTCGATTTCTTTCAACGGACTTCATTTTGTGACAGAAATTGTCCAACAAGCCGGATGCACGCGACGGCTTACAGCCGCGTCTGAGCAGCCCGATAAGCTTACCGCTCGCTCTGCTCACGGCCAGCTTATCGCCGGCGAAGCATCCGCCGGCGTTAGGCAGTCAATTGGAGAAAAGCAATGAAGAATCAAGATCGTTATGAACGTGGATGGGACAAGCTTAAAGAGGTTGATGGCGAAGCTGGGGAACGTGTAATTGAAAGCTTGAAAGATATCGCCCCTGATTTTGCCCGTTACCTGATCGAGTTCCCGTTCGGAGACATTTACTCCCGCCCTGAGCTTGATCTCAAATCCCGTGAGATAGCTGTTGTTTCAGCACTAACAGCTCTTGGTAATGCAGCTCCACAATTGAAGGTTCACATTCATGGAGCACTCAATGTTGGCTGCACCCGTCAAGAAGTTGTCGAAGTCATCATGCAGATGGCGGTTTATGCCGGATTTCCTGCGGCGCTTAATGGACTATTTGCAGCGAAAGAGGTTTTCAAAGAGCGTGACGAACCAGGAAAAAGTTGAGCCGCCTAACACTTATCAATCGCATCAACTCGGACTGGCAAATCCGCTTCGCTCTTTTGCCAGCCGACTGCGCTCGTCGGATGTCCGCAGGCGAGCCTGCTCCCATCCGCCGTGCTCGCGGGTCAGCGCCGCGAATGCAAAGAGCCTATGTGCAAACTTCACTAAACTAGGATGAAGGTTGCCATGCAAAGAGAATTAGACAGCATTCGTGAGTCGGACAAAAATATGGCTGCTGTGTGCGGCCTATATTGTGAAGCATGCTCATGGTTTATTGCCACCACTGAAGACCCCGAAAGGCTCAACAGGCTTGCAGCTCAACGAAATTGGTCTGAGGAAGAGAGCAAGTGCTACGGCTGTCGTTCCGGAAAAAGGCTGCCTTACTGTGGGAAATGCAAAATGTTCGCTTGTGCGGCAGAACGGGACATCGACTTTTGTAGCGAATGTGAAGAGTATCCCTGCAATGAACTGAAACTGTTTCAATCTGCAATGCCTCACCGGATGGAGCTTTGGGACAATCTTGAAGGAATCAAGTCTGTTGGCTATAAACAATGGCTCAAAGAAATTAGGAAGAACTACACCTGCCCTCGATGCCAAGCCCTCAATTCTACATACGACCTGAAATGTCGAAAGTGCGGTGAGGAGCCCAGTTGCAGTTACGTAGCGAAACACAGGCAAGAGATCGAGCAGTATTTGAAGAATAATAGGTAATGCATAACATTTGCTGCTCCAGCCGACGGCGTGAAAGCCCGCCGCTCCTGAGCAGCCTGTTCGCGCCGCTTCGCGGCGCGAATGGCGAGTTGCCCGGGGCAAGGCTCCGTTCGCCATTCAACAATGAATTGAGAAAGGTGGAAAATTAGAGGAGTCTTTTATAAACGTCTTTACGGTGTCCGACTTTCACGACAAGGATGACGAGCCGATTTTCGAGAATTTGATAAACAATACGATAATTACCAGTGCGAACTCTATGAAAAGGATTGTTGCCTTTCATTTTAGTAGTAGCCGGGTCAGGCAAATTTTCAGCAAGACCGTCTATTTTCTTTTTAATTTTCCGCAGTTCTTTCTTGGGAAGCCGTTTCATGCTCTTCAAAACGGCAGGCCTGAACTCCACAGAATATCTCACGGATTAGAGCCCCAACTCTTTCCAGAGTTTTTGCGCAGGAATGTTTTTACCCGGCTCTTCCAGAGCTTTCTTCGCATCTTCAATATCAATATAATCTTCAATAAGTTGAAGCAATTCAAGTTCTTCCATGGAAATAAGAGCGGCAATTTCCTCGCCCCGGCGGGTCAAGACAACCGGTTCTTTTCCATACGCAACCTTGTTTACGATTTCTGCAAGTCTTTTTCTGGCTTCGGCCGTAGAAACTGTATTAAGCATGGCAGCCCCCCTTTATGTACATTATGTACAAAGAATACGCGTTCCATGGCTCGTTGTCAAGGGAAGAAATGGGGTCAAACCTAAACTATTGACTGAGTGGAACGATCGTGGTAAGCAGTGATCATGCTTTGCAGAAAAAGCAGCCCTATTCGTATCAGAGCTTGAGGAAAAAATGGCCAGACCGATCCGCATAGAGTACCCTGGAGCCTGGTATCACGTCACATGCCGCGGGAATGAAAGAAAAGTAATCTTCAGCGATGACCTTGACAGGGCGAAGTTCTTGGAGATTCTTGCCAAAAGTGCAGAGCTTTACGGAATTGAGGTTCATGCTTATGTCCTTATGGACAACCATTTTCATTTTCTTCTCATGAGCCGACAGCCCAATCTCAAAAGTTTCATGCAACGCTTTAATACAACCTATACAGTCAACTATAACCGGCGCCATCAGCGAAGCGGCCACCTTTATCAAGGCCGCTACAAGGCAATTGTTGTGGATTCGGACAGCTACCTGCTGGAACTGAGCCGATATGTGCACCTCAATCCGGTGCGAATCAAGAAATATTCACAGCTTGAAGTCGAGGAGAAGGTCAAGATGATTCGCACATATACCTGGAGCAGCTACCCCGGCTATGTTGGCTTGAAGCACCGGCAATCTTTTGTGAGTCACGAAAAAATTCTTGCAATGGTTGGAAAAGGTGATGATCGCAAGGGGCGGAAACGTTACGAGCAGTTTGTATTGGGCGGTATTGTGAAGGACATGAGCTTCACGTTTTGGCAAGAGGTTAAAGGCCAAGCGGTACTTGGATCAAATGCGTTCACAGATTGGATTTATGAACGTTTTCTGTCCAGGAAAAAGGCGGACAAGAGAGAGTTGCCCGGACTGAAAGACCTGGAAAAGGGGCCGGAAACGGTACAGGAGATTGCCCGTCATGTGTCCCTTGAATTCGATGTACCACCAGAGCAATTGTACCAAAAGCGTTCGCCTTGCCGGATTGCCCGCTCCGTATTTATGGACCTATGTTATTTCTATCTGGCCAGAAAAATGAGCCTTGCTGAGGTTGGCCGAAGATTGGGTGATGTGAGTGTCGCGGCGTTAACCCAAAACAGTAAGCGTCTATCATCAAGGAGAGAGAATGATTCCGATTTGAGACGCCGTTTTGATAAGCTGACTCGCATATGGAGCCACCCTGCTAGTTAATAGTAAAGGTTTGACCCCATGCTTCTTAGAAACGTTGCCACCTGTGGGGAAGAATGGACAGTTACCTGAGGACTAGCACAGAGGATTTGCTCATTTTGATAAGCTTGTTGACTTTGCTCTGGAGGAACACTTTCTTCAACATCGACTCTTTCCCCATCCACAATGCCACGAGGCTGCGCTGAGCCTCATGGTCGATAAAGGAAGCCAGGGAAGAGATCTCCACCTGTTTGATGCGTGGTTGAATATGTCGGGCAGTGTAATACCGAAGGATGGTTATCATCTTGTTCTCAACCTCCTCCCCGAGCCCTTCACCCCCCGTCAATCCCACAATATCGAGTTCCGCCTGATGAAGCGTAACCATTTGGTTTATCATTTCTAGGGATTGCTGGCTAACGTCGTGATGGTCCAGGCAGCCAACAACCCTCTCAACTTTTTTCTCTTGTTTAATCACGAGTACGGAACAGGATGCATCATTGACCACTTTTTGAGGCACGCTGGTGCCATCTTTCCATGTGCATCCTTTCGTATGGTCACAGCCAAGTGTGATGAGGTCACTTTCTTCTTCCTGGGATTCCGCAAGAATCTCTTTGACAGGATTTCCAAACCTTATGCGCGTTTTCAGGTTCTTCTTGGCGCTCTTGGCCACATACAACTCTTCCCATACTCCCTTTCTTATTTCAATCAATTCGTAGCCAAAATCCCGCTGAAGATAGGGGCAGTCTTCCTCCGCAAAATGGGCAAGAAATTTCTCACGGTAACCGCGCAGGGCTTTGGCTAACGGATGATCGAGATGCCAGCGTGAGGACGATAGGTCGGAAGACTCGCTTTTTGAAGCCGTTCTTGGCTGGACACCCAAGAGGGTCACGTCCGCCCAAGTATTTTTGGCCAGTATGGCCACCTGGGCGACTGCACGGGCGCTGTAAGGATTCTGATCCACCGCGACGAGAATTCTCATGTTAACCTCC
>CAZCXI010000101.1:0-4621 GCA_964502635.1 uncultured Desulfobacterales bacterium
ACCCGCGACCCTCAGCTTGGAAGGCTGATGCTCTAGCCAACTGAGCTATTCCCGCGTTTAATTCCTCGACACCAACGGCCGATCCGTGTAGTGTACTAATGGGTCTTGGCAAAGGCAGGTTCTCAGCCAATCACAACCGGTCAAATAATACAGTCTTTGATGGTGTTTTTTGCAAAGCGCTTAGGTTGAGCCGATGGCTCATCGGCAAAAACATAGTAAGAAAAATGCAGGAAGTGCATGTAGTCCCCGCGATGCCATCACGAACGCCTTGGCTATCTCCTACACACAACTTACTATGAGGTTTGGTGGAGGGGGGAGGATTCGAACCTCCGAAGGCATCGCCGACAGATTTACAGTCTGTTCCCTTTGACCACTCGGGAACCCCTCCTTTGGATATCCCCTCCATGTTATTGGAGCCAGCGGAGGGATTCGAACCCCCGACCAACTGATTACAAATCAGGCGCTCTACCGGCTGAGCTACGCTGGCGCCGGAAATGCGCGAAAAAATTAAGACCGTCAAAGTCGGCAGACGATCTTTTATAAAAAATGGCTAGCTTGTGAACCCACCAATAAAACTATTTTATCTAATACCATGTGCCCCCAATAGCAAATGCCATTTCCAAGAGTTAGTGACAATCTTGGCAGATAAGCTCAATTTATTCTCAAATAGCCGGCCATTTTTAAAACATTATTGTTTATATCTGTCGTATACTCCTTCTTATGTCCTTGATTCCCTCCTTCCCACTGTATAGTTGACGACCACTGGTCGTTCTGCTACTTAGTTTCTATCCATAAATGGCCCTTTTTCCTCTGAGCGGCGCTCTCCGTGCGTTTAGCGCCTGCGGCTTGAAAACAGTACGCCTGCGACGTACGCAAAGTACGCCTCGGCGCAAACCCTTGTGCGGCCTTGCTCAGAGAAAAAAGTGCTTATTTATGAGTTGTAAACTTGATAGATTCGTAAAAAGTATTTTGCGAACGATATTGAGCATTTTGGGAGAAAGGCACTTCAGATGTTTAGCGTTAAAAAATGCTAACTGTTTGAGGGCGTTAGCCCGAGTTTTAGCGTTTTAGCTAAACATCTTAAGGGCCCCCAAAATGTTCACGGAGTGAGTAAAATCGACTTTTCACGAGTCCATCAAACTTACGCTCGTGCTCATTGATTTTTCCCGATGCGTGGATGGGCACCATACTTAACCTTCGCCCTCAGACAAAAGGAATCGAGGGCTCAGGGGCAGGACACAAGAAGAACAACAGCCTTGCATTCGACCAAGACTACGGCAACAAGGGGCGGCTCATGGACTTCTCCCTCTCCATGGAACAAAAGATTCTCAGGGAATCGGTGCGAAGCTTTACTGAGAAGGAAATCAGGCCGGTGGCCAGGCAATTGGACCAAACCGAGAGCTTTTCCTATGATCTCACCAAGGCCATGGGAGAACTGGGGCTGTTCGGCATCTTTGTATCCGAGGAATACGGGGGCCAGGAGCTGGACTACCTTTCCTACATCATTGCAGCCGAAGAACTGGCCCGCGTGGATGCCTCCCAGGCGGCGACTGTGGCGGCGGCCAATTCGCTTGGCATCGGTCCCATTTACTATTTCGGCAACGAGGAGCAGAAGAGAAAATATCTTCCCAAGCTTTGTACCGGAGAGATGCTTTGGGCCTTTGGCCTGACAGAGCCGGACGCTGGATCCGATGCCGGGGCCTGCCGCACTCATGCGGTCCTTGACGGTGCCGCGTGGATCATCAACGGCAGCAAGATCTTTATCACCAACGCTTCCACGAAGATCTCCGGCGGCACCACCGTCATGGCTTCCACCGGCAAGCGGGATGACGGTCGCAAAGAGCTAAGCTGTTTTCTGGTGGAATCCGGCACGCCCGGTTACACGGCACAGCCCATGCACGATAAGATGATGTGGCGGGCTTCAAACACCAGCATGCTGTATTTTGACGATTGTCGGGTGCCCAAGGAAAATCTCCTTGGACAACGGGGAAAAGGCTTCCACCAGATGCTGGCGACTTTGGACACGGGCCGTCTGAGTATCGGTGCCATGGGCCTGGGTGGCGCCCAGGGCTGTTACGAGATGGCTCTCAAATATGCCAAAGAACGGGAACAGTTCGGCCGGCCCATCTCAACCTTCCAGGCCAATGCCTTTAAACTGGCCGATATGGCCATGGAACTTGAGTGCGCCCGACTCCTCCTCTACAGGGCCTGCTGGCTAAAGGACCAGAATCGGTCCTTCACCAAGGAGGCTGCCATGGCAAAACTGTACTGCTCGGAGGTCATGAGGCGAGTGGCCAATCATGCCGTTCAACTCCATGGCGGTTACGGCCTCATGAGGGAATATGATGTTGAACGGTTTTACAGGGATCAAAGGCTCCTGGAGATTGGTGAAGGGACCTCGGAGATCCTGCGCATCGTCATCGCCAGGCTGACCGGGGCCTTCTAAGGGCTCACGCAAAAACAACTTCACATTTTGGCATCTCGGCTTCGGCCCATCTTTGGCCGATGTCTCATTCGCAAACCCCTCGAAATAGCTCGCTATTCCTCAGGTTTTGCTCAATCGGATCAGCCAGATCTAAAACAAATCTGAGCGCCAACTCTGCGAATTTATTCTTGCGCGAGCCCTAAGTCCATCTACTCAAATATCTTCTTGAAGTCCTCGATGCTCTTTTTCACTTCACCCGGTTCAGAACCCGGCAAAGGCGTGGGTTGGGTGGGCGCCAACCGCTCATACGCCTCCCTGAGATAAGCCACGTCGAACAGTTGACCGGAAAGTTCCGGATTGATCTTAAATGTTTCCAAGACCTGCATCCTGACGAGTGTATCATCTTCCAAGAACAGGATGCGGCCGGGATAACTCTTGCCCTTGTCCAGGGACCTGTAATCGGTATACTGGATGTCTTTCAGGGGGGCGCCTTCGCCTTCCCCACGTTGTAGCAGGAACCTGACCGGCCTGAAGGTGTTCTTATCGACCCACACCTGAGGGGCCGATTCCTCCGGGTAGCAGGCCCCAATCACATAGACAATCTTGTCCTTGAATCTTCCAAGGCTCACCACCTCGAGATCCACTCCCGAGCGGGACAGTCGATCAACCAGGAGATCTGTTTTTCTGTAAAGCAGAAGGTCTTTGAAGTGGTCAAACCCGTTTTCCGTCTCGCCGACGATCTTTCCATTCATGACCAGGATCGCCCCGTCCGGGTTAACCACCCGGACTTGTTCCAGCCCGGGGGCGGTCACCTCAGACCTGAATCGGTCCGGAAATTCGTAATACAGGGTCTCCTCAAACTCCTGAATGCCCCCTTCAACACGGGGATCATAAACGACCGTTTTCTGGATGACTATCAAGGTCCGGCCCGAACCAAGCTGGTCGATCAGAAAGCTCAGGATCTGTTCAGCAGGAAGGATGTAGGCGCGGGTCGCCGCTGCCGAACCGAAAAGGATGAAAGCACAAGCAACGCTAAGAGCGAAACGCTTCATGGGTATCGTATAGCAAAGCCCCTGGGGCCTTTCAATCAAATTCAAAAGATTCTGAGCAAGCCCGCCAGAGCTGCTATGATCAGACCGGGAACGATGATGAACGGAAAGGCCGTGGCCCCATGGCAACCCGCAGAGATGAAGCATCCTCCTCCTCCCCCTCCGCCACCGCTTGACGCGGCGGGCGCGGGGTCAGATTCATCGCCAGTGTCTCCACCGCCGCCGCTTGAGGCAGCACGGGTCCCCGCACTTGCCTCGTTAGAATACGCCGAATCAAGGCCGCCTTTATAGGCTTTTACGCGGTAATAGTAAGTCGTGGAGGTCTCTAGACCTGTATTGTTATAGGTGCTAACATTCGTACCCACCACCGCTATTTCGGTATAGGTCCCACCTGATCCTGCTTTCTGTTCGATCCTGAAGCCCGATTCGACTGAGGAATGATCCGTCCAGGAAAGATCGATCCGGCTGCTGGATGCCGCTCCAGCCGAGAGATTCGTTGGTGCTGCAAGGGGTGTCGTGGCATTGTCGTCCGAGGGTGCGGAATCACCGGCCGCGTTAAAGGCACGGACGCGGTAGTAGTAGGACGTGCCGTCGATCAGTCCCGTGTCTGCGTAGGAGCAAAGATCTGCGGCCACTGTGGCCACGTGGGTGTAAGGTCCTACCGATGCGGTGGCCCTTGCTATTTTGAAGCCCGATTCGTCAGAGGCATGGTCTGTCCAGTCTAAGTCCATTCGGCTGGCAGAGGCTGATACCGCCTGAAGGTCACTCGGCCCGTCAGGCTGACCCGCCGGCGGGTTAATGCTATTATTGGCATTGATTCTGCCGGCCATGAGGAGCTTTCCGGTCAGGGCCGGCAGGACATCCACCCCATTCAGAATACGGTCTTTGACCTGATCATGTGAAAGACCGGCATTTTCTGCCCAGATCAGCGCAGCCAGACCTGCCACATGGGGGGTGGCCATAGAGGTCCCGCTTAAAGGTTGATACTTGTCGCCAGGCTTTGTGCTGTTGTATGCCTTTGTGCTGTATATGTTTACCCCAGGTGCTGCCACATCCACGGAAATGGCCCCATAGTTTGAAAACCAGGCCATGGCATCGTTCTGAGCCGTGGCTGCCACGGCAATAACGTTGTCAAGATCGTAACTCG
>CAZCXI010000101.1:4721-9724 GCA_964502635.1 uncultured Desulfobacterales bacterium
GCATCGTTCTGAGCCGTGGCTGCCACGGCAATAACGTTGTCAAGATCGTAACTCGCCGGATAGGTCGGGATGTCGCCATTGTCCTGGCTGTCATTTCCTGCGGCGGCTACAAAGAGGACTCCGGCGGCCCTGGCGCTATCTACGGCGTCGTGTTCCGATGAGGAATAACTGTCACCGCTAAAGCTTGCATTAATGATATTGGCCCCGTTAGCTACCGCATAATTTATCGCTTCGACCTCGTTTGCAACAGACCCGCTGCCGTCGGCGCCGAGTATCTTAAGAGGCATGATGGACACCGACCAGTTGATGCCCGTGACACCTGTTCCGTTGTCACCAACGGCCCCTATGGTCCCTGATACATGGGTGCCGTGATAGGTGCCCGTATGATCATCGTCCGGGTCGTTGTCGTTATTCACAAAGTCCCAGCCACGGATGTCATCTGTGTAGCCATTGCCGTCACTGTCGGCCCCGTTTTCGGCTTCGTCATCGTTGTCCCAGATATTGGCAGACAGATCCTCATGGTCCCAGTCCGCCCCTGTGTCAACAACTGCCACAACCACGGTAGGGCTTCCGGTCTGGGTGTCCCAGGCTTCCGGGGCATCCAGCTTTTGCAGGCCCCACAGCTCGCCAAAGTCCGGATCATTTGGCGCCAGAGATGCTCGCCTCACATAGTTCGGTTCCACGTACTCCACATCAGGGTCATCTTGATAGATTTTCAATGCCTCCTTCACGGTCATCCCTTTGGGAAGTTTTAGGTGCCGCACACGGATCGATTTAAACGTATGGAGTGTGGAAACACCCCGTTGACTCTGAGAGTCTTCCAGGGCGGCCGTCCGAGCCGAGGTCCTGTATTTGACCAAGAGTTCGCCGGGGACATAGGTCGCTTTTCTGGCCGGCTGGGCGCTCCTGCCTGCAAAGGCCCATCCAAGGGAGACAAAAAGGCAGACGAAGGCGATGATCCAGATCCCTGGTTTTCTTGCCGACCGTAACATATCTATTGGATCGTCCTAACGTAGTTGGGTTCGGCGTATTCCACGGCCTTGAATTCCTGCAAACGCTTGATGGTTTCTTGCACCGAGAAACCGTCTTGAATCTCCATGAGGTACAGGCCGGGCCGGGAAATAATCCGAAGGGTTTGGAGGTGCAAGTGCCTCTGAATGGCCTCGATGGCCTGCTCTTCAGTCCCTTCCTTAAATCTTACCAGGACCTGTGCGGGCACATGGTTCCCCATTTTTCTCTCGGCCGGGCCGGCATTGAGGTCTTCGGGGCCCTGGACACCACGGGCCTGAACGGCCCCTCGAGGGTGCTCTTCGGGCGGTGTGGCCGAACCCGTGCACGAAATCGTGAGAAAGATTAAAACGAATACTTGGATGAAGCCGGCACCCTGCATGCTTGCCCCGGGAATGCGGCTCATTGTTTATCCCTTATCTGCCAGTGAGCTGTCATTCGTCCTCCATGACCATCAGTGACCTCGGGATAGAACCTCGCACATGGGCTGCAATCGTTTCACCTTATCACAGTCCATGCAAACATCGTGCAAAGGCAAACGCCTTCGTCTGATTGGTTGCAAATCAAGCCCAAGCACAGCAAGAACCAGACCTAACAGGTTGGGCATTTGGGCTTACATAGGGGGTTGGGGCAGTCTATTTTCCAAAAGGGATACTTTTGAGGTTGATTGCTCTAACAGCCCAGACTGCTGACAACAGTGCCCATAAGTCAGCCACCCCCACCGCCGCTTCTTCCGGGAATTTTTTCCGCCGTGTCCCCGTCCGAATCAGCATTGTCTGCAGGGAGCCCGCTGCGGGGTTCAAGGACTATGGTGTCTATTTCGTCGCCCGCAGCAGGCAGTGTGCCCTTTGTCTCGTAGTAATGCACTGTGGCCGTAGAAGAACCAACCTCAACGATCATGACACAGATGAGGTCCTCTTGAGCCCTGCCTGCGTCCAGCTGGTAGACCCCGTTATGCAGGACAACACTGGAATAATGGGTGTGGCCGCAGAAAAACGCCTGAACTCCTTTTTCAACCAGGATGGTCCAAAAGGCGTCCCGCATTGCGGGATGAGCGTCAAGTGACTCACCCACATGCCGGTGCCGGGGATATGCCGGCTCGTGACCAATGACGAACTTGTAAGGTTGGCTGCTTGCCGTCAGGTCTTGTTCAATCCAGTCCAACTGCTCCTGTGTGTAGCCGCCGGAATAATCCCAGTACTGGTTGGTTATTGTGAAATGGCAGGCGCCTCGGTCAAATGAAAAGACGGTCCCCTCCGGCGCTGAGCCTGGTCCATCGTTGGGATAGCAGGGTGCGATGTTGTTTTGGAAAAAAGCCTCACCCCCCGGGGGGCTGTCGTGGTTTCCGAGGACGAAGTAGATTTCTTGTCGGTCGGCCCGGTGTTCCGGGCCCACGGTGTAGCCATAGACGGAATATTCGCTCGCGTACGCCGGTTCTATAGGGTCGAAATCGCCCACAACTATAATGAAATCCACATCCTTGGTGTGGATAAACTCCAGGGCGGTGTCCAGGCCTGGGAGGTGATTTCTATGGTCGGAAATTACCGCGAAGGTTATCTCTTGCCCACGAACACGGACAGCCCAACTGGACAAGACAAAGAACAACAAGACAGTGGCAAGGATGCCAAGCCATTTTCTTGACCTGACCGGTTGCTTTGCTTTGAATCTGCTGTTTCTCATGCGAGCCACCAAAAGCCCATTGGTAGGACACGGGCCAAACAGATGGGAAATCCATGACTTGGCCACCAACATATATCATCTGGCCGACTTGGCGATAGCATATCACATTCGTAACTTGTCGAAAACTCCTTAAGGCCTTGACTTGTTCCGACACAAGAGGGTGGATGCCTAAACAGGGGTCGATGTTACGGGGTGATTCCAGTAACCGTGATTTGTGGCCAACACGTAAAGCGAAATTATATGGTCGAGCGGAACACATGGATTTTTACGCCGCATTCCGTTTGATGCTAACATGGGAAGCGCTCATTTTTTAAAGAACAAATAGCCCGCCAGGCTCAAAAGGATCAAAGAGAAAATCTTTCGGAAACTGGCCGTTGAAACGCCTTCCACCAACCGTGCCCCGATCTGGGCACCGACAATGCCGCCGATGCCCAACAAGATTCCCGCCTTGTAATCCACATTGGCCAGTTTATTATGGGCCACCAGGGCTGAAATGGAAATCACCACAATGGCCAGAAAAGACGTCCCCACCGATTTCTGGGCGGAATATCCCAGCAAAAGGAGCAGGGGCACCATCAAGAAGCCCCCACCCAGTCCGGAAAAAGCAGCGCCGATGCCCACCCCCACACCACACACAACGAACATCCACATCTGTCCACCCATGATCGCCTCCGGTTTTTGCCCTGTTTTTGATTATGGAAGGGCCGCCAAAAACCTTGCCGCCGGCATAATCCTGACGTTGCCGTCGAGGGTATCTTCACGCCCTTCGAGGGTGATTTGATAAAGGTATGGAATATCCAGCCTCTTTGCAAAATAGGTCAAAGCAGGGCTTGCGGATCGGCTCTTTGTCTTGCACTCTACAGCAAACCACGGCCTCCTGTCTGCCGTAACCAGGAAATCCACCTCTCTCTTGCTGGTATCTCTCAAGTAATGAAGCCCGACCCTAAAGCCTTCTTGATCTTCAAGGGCGTGTTTGAGTTTCAACAGGTGACATGCCACAAGGTTTTCAAAGCGGGGGCCGCCTTGTGGCACCGAAGACCAATCCCACAAGTATACCTTCGTAGCTTTCTTAAGAGATCTCACCGCACTGTGCGTAAACGGTGAAACCCGGAAACAGTAATAGAGACGATCCAATATCTCAATCCAATGGGACACTGCCCGGTGGCTGACTTCTAGGTCTTCACGCAAAGACTGGATGGAAAGCAGGCCGCCCACCCGACCTTCGAGCATGTCTGCCAATAACTGCATCAAAGACAGGTCCCTGATGTTTTCCAGCTCACGCACGTCTTCTCTGAAAAAACGGTCCAACCGTTCTCGTCGCCACCTCCTCAGGCTGCGTTCGTCCTGTTTCAGGAAAGGCTCTGGGAATGGGCCGTAGTGATACAGAGAAGACAGTTCTTCAGAACCAACCTTGTCAGGAAACCTGATCTGCCTACCGGGTTCAAGGCTTGCCCCGGACCGCAGGAGCTCCCCGACTGAAAAACCATGCAGACGGTGTGCATGGTAACGGCCCTGCAGGGAATCGCCGCCCCTGCGATAGACATCCAGTCTGGCGCCGCCTGTGATTAGAAACCTGATTCGATCTGCGTGAGTGTCGTATTCCCCTTTGATCCACTGCTTCCATCGGCTGTACTTGTGTAGCTCATCGAGCACTACCGTGCTTTTGACAGCAGGCCAGCGGCCGGAGAGTATCCTTTTCCGATCTTCACGGCGATCCCAGTTGAAGTAAAGGTCTTGCTTTCCTGTCAAGAACGCCTTGGCGAGGGTCGTTTTTCCCACTTGCCGTGGCCCGGAAATGAAGACCATTTTTTCTTCAAGATCGTGCTGAACCGCGTTTTTAAGATACCGTGGGACTATCATTGTTAACATTTTTGTCATAAAGCAAAAAAAATTGCAACTTTTTTTGCTCTTAGGCAAAATAAATCATGTTTGCGTCATGCTTACACGGGGAGATGGGTCTCTGTTTTGAACGGCCAAACAGCCTAACGGGGAGGCAAAAGAAGGATCAAGGCATGCTTATCGATACTGGATATTGGGAGCCATCCCGGCACCCCATACGTCGGTAACCGGCATGGCATCTTTATTGTTTGTTACAGTGCTGATCTGCGCATTTGATCTTTTGAGTCAAGACAACCAAATGAGATTCTTACATCTCAATTGTGTAGTCGAAGCCAACGGCAAGTCGATACGGAAACTCGGACCCGCCTCAACACGATTACAATGTGATGCCAGAAATGTGTGCTCCAGGGGTTCTGACATACGACATCCCAGAAGGGTGATATCTTTACGAACGCCACAATGAAGCGTCATAGCAG
>CAZCXI010000102.1:0-9656 GCA_964502635.1 uncultured Desulfobacterales bacterium
TCCGTGATCCTCAATCCAGGGTTCAAAACCACGAGGTTCCCATCATCGCCATGACCGCCCATGCTATGAAGGGAGATCGAGAACGCTGCCTTGAGGCCGGAATGAACGACTACATCGCCAAGCCTGTCCAGCCCAAAAAGTTCCTTGAGGTCATCGAGCCGTTCCTGCCTCAGTCCCCCTCGGATTGAAGATTCCCTTACGACGGTCAAATCCCGCCAGCTTCCCCCACGCCCCAAGGCCAATGCTTCAAGCATGGATAAGCCCGTCCCTGAGCTTTGCATAACCACGTCAGGCAATCCTCGTGAAGTTCAAGAGCCTTATAATGTTATTTAACGTTTATATGGGTCTCTATTTGTTCATTTTATACGATCTACTTATAGTCACCCCGAAGCATAAATAATGGCGACCTCCCTACAAGAAAGTGGTTTATATTGACTTATAATAACGAATATAGTCTAATTCCTTCTGAAAGGAGCTCGATGCCACATGGATAAAGACACGCTGCTCAATACGCGAGAGGTTTCCCATTTTTTGGATATCAATGAAAAGATGGTCTATAGCCTTATTTCGGAAAAGGGCCTGCCGGCGACCAAGGTAACGGGCAAATGGCTTTTCCCCAAGCATCTTGTGGAACAGTGGCTGGAGAACCACACGATTAACTACCCGAAAGACGCCCGTCCCCTGCCCCCATATCATGGCTTGCTGATTATAAGCGGCAGCAACGACATCCTGCTGGATAGAACGATGTCACTTTTCAATCGGCTTTATTCCGAACATATGGCCGTCTTCGGCAATGTGGGAAGCCAGGGCGGGTTAATAGCGCTGGGGCGCGGGCTCTGCCACATGGCATCAAGTCACCTGTTGCAGGAAGATGAAGAGGAATACAATTTTGACTTCGCTTCTCGGGAACTCAAAGGGCGACTGCCGGCCGTGGTAAATTTTTGCCAGAGAGAACAGGGCCTCGTGGTGGCCAAAGGAAATCCCAAGGGTATTGGCAGCATTGGTGATTTGGGGCGGGCAGGGATAAGGATCGCCAACCGCCCATTGGGAACAGGCACCCGCTTGCTCCTTGACCGGGAACTGGAAAAAGCCGGCATCAAAGGAACGGAAATTGAAGGCTACGCACGCGAGTTCCGGAGCCACTTGGACCTGGGTTTGGAAGTGCTGTCTGGACGGGCAGACGCCGCTCCTGCCATAAAACCCGTGGCCGCTCTTTTGGGACTGGGCTTCATTTCCCTTCGCTGGGAGCGCTATGATTTACTGGTTTCCAAGGATCGGTTTTTTGAACAGGGGGTTCAGCTCTTTCTCGGCCTTGTCCATGAGCCTTCCTTCCAGGGGTTGGCTCGGGAACTGGAAGGCTATGATCTGAGTCTGTGCGGCAAAGTGGTTTTTCCAAAACCATCCAAAGGGAATGCGGAGGAATGACAGATGAAAAACGGCCTCGCCTGGATCCTGACACTGGTTGTAGCCGGCTTGACGGTTCCCGGAACAACCCAGGGCGCTGAAAAGTTCCTCAAGATGTCTACCACCACGAGCACGGAAAATTCCGGACTCTTGGACGTGTTACTCCCAGAATTCACCAGGGAGACCGGCATTCGGATTAAGGTTGTCGCCAAGGGGACGGGGGCAGCCATCCGCGATGGCATAGACGGCAATGTGGACATCATCTTTGTGCACGCCAAGGACAGGGAAGAAAAGTTTGTCAGCGATGGCTACGGCGCTTACCGGTTGGCGGTGATGCATAACGACTTCGTCATTCTGGGGCCGGCCGCTGACCCTGCGGGGGTCAGGGGGACATCTGAGGCAGCCACGGCATTGAAGAAGATCGCCATACGTAAAGCTGGATTTGTATCTCGCGGCGATGACAGCGGCACCCATACCAAGGAAAAGGCCCTGTGGAAGGCCACGGGGTTACCCCTTAAAGCCGAGACCACCGAGATTGTGAAACAGGGCAAGAGACAACAGGTCTTTTCCCAGCACCCCGAAGGACTCGGTCAGTGGTACCTTTCCATCGGGCAGGGCATGGGCAAGACGCTGACTTACGCGGAGGAAAAGCAGGCCTATACCCTGGCTGACCGGGGGACCTACTTGAAGTACAAGTTCGGCAGAAAGCAAGGCCTGGATCTCGAGATTCTCTGCCAGGGAGACCCGGAGCTGTTCAATCCTTACGGCATCATCCCGATCAATCCCTCAAGGCATCCTCACGTCAAGTTCAAGTGGGCGGACCGGTTTGCCCAATGGTTGGTATCGCCAAAGGCACAAGGCCTCATTGCCCGGTACAAGATCGCGGGGCGACAGGCATTCTTCCCTGACGCGATTGCCGATGCGAGGTAGGTTCCCATGCGTCCCCAGATAACGGATTCATCTCATGGATTTTCTCATCGATAGCTTTCTGTCTGCCGTCCTGCTCATTGGGTCCCTGGACCCCGGGCTTCTCCAGATTATCGGTGTGTCTCTCAAGGTGAGTTGCACATCAACGCTCATTGCCAGTCTCCTGGGGGTTCCGGGTGGATTCATCATCGCCTTTGGCCGGTTCCCGATGAAACGCCTTCTCATCACCATACTCAACACGTTGCTCGCCCTGCCCACGGTCGTGGTAGGGCTCTTTGTCTATGCCTTCATCTCCAGGAGAGGGCTCTTTGGCGTATTTGACCTCCTCTATACCCAGAAGGCCATGATCATCGGCCAAGTCATTCTCATCATACCGATCGTTGCCACTTTTACCATCTCTGCCGTCAGCCGCATCGATGATCGCTACCGAAAAACCGCCCTGACTGTCGGAGCTAACCTCTTGCAGACTGCCTGGATGATCGTCCGAGAAGCCCGTTTCGGCATTGCCGCCGCGATCATTGCCGCCTTCGGCAGGGTGATCGCTGAAGTGGGAATCAGTATGATGCTGGGTGGCAATGTCAGGGGATTCACCCGGACTATGACCACGGCCATGGCCCTGGAATATGACAAGGGACAGTTCGTATTGGGTGTTGCGCTGGGAATTGCGCTGCTTGGCGTGAGCTTTGGGGTGAACCTTTTCTTCAACTACTTTCAGGGTAAGGTGAGGGTATAAGCGCCGTGCTCTACGAGCTGAGAAACTTAAAGAAGACCTATGATGGACGAACGGTTCTGGATCTAGAACAGCTTTGCCTGGACCGGGGAAAAATCACAAGCCTCATGGGTCCCAACGGTGCCGGCAAGACCACGCTCCTGGAGATTATGGCGTTTCTGTCCGGCCCGAGTTCCGGCGAGGTTTGGTTTGAGCAGGACAAGGTGGATTTCACGACCGAAAAACTCATACACCTTCGGCGAAAAGTCGTGCTCGTTGAGCAACAGTCCATCCTGTTCACCACAAGGGTTTGGAAAAACGTGGCGTTTCCGCTGAGGATACGCGGCGTCCCTAGGGCAAGGCAGGCAGGAATGGTAGAGGAACTCCTGGGCCTTGTGGGGATGGGGGCGTTCAGGGATGCACGGGCCCATAAGCTATCGGGTGGAGAAACGCAGCGGGTCGCCATTGCGCGGGGACTCGCCTGTTTTCCAGAGGTTATTCTTCTGGATGAACCCACGGCCAACGTGGATGTGGAAAACCAGATTGCCATCGAGCGCATCATCCAGGAGATCAACCAGAAAAAGGGCATTTCGGTTATCTTTACCACACACAATATGATCCAGGCATCAAGGCTGGCGGATCAGACCGTGTTCCTCTACGAAGGCAGGGTGGCACGCTCCATCTACGAAAACATCTTTAGCGGCTACATTGAAACGGATAGAAACGGTTGCAAACAGTGCATACTCCAGTACGGGCTCAGGCTGGATGTGGACTCCCAAAAATCGGGGCCGGTCCGCATATCCATTGATCCAGGTGCCGTGAAGATCAGGCGAGATCAAAGCAACGGTTCAGCCGAGAACACCTTCAAAGGCAAGCTCATTCAGCTCACCGATGAGCAGAGCCGGGTGAGGGCCCTTGTCGACATAGGCATCCCCCTGAGTGTTCTGGTCCCCAAAGCGGTGTTCGGAAACCTGGATCTAGGGATGGGAGCCGAGGTATGGCTGACCTGCCCGGTAGAGAGCATTGAGGTTTTCTGACTCCATATTGACAGACTCGTAAGAAGTATTTTGCGAGCGATATTGAGCATTTTGGGAGAAAGGCACTTAAGATGTTTAGCGTTAAAAAATGCGGTTCTTCTCCCGATTAGTTGATGGAAAGGGTTCGAGGGGTCAAGGATTCAAGGGGTCGAGTGCTTTTATTTCTAACGATTTCACATCTCCTTATTGGCGATCTCAGTGCGTATCCTTCATCAGGGAATCTTCTTGTTGTCTTGTAAATTGCTAAACATAGCTGAGAGCACCTTTGCCAAACCTTTCATTGTTTATAATTCTTAGGCATTTTACTCGAACCCTTGAACCCTCGAATCCTTATGATTCTACCAACTCTTTTGGATGACTAAAATCGACTTTCTACGAAGCCGTCAATATTAGTCCGCTCTGGCCCCAACAACCTGTTGACATACAATTGCTGTTTCCCTTATAATTTTATTGTTTATAAATGGGAATTCTTTTCAATAGTTAGACAATTCTTGGGTTTTCTGCCGGGAGCTGCCGAATAGACGCCATCCCATTGGCGGAGTGCGTCTTTGTCATTCCTGATAGCCTGTATTTCCAAGGTCCCTGGCATTCTTTGATCGAAAGGATGGTTATGCCCATTGATTTTGAAGGCCTCCGCGTCGTTTCCTTTGAAAGTCGCAAAGCCGCTGAGATGGCTGAACTGATCAGGGCAGCCGGGGGCACACCGGTCATTGCCCCGAGCATGCGGGAAATTCCTCTTGAGCAAAACAGCGAAGCGCTCACGTTTGCCAAGCTTCTGCTCGCGGGCTGGATCGACGTCCTGATTCTCATGACCGGCGTGGGTACGCGACTCCTGGTCAATGCGGTATCCACAAAATACGACACCAGTCAGTTTATAGAGGCCCTGAAGTCGATTGAAATCGTTGCTCTTGGGTCCAAGCCCGTCATTGCCCTGCGGGAGATAGGGCTTGCACCGACCATGGTTCTGCCCAAACCCCATGCGTGGAGTGATTTGCTGGCAACCGTCGATGAACAATATCCCGTAAACAACAAGCGAGTGGCGATTCAGGAATATGGGCAGTCCAATCCCGAACGGATCAAGGCGTTGGAGGATCGCGGGGCTCAGATCCTGCCCGTCCCTGTTTATCGATGGGAGTTGCCCGAAGACCTGGCGCCCCTTCGCCGAGCCATCCGGGATATTATCGGCGCCAACACCGACCGTGCGGACTTTGCCTTATTCACCAGCGCCACCCAGGTGCAGCACGTCTTTCAGGTGGCAAGCATGGATGGCCTGGAAAGCAAATTGCAGGACGCGTTCAGGGAGGTCTGCGTCGGATCCGTGGGGCCCGTTGCCAGCCGAGCTTGCACCGAGCAGGGTGTCACAGTGGATTACGAGCCCGATACGCCAAAAATGGCCCACCTTGTGCGGGAGATGGCACGCCGCGGGCGCGATTTGCTGGACAAGAAACGGATCGCTTCCGCGAACCGGGTGGACACCAATCAATGGCGGCGCATCGACATGGTTTGGCAGCCAAGCACCGATGGACAGCGCACCATCGCAGATTCCGTGTTCATGAAGGCATGTCGGCGCGAAGAGACGCCTTACACGCCCATATGGATTATGAGGCAGGCGGGCCGGTATCAGCGTGAATACCTGAGAATCCGGAAAAAGGTCAGCATGCTGGGGTTGTGCAAGACGCCCGAATTGGCGGCCGAGGTCACCTTGATGGCCGTGGATCGCCTTGGCGTGGACGCGGCTATTATTTTTGCAGACATCCTTCTGGTCACCGAGCCCATGGGTTTGAATCTGGAATTCGTCAAGGGCGAGGGCCCGGTCATCCACAACCCCGTGCGCACACGCGCAGACGTGGAGCGACTCAACGAGCCTGATGTGAATGAACTCGCCTATGTCTTTGATGCCTTGAAGATCACCCGCCGCGCCTTGCGGCCCGACATTGCCTTGATCGGCTTTGCCGGGGCGCCGTTTACGATTGCCTCTTACATGATCGAAGGCGGCAAATCAAACCACTATGTGAAGACCAAGACCATGATGTACCGAGATCAGGCCACGTGGGACGCCCTTATGGAACGCTTGACAAACATCCTGATCGCCTACCTCAATGGTCAGATCGCCGCCGGGGCCGATGCGGTCCAGCTCTTTGATAGCTGGGTCGGTTCCCTGTCGCCTGATGATTACCGGCAGTTTGTCATGCCGCACGTTAAGCGCCTCATCCATGGACTTGACAAGTCTGCGCCGGTGATCCATTTCAGCACCGGCAACCCGGCCTTGGTGCCCCTCATGAAAGAGGCAGGCGGTGATGTCATCGGCCTCGATTGGCGTTCCGACCTGGCCGCGGCCTGGTCCACCCTGGGTGATGATGTGGCGGTGATGGGCAACATGGACCCCATTGTTTTGTATACGTCTCCCACAGAGATCCGGACTCACGTGCAAGCCGTTCTGGACAAGGCCGCAGGACGGCCGGGGCATATCTTCAACCTGGGCCACGGTATCCTGCCTGACATGCGTCCAGAAAACGTGGCTGAACTGGTAGACGCGGTCCACGAACTGTCAGCGAAATCCTAGCTCAAAGCTCAAAGCTCAAAGGTCTCCTTCTTTCTCAGAAAACGATGACCGAGAAGCAAGATGCATGCGATAGCGTATTAGTAATCGCTTTTGGCGGCCCTGAAAAGCCGGAGGATATCCGTCCGTTTCTGGCAAGAGTCACCCAGGGGCGTGTCCCGGCACAACGCCTCGAGACAGTGGCCCGTCACTATGAGCACTTTGGAGGCAGGTCCCCGGTCAACGAGGTGACGTTCCGCCAGGCAGAGGCCCTGAAAACGACGTTGAAGGATCAGGGGATAGCGTTGCCCGTGTACGTGGGCATGCGTAACTGGCACCCGCTGCTGGTGGACACCGTTCGACAGATGAGCAGGGATGGAGTGAGCCGCGCGGTCGGCATGATCATGTCTGTTTACCAGAGCCGGTCCAGCTGGGACCAGTATCAGAGCGATGTCGCCAATGCCATAGCCGAGGCCCACGCAGACTTGTCTGTCGTCTACACACAGCCGCTGTTTGATCAAGACGGATTCATCAGGACCGTCTCAAGCCGGGTCAGGCAGTGTCTGGAACAAATCCCTCCACCCGATCGCGACGCCGCCCATGTGGTTTTCACGGCCCATAGCCTTCCACACAGCGACCCGCAGGCGGAGGTCTATGCCCGGCAGGTGAATCATTCGGCAAAATGGGTGGCTGAAGCGTTGGCGCACGAAAACTGGCAGGTGGCTTACCAAAGCCGCACCGGACGACCTCAAGATCCGTGGCTGGAGCCGGATGTGAGAGATGTCTTGCGGGAACTCGCAGGCCAAGGGGTCAAGCATGTTGTTGCCGTGCCCATCGGTTTCGTGTGCGACAATATCGAGGTATTGTATGACCTTGACATCGACGCCATGAACACGGCAAAGGAAGCGGGCATTACGTTTCTACGCGCCAAGACGGTTCATGACGACCAGGGTTTTATCGACGCGCTGGCAGACCTCGTCATCAAAAGCGCCCGGGATTTCTAAGCTCATGATGGATCAGGATCAGCAAGAGATCAAACGCATTATCATCATTGGAGGAGGCATTACCGGCCTGAGCGCCGCCCACCGGCTGTCGGAGTTGCACAGGGATGAGCATGGCCGGTTCGATATAACCTTGATCGAGGCCCGTGATCGTCTGGGCGGGGTTATTCATACGGTCAAACAGGATGGGTTCTTGATTGATGCGGGTCCCGACAACTTTGTCACCGCAAAACCCTGGGCACTGGCGTTAGCCAAGCGTCTTGGGCTGGAACCGGAAGTGTTGACCACCAACGAGGCTTACCGCCGCGCCCTCGTAGTACGCCGGGGCAAGTTAATGCCCATTCCCGAGGGGTTTCTTCTCATGGCCCCAACGAGGTTCATGCCCATGATCACCACGCCGCTCTTCTCTATTGCCGGCAAGCTGAGGATGGCCATGGACATGTTCCTGCCCGCCAGCAGCGCAAACAACGACGAGTCTCTGGCCTCCTTTGTCACCCGACGGTTCGGGCGGCAGGCCTTGGACCGCGTGGTGCAGCCCTTGATCAGCGGTATCTACACCGCAAGACCGGAAAGGCTGAGCCTGCGGGCCACCATGCCCCGCTTCCTGGATCTGGAAACCAAGTACGGTAGTGTGATCAAGGGGATGCGCTCCGAAGGGAAGAAACAAAAAACCACGGGCAGCGGGGCCCGGTACGGCATGTTTATCACTTTCAGGGACGGCTTGCAGACCTTGATTCGTGCTTTGAGAGATCGCCTGAATCATGTCTCCTTCCGGTTGAACGAGCGGGTTGTCAGGGTGGCCAAGGCCCACGGCAGTCCGATTGCCCCCTGGAGCGTTGAACTGGAAGACGGGACCTGCCTGGAGGCGGACGGCGTTATCATCACCGGTCCCTCCCGGCACGCGGCCGGGTTGCTTACGGGGGTCGATAAGCCATTGGCTGAACAGTTGTCAGCGGTCCAATATGCCTCTTCGGCCGTGGTTCATCTTGCCTACCGGCGAGAGCAGGTCGGCCATCCCCTGGACGCCTTTGGTTGTGTGGTCCCCGTGACCGAACCGTACAACATCATTGCGGCTTCCTTCAGCAGCGTGAAATATAAAGGCCGGGCACCCGAGGGACATGTCTTGCTGCGTGCATTTATGGGCGGGGCCTTGCACCCGGACATGATGCAGCGCGATGACGAAGGACTCATCAAGGCCGCTCGCCATGACCTGGATCATTTGCTCAGCATCTCGGCCCCCCCCCTGCTTGCCATGGTTCACCGATGGCCTGATTCCATGGCACAGTACGATGTCGGTCATCTTGACAGGGTGGCTGCAGTGCGAAGGCTCATCGGCAACCACAAGGGGTTGCAGCTCGGGGGAAACGGCTTTGAAGGCGTCGGCGTTCCCGACTGTGTTCGTGCCGGAGAACGCGCGGCGCAAGACCTTTTGGCCGACCTGAGCGCCTGAGCTGTTCCGGGCTGCTGCCCAAGCCACTGTCTCTTATCCCCCTACACACCATGAAACCTCATCTTATCCTCCATGGTGTATCACCTGAAAAATACAGTGCTTTGCTTGAATAAATACAGTAAATGCCCTATTTACTTCTCCCTACAGATCGGCGATCGTGAGACGTTGTTGGCTGTAATCGGTAGGCATGGGCACGTTTTTCCTGTCCTGGGAGGAAAAACAAGATCTAACCATCAACTGAAGAGGAGGAGAATGATGGACACAAGGCATCTCAAGAAGGTTCTAGCCACCTTCGGTCTTGCGGGTTTGCTGGCCGGCGCCGGGCTCACCCTCCCCGGCTGCGACAAGCACCCACCCGGGGGCCACACCGGTTGAAGCGGCACTTCTGGTGCAGGTAGCACCGAAACGCCAAAGAAGGCGCCGGGAACCACAAGTTGCAGCGGGACATCTGGAGGGAGCAGTAGCACAACGGACCAACAAAAGCCGGGCCGGAGCGCTTGAAACTAGGAACCAGTGCGGGTCGCACTGAAACTGACGAGACCTTTGCAGAACCTCGAAAAGCGACAATTATGAGGTTTTTGGGGTACCC
>CAZCXI010000103.1:0-9577 GCA_964502635.1 uncultured Desulfobacterales bacterium
TTCAAGTAGAACTCAACGGGTGGTTCATCCCTTCCGCTCTTTTCTGATCACTCCTGGATAAAGCAATTTGCGTGCCCCTCTCACAGGTTTCCATCTTTTTCCGATATTCGTTCAACTTGTTCCGTAAAGTGCGAACACTCACCCCAAGGATCTCAGCCGCATGGGTCCTGTTACCGTCTGTTTGATCAAGGGTGTGAAAAATCATTTTTCTTTCCATCTCCTTCAGAGAGCCGGTCAGGGGAAATGATCTATCGGCAACGACCGGAGGTTGCTCGCCCAAAAAAAGAGCGTCCCTGTCAATAAGGTCCCCATGGCATAAGAGCACCGCCCGTTCTACCAGATTTTCGAGCTCCCGCACGTTCCCGGGCCAGTGCATCTGCACCAGGCTTTCGGCTGCCTCCTTTGTCAACCCTTTGACGTCACGCCCATCGATCCTGTTATACTTCTTAATGAAATGATCAGCCAGTAGCAGGATATCGTCCCTTCTATCCCGCAAGGACGGGAGCTTGATGGGAATAACATTCAGGCGATAATAGAGATCCGGGCGGAACTTTTTTGCCTTTATGGCCGATTCCAGATCCTGGTTGGTGCTCGCCACCACGCGGGCATCGATGGAGATGGGACGCAAACCACCCACCCGATCAATCTCTGACTCTTGTAAGACCCTGAGCAGTTTGGCCTGCAGGTGGATGTGCATCTCACTGACTTCATCCAGAAATATGGTGCTCCCTCGAGCCAATTCAAACCGTCCGAGTTTCTTTGAAACCGCCCCTGTAAACGAACCCCTTTCGTGGCCAAAAAGCTCACTCTCTAGGAGCCCTTCGGGAAGGGCCGCGCAGTTAACAGCCACAAAGGGCTTGTTCCGCCTGGCGCTTTCACGGTGGATAAAACGTGCAAAGAGCTCCTTGCCCGTGCCGCTTTCCCCTTGGAGAAATACGGGGGCCTTACTGTCCGCTACGGTCTTTGCCAGCTCCAGCAGACCAAGCATTTGACGGTTCTTGGTAACAATGGAAGATTCTAATAGCCCGGGACCATCGTTACCGGGTGAAGCAGGTGGATGCCCAGCCGCCCTTCTCACCGAAGATTCCATGACTCTTAGAGGAAACGGCTTCACAATGAAGTCAAAGGCGCCCAGCTTCATGGCCTCCACAGCAGAGTCAACAGCCCCGTGGGCTGAAACAAGGATGACCGGAATACTGTCTTGTTGTTGCTCCTTGATCTTTGTCAGTAGGCCGATGCCGTCCAGCTTCGGCATCCTCAGGTCCGTGATGACAAGATCATAGTGGCCTGCCTTGAGTTTTGCCAAAGCCTTAACGCCGTCTCCAACGCCTGTCACCTTGAAACCCCAGCCTCTCAAGGCCTCACCCAGAGCCACCCTTTCTTCATAGGTGTCTTCAACCAGCAATATGTTTCTGTTACTCATCATAGGAATTCACAGTGAGGCCTTCTGAGATTACGATTTTTTCAACCCGTAGCCCAGTTTTTCAACAGATTTCGTTATATTCATCTCTTTGATTTGCACCTGGGCAACCTTGCTCCAAAAAGGATCCCCGGAAGCGACAAGCCGATTCAAGATGCCCTCTGCCTTGTCCGTGGCTTTCACCCATTGGTAACACTGGGCAAGCCGGAACTGTAGGCTGTAGCTGTCAGAGCCCTCGGGAACCAGCGCCAAGGCCTTTTTGAAGACAGGCACGGCCTTTTTCTTGTTTCTCAACTTCAAATAGGTCTCACCCAGTTTCCGATAGGCCATGTACAAATCCTCTGAGGAACCATCTTTGCTCCGATTGAGTAATGTGACGGCTTCCCTAAGCGATCCTGCAGCCCTCTCATGGTCGCCCCGCCCGTTCAAGACGTTCGCCATGGCCATACGGATTTTTGCCTGATGATATTCGTCGGTTTCTCGTTGAAGGGCCATCGTCAAGGCTTTGAAGGCCTCATCGTATCGTTGGTCTTGGGAAAAAATAAGCCCCAGCCAATAACGGGCCTCTGAGGTCTCGCGGCGCTCAGGATATCTTGTCACAAAGGCCTTGAGTGCTTTCTCGGCTTCATCAAGCCGTTTCTCCCTATAGGCACACTCTCCCAGACCAAACAGTATGTCCGCAGATTGGCTTTGGTCGGCATAATACCGGCTGGCCTGCCTGAACATGGAAAGAGCAGGTCCATACAACTGAAGCCCTCTATAGGTATCACCAAGCCATGAGAGCAAGTCCGGCATATCTTCAAAGGGCAGCACGGTTTTCATCTCTTCATAATATTTGGTGATGCTCGCAATGTGACCCGCTTGCTTTTCTTGTTCAAGAAAGGCCTTCAGGGATGCCTGGAGGACTGAAGTCACCTCTGCCCTCAGGCTTGTGTCGGGGTGTTTCTCTAAGATCTTTCTCAGGGTCATGATGCTCCGTTTGTAATCCTTTTTTTTCTGCTGGAGCGCCGCAAGTCTTAGCATGGCAAGCTGGGATAAGGGATTGTCAGGATACTTTTCTATAATTTGTTCATAGATGTCCTGAGCTGTTTCGCCGAGAGATGTCTTCCCGACCTCAAAAGGTGGGTTCCCGGTCCCGGTTTTTTCCTCAATACCAGCGAGACGAAGCAAGCTAATCAAGCCTCCTTCGGTGTCAGGATAGCTGCCGGCTACCAATGCATACAGCTTGGACGCCTTGTGTTGGGCCCCTTCATCGCGATAGATGTCGGCCATCCTCGTCAAGACCAGGGGATTGGATTCCACCTCAGGATAGTAATTCAAGAGCTTAGAAAAAGCTTCCCTGGCCTCTGGGAGTTGCCCCAGTTCGTAATAGTCATAACCAGTGTAGAGTAAGATTTCCGAATTCTTGTAAGCCTCGTCAGGCTGTGTGGCTATGACCTCGTTAAGGGCCCTTAAGGAATGCTTGAAGGATTGGGTGTTAAAGAGGGCCTTGGCTATCTCGACCTTTGCTTTCGTGGCTGATCGTGTTTTGGGATAACGTTTTTCCAGCGCCTGAAAGCTTCTCATGGCTCTTTGAGGTTGCTTAGTCACCGCAAGAATCCTGCCACGCTGTAGCAGGGCTTCAGCAGCCGCCGGATGGTCTTTGTGCTGGTCCAGAACAAGGTTGAAGTAGGCCATGGCTTCATAGTAGTTTTTTGCCTCAAGGTAGCAGTCCCCTATGGACACCATGGCGTCGGCCACATATTCAGATTTTGGAAATCGGCTGATAGCGATCTGGTAATGTTTTGTTATTTCGACGAAATGCTGTGGCATCTTCTTTTCAAACATACGATGGTAGCTCTTGGCCAGTAGGAAATAGGCGCGTTCCAAATGTGGGCTTTCCGGATAGGACTGAATGATCTTTTTAAACGTTCGAATGGCATATTCCCATCGTTTGTCCCGGTAGTACTCGGCAGCCTCCAGGAAGAGATCTGTATCAGGTGTGCCAAGGCGCGATTTCACATCCAACAACGGGTCCGTTCTGTCCTGTGCCGTCAAACCAGCTGACGCCTCCCCATCTCCGTGTGGAGCCAAGACCCGGGATGCGACTTGTCCAGACCCTTTCGTATACGGCTTGCCTTTGCCTCTGATTTCAACTCGGAGTTGACCCTTGCTCTTCCTGACCTGATATGCAAGCTCGCTGTATGGTTTTTTTGTCCGAATGAGCACAGAGCCCACATGGGACGGCTTCGGGGCCATTTCTATCCCCTGCACCCACTTGTCCCCCACGATGCTCTCCCTGGCAAAGACGGCCTGCGAAATGCCGGTGTCCTTGAAGGCAATCAGCAGCTCCGTGTCTTCAATCAGAATCACCTTGTAGTTCGGCGAACCCGTCACGTTGATCACAACCCCCGAAGCGTTCTCGCCAGAGTCAATCCGAACCTGCTCAATGACGGCATCTGTTCCGCCTTGGGCATGGAGATGCGGCACGAAAGCAAACAGCACTGAAAAAGCCACTGAAAGGATCCGTATTTTGACCGCAAAATATCTGGATATCAAAAGTCTCAAGGCTCCCTTGCCTCGTGCTACGCACTCAAGATTCCCACAAGAAGACCTAAAGCGGCGGGATGCTTATCGCTCCTTGGCTGAGCAATTAATATGCCAAGGATGTGTGACGACATCACCTGGCGATGTGGTCACACAGGGAAACAGACAGATGTATTTTCAATGGGTTGACGATCCGGGAGGATGACCAAGGCGACGCTGGTCCTCTTGTCGCCGGTGGAAGCTGTCAGATTTTTGACGAAAAACCAAGTCTTGATGGGAACCTTGTAAGCGTCACGCACCAGGACCTGCAGCATCCGGTCGGCATAAGCTCAAATTGAGTGCTTGGCAGGACAGGAAGAAGGGTTGTGCATTGGAACTCGAGGAAGGTGAAGACATAAGCCCTGGGACATGGATCATCAGCCCACTGCGGGTTTAGCAAGCTTTTTCTTCTTCATCTTTTCAATGAGGGTGGTTCGATTAATATTAAGGAGTTTTGCGGCCTTTGTCTTCACCCAGTTGGTCTCGTTCAGAGCCTCAAGGATTAGTTTCTTCTCATATTCTTCAACGGCCTGGTCAAAGACAATACCGTCCTTTGGAATCGTGACTTCAATTGACTCGACCCTGCCGGCCTTGCCCTTGATCGACTCGGGAATGTCCTCCATGTCAACCTTATCGCCATTTGCCAGAATGCTCATCCGTTCGACCATGTTCTCGAGTTCACGAACATTTCCAGGCCAGTCGTACGCGGCCAAGACATCCGTGGCTTCCGATGAGAACCCGCTGATGCCGTTTCGTTTTCGGGGGTCAATCCTCTTGAGAAAAAAATCAATGAGCAAAGGAATATCTGATTTTCTGTGTCTTAAGGGCGGAACTCTTATAGGAATTACATTCAACCGATAATAGAGGTCTTGTCTGAAAGTGCCCTGGTTGACTGCATTAATTAAATTCTTGTTAGTGGCGGCAATGATGCGCACATCGATTTCAAGTGTTCTCGTTCCCCCCACCCGCTCGAACTTCTGTTCCTGGAGGACTCTTAACAACTTAACCTGCAGATTGGGACTCATGTCCCCGATCTCATCCAAGAAAATAGTCCCGCCATTGGCCAGCTCAAAACGGCCTACCCGCATCTTGTGGGCACCCGTGAAGGCCCCTTTTTCATGTCCGAACAGCTCACTTTCCAACAGCTCCTCAGGAATTGCCCCGCAATTGATGACGACCATAGGATTATCTCTGCGGTAGCTGTTGTAATGAATGGCCTTGGCGATCAGCTCTTTACCCGTGCCACTTTCCCCGGTGATAAGGACGGTGCTGTCCGTATCAGCAACTTTTTCAATCAGCTCAAAGACCTTTTGAATCGGTTTGCTGTCACCAATAAAGTTCTCGAATTGATACTTTTTTCGAAGTTGCTGCTTTAAAAGGATATTTTCTCTCTCAAGGCGCCTGTATTTTAAGGCCTTTTCCACCACCATCACGAGCTCATCCGACTTGACGGGCTTGCTGATGTAATCAAAGGCCCCCATCTTTATCGCTTCTACGGATCCCTTGATCGTGCCGAACCCTGTAAGGATAATACACATCGTATCCGGCGATTCATCAATCACATGCCTCAAAACCTTCATCCCGTCCAGCTTCGGAAGATTCAAATCTGTAAACACCAAGTCATAACACCCAGCGTCAATGCATTTGATGGCCTTTTTTCCATCCTTGGCTTCGTCAACATCATAACCGGCTTGTCGCAATACATCGGCCATGACTTCGAGAATCTTCGGATCATCATCGACGACGAGTATGTTTTCCATGGCTTTTTTCATAACCTATACTTGATGGACTCGTAAAAAGTGTTTTGCGAACGACATTGAGCATTTTGGGAAAAAGGCACTTGAGATGTTCAGCGTTAAAAAATGCTAACTGTCTGAGGGTGTTAACCCGAGTTTTAGCATTTTAGCTGAACGTCTCAAGTGCCCCCAAAATGTTCACAGAGTGAGTAAAATCGACTTTTTACGAAACCATAATACTTGATGGTTTGGTAAAAAGTCGATTTCGTTGGCTTCTGAATCTCTTGGGTTAGACGTAACAAACCCTTGAGGCCGGTTGATCGGACTGACGTTCTTAACGGGCCTATCGGCTTTTTATAAGCCTAAACAGAACACAAATCAAGTGGATTATCCCCGGAAAAGGTGGATGCTTGGTGTCTCGGAAAGAATATCATCTGTTTTATCTGGAAATCATGCAACATAGTCTCCGCGCTGAAATTTAAAGGCTTCCACACGGGCAGTCACGGCGATATGGTCAACGAGTTTTGCAAAGTCATCATGTTGTCCAATATAAGGCGCGGATCGCATGTCCAGCCCCTTGAGCTCTTGCTGTATCCGCATGACTATCGGCTCAATGGACTTCAGGGTTTCTTGCGGATCTTGCAGGGCCTGGGCATATTCTTCCAAGACATCAAGGACCCTAGAGGCATGTTGCAAGGTTTGCCTGTCGACATGGGAGACCTTGCAGGGGACAGACCGAGCCACTTGTGTGACGGAACAAGGGGCCTTTTGGGGCTCTGTTTCCCGGTGAACGGCATCTGTCGCCTTGTCCAAGATCTGCGCAAAAGTATTGTCGCTCTTCGCCTTACCATGTCCAGCAACTTGGGTGGGGTGAATACGCCCTGTTACGCTATCAATATCCATAACACATACCTCCTTTCCAGCCTGGCGAGAAACTCACCATGGCGGTGGAAAAAACCTCGTTTGCACGGCAGGCTCCTATAGGTTTGAACTGTTCTATTGCTCCTATCTATCGGCAAAACAGCCAGGAAGCATGAGGCGGATTCTCGTTCATTCCTGGCGGAGACCCGGCCGTGGCCTATAAGTTCATGCATGAACCGCACCAAAAAAGACTGCTGTCATGACAAAGAGCAAGGCCGCATCAGACCCCCAGGCTGACATCACGAGGCGCTAACTTTCAATGGGAAGCTCGACGGTAAAAGTGGTCCTGGCAGGAACACTCTCAAAGGTCATACTTCCCTGGCATTCTTCGAGCAGAAGGGATATGACCGTAAGTCCCAGACCGCCATGTTCCTCCTCTTTGCCTTCGTTGTCTGCGCTCCTTTTTGTGGTGAAGAAGGCCTCGTATATGTGAGGGCAATCTTCTTCAGGAATACCGCAGCCCGAATCCTGGATCCTGATGAGAATTGAGCCCCCTTGCCGGGAAGTTTCAATGATCAGGTGTTGGTGTTCCGTGTGCACCATGGCCTCCGAGGCATTCTGAATCAGACCCAACATGATCACACAAAGATCCACATATCGGCCTCTGAAACTTGGAAGGCCATCATCAAGCCGCAAGGTTTTTTTTACACGGTGCTTAAAAAACATGTCCGCATCAAGCAACAAGAGGCTATCCTGGATGACCTGATTGATCCTCACTTCACCCATCTCAGTACGCTGTTTGCCAAGGAGATCTTTTGTAAGGAAGCTGAGACTGGTGTTCAACTCATCAAGCCCCCTCAGAAACGAATCTATTCTTTGCTGCATGCGGTCTGCCAACTCCGTGGCTCTTGTCACTTCGGTTCCTCGAAGGTCTTGCCGCAATGTACCAATGTCCTGCTCCAGTTGCTCGGATCGAACCCAGAGGATTTGAAGGGGTCCATTCAGGTTGTGGACAAATCCCTCAAGGGTTCGAATGAAGTACATGCCACAATACTGATCGGCAAGCCTTCTTAACAGCATACGCTCCCTGGATAATACTGATGAGCATGCCCCTGGAGTTTCTCGCAAATCACGCATTCTTGGCCGTTCTTTTACTCCTAATGGACTCTCTTTGCATCTGAAAAACGTAAGTGATAATCCATTCCTTATAGTCCTCATGGAGGTTCAGAAACTCCACCGCCACCTCATACCCCTGCTTGCCCTCTTTTTGCAATGGGTTGAGTCGCACAACCTTTCCAAATACCTGCAATGAAACTATAGGGTATCTGAAGATCCTGAAGCTGATCTTAAGGATCTGGCCGGGCTTTACCGCCGCGTCACACAGCATCCTCATCCCGCCGCCGCCAATGTCTATGCCCTGCCCCACAAAGACGTTTTCGTCATGCTTCTCATGGCCGCCCAGCAGCTTCAGTACGCGATCTAATTTGTCCTCTATTTGAATCAAAAAGTCTACCAGATTTGGGTCGAATCCCCCACCAGGCGAATACCTATCTTCTTCAACAGGCGCAGACCGCTTTATGGGCTGAACCACAAACCGGTCGAGTCGATCATCTTGGTCCTCCTTAATGACTTCACATTCATCCATGACCGCACAGTGCACGTCAGCATGAAGCCTTGCCCGCACACAGTCGCGCTTCTCATCTCTTCTTATCTTTTTCATTGTTGACCTCGTCTGCGTTGCGTTACCGGGCGGCAAGGCCCATCCACTTTCCCAACCCAATCCAGCGCCTTGCAACCCTTATACCACTTGGCACGGCAAAGGCAAGCCACTTCGCCTCAAGCGATTTTTCAACCCAATTATACTCATAACATCAGCAAGTTAAAGCTGTCTTCGACCACCAGCCCAATGCTGGACCCGGCGCCATGACCAGAGGCACTCAGCTTGTGAGGACAATCGTAGAAGGAGCGTTAACCCCAAGGTTGCAGGAGTCGACGATGCTGCACATCCTAGGCGTTGAGGGTGAAACTGTAGTCATCTACTGCCAGCTCTCAACAACGTCCCGACTCGTCGGGATATCATCGGCTTTCCAGAAGGGTAAACAACATAGCAATTTGTGGCCTTTTTGCGGACTTCACCGTCTGTGCATTGACGAATAAACCATCATGTCGATAAAACCTGGTGTTATTGTGCACTTTTTTATCGGTTGCCGTGTTTTTTGTGAAACGCTGGGGTTACACGTGGGGTTGACCCATCTCGGTGTCAAAACCGCCGAGACCGTTGAATCCGGGTCCGGCTCCATGGTGCGCAGTCACGCAGGGGAGTAAATCTTCCCTGTTGGAGATCTCTCCTCTTTCGTAGACGTTCAGAAAAGCATTGACCACTTCTTCGGCGAATTGCGTCCCGGCATTTTGCCAAATCGTCTTGACAATGACCTCATCCGGAATCCGTTTCCGGTAAGCACGGTGGGACGCCATGGCGTCATAGACGTCGGCTACCGCAAGAATCCGCGCTAAATAGGGAATGGCCTCGCCCTTCAAACCATCAGGATATCCCCTGCCATCCCATCGTTCATGATGATGACGAATAACCTTTTGCTCCTTGGACATAAGACCTAAGTGGCCGATAATGTTTGCCCCGATGATCGGATGTTCCTTTATAGTTTCATATTCTTCTATCGTCAGACGGCCTGGCTTCAGGAGGATGCTATCCCGAATGCCAATTTTCCCTATGTCATGGAGGTAACCCGAGAAATTCAATACGTCGAGTTCCTCATGACTGGCCCCCGTCTCTTTACCGACACGGAAGGCGATGTCTGCCACGCGGCTCGAGTGCTGTTTTGTGTAGGGATCCCTCGCCTCGATGGTCTCCACAAAGGCATAAAGCGTGGCAAAAAGATTCTCGTAGATATTTTCGTATAGCGCAACATTTTCTATGACAAAGGCGGCTCGCCTGGCCGTAAAACTCAGGTAGTATAAATCTTGTTCCGTGAAGGAT
>CAZCXI010000104.1:0-9394 GCA_964502635.1 uncultured Desulfobacterales bacterium
GCGAACGATATTGAGCATTTTGGGAGAAAGGCACTTAAGATGTTTGGCGTTAAAAGATGCTAACTGTTTGAGGGCGTTAGCCCGAGTTTTAGCATTTTAGCTGAACATCTTAAGGGCCCCCAAAATGTTCACGGAGTGAGTAAAATCGACTTTTTACGAAACCATCAATCTTCGACCGTAAGGAACTCTGTCAATTCTAGCTTCGCTCGCTAGCCCCGTAGCAAGCTTGGGGGTACCGCCCTCGTTTCTGCGGTTCATACCATAGGTTCATGTGGCCCACAATCTCTTTTTCCCTTGGTGGAGACCGCCAATGTGTGCTATATTACTAAGAAATCCAATTTCCAATCCTTTTTTGATGAAGGCCTTTTAGACAGGTCTAATGGTCCGAAATCATTTAAAAAAGCAAGTAAAAAAAGAGCTCGAGTCCTTAGGGGAACGCGCCGGCACTCGCGTCGCACACACCCTGTCAAAAAATGCTGGTGACAAGGGTGGGGACATAGGCAAGAAGCTCGGAAAGACGATCGGCGAACAGGTGGATCGGGTTTCCGACGCCCTTGACAGGGAGAGTGTGACCAGAGACGAAGAGCTCGGTATCGGAGGCAAGATCGGCACGGCCGCCGGCATCATAGGAAAGCACCTTATTGAGAAACGTTACGGGGTGCTGGGAAAACTTATGGGCAGCGCTGATCTGGTGTCAGACGGACGCACCACCGGGGCTAAAGCAGAGAAGATGGTCAAACGGGCCATCAAGAGTGGGATTAAACGCGTTGCCGGCACCAGAAGAGGCGTCAAGGAAGACAACAAAGAAACCTAATAACGTCTGATAATATATATTATGTAAACTTTTGTTCCTGGGCTTCGAATCAAACCTCAGTCTTCGCATTCTCCGCCGCCGCCGTCTGAGCACCTTCAAGGACCTTTCTTATGGCCGGCAGAATAAACACCCCGTCCAAATCCATCTGGCTCAGGCACACGCTTAATAGCCTGATCCTTTCAGAAAGACTCGATGAGCTGTCCATGATATAAACCTGTCGACCTTTGAGCTTGCATAGGCCGCTTTTTGCCGGTGCGTCGGAATCCCGCAGATTCTCAGATCGTATTGAGATTCCCAACTGCCGGGCCAGAATCTCCAGGTGTTCGTAAACCTGGTATGGTTGCATGGCACTGCGCATGCCTCAGTTCAAAAACGGCCGGTGATCCTTTGAGGCTGGAGCTCATCCGGACACTGTCGCAAGAAGTACTCATCCGTCATCCCGGCAATAAAATCACGGGCGATCTCGGCCGGACCCGTATTGTTCTTGTATTCGTCTGACATGTCAGCGAGGTATTCTGTGAAAATGATGGAAGCTTCATTGCCTTGCTGAATATCTTGGACATAACGCTCAAACAAGAGTTTAAAAAGGCTATTAATCTCACCGGCACTTGGTTTTATTTCCTGATTAAGATATATTCGGTTTAGATTGAATTCTCGGAGTTTTTTCAGGGCCTCCGACGCCTCCTCGCTAAAAGCAATGGCAGGCTTTTCGAAGCTGTGCTGGATGACGTCAGTGACCAGGTTGTAGACGATCGTTCCGTTGGTGTCTCCTAATCGCTCGACGGACTCCCTGGGCAGTTCATCGCGTCGGATGAGATCCAGGCGGATGGCATCTTCAATGTCACGTCCGATATAGCTGATGGTGTCGGCCATGCGCACGACGCATCCTTCCACGGTCATGGGTGTGACAGGCAGATCCGGATCAGCAGTCTTGTTGGCGATCTCCTTGTCCAAGGTCTGAAAGCTCTTTTCGGGCTGTCGATAGAGGGCTTGAGCGTGAATCTCCCCATCATGGCAGAGGATGCCGTCCAGGACCTGAAGGGTCAAATTCAGTCCCCTCCCCTTGCGTTCAATTTTTTCGAGAAATCTGACACTTTGAAGATTGTGTTGAAAGGGTCCGATCCCATGGCCCTGACACAATTTGGACAGGTACGCTTCACCATCGTGCCCAAAGGGACAATGCCCGATATCATGGCCCAGGGCAACCGCTTCAATCAGATCTTCATTGAGACGGAGAAAACGTCCGATGGTCCGCGATATCTTTGAGACCAGCTGTACATGAAGGACCCGGTGGGTAATATGGTCGTTGTCGACCAGATAGAAAACCTGTGTCTTGTCGATGTACCGCGTATAGGCGGACGAATGAAGGATACGATCGGAATCCACCGCGTAATTTTGGCGGTGGCCCTGATCAATACGTTTTTCACGATGCCGCCGGATGGCATCCTGACTCCGCGCGGCCAGAGGCGAGAAGAGGTGTTCTTCCCGGGCATTCAAGGATTCTCTCAGCTTTTGCAGCAAATCGGTTGAGTTAGATTTCCCCATCTTCGATCATTTCGTGCATGAGCCGGTCGTAGTCAATGCCTGCTTGTCTGAACCCCTCTCTACCGTATTTCATATTTGCCTCCAAGACCCAATAACGCCCATCGCAGAAACAGACATCGAGGCCGACGTCGTCCATCTGGCAAAGTCGGGCTGTGTTGACGGCAAGCGCGACGCCTTCCTCTGGAATATTGTCAAAACTTATTGTGGCGCCCTGTGACAGGTTGGTCCGAAATTCGCCTGGTCGAGCGATGCGCCAGTAGGCGTGGACGGGCTTGCCACGGATCACCACAACCCTAAGGTCCCGGTCAATGTTAAGATATTGCTGGATATAGGCCGTCCGAGTCAACTCATTATACCGGGCGAGATCGGTGTCATCGCGAATGAGATAGACCCCCCTGCCGAGTGCGGATCCTCTTGGAATCTTGGCCACAAAGGGAAATTGAAAATGGTCCAATATGATTGTCTTCTGATAATTCCCGTAAAAAACACGGGTTCTCGGGTGAGGAATTTTCAGAAGGTTAAAAAGTGCCGTCTGTTTAATCTTGTCCTGAGCGTATTTATAGGTGTGATAGTTGGGAAAGGTCCGCTTTCCCATGGTGTCAAAAATATCGGCGTAGAAAGCTGTTGGATAATAGATGACGTCAGACGTACGAATGAGTTCCAGCTGCCAGTCCTCATAGCCCGAGAGATTCGTCCGAACTCCCAGGGTAATCACATTCCTGCAACGTCGCAGCCTGCTTCCAAGGGCTATCCTTTTGGTATGCAAAGGCGTCTCTGGTTTCAGGGTGTTACCCAAAAAACGTGTATAACATTTTCAAAGGGCCGAAATGTTACCTTCAATTAAAAAGCTTGAATCGAATGACATGGAACAGGGCCGCCAGGCCGTCCCTCCACGTGATTTTCTTGCCCTCCTGATAACCCCTTCCGCTGTAAGATATAGGCACCTCGTACATCCGGCATTTGAGCTTGGCAAATTTGGCGGTGATCTCCGGCTCAAATCCGAACCGACTGGACTTGATACTAATTTTTTGAAGAAGGGGTGCCCGGAAGGCCTTGTAACCTGTCTCCATGTCAGTAAGATTCAAATTCGTAAACATGTTCGACAGAAGGGTCAAAACCCTGTTCCCCACGTAGTGCCAGAAAAAAAGCACGCGGTGGGGACCACCCAAGAACCTGGATCCGAAGACCACATCGGCGCGGCCGTCCAGGATGGGCCCGATGAGGCAATCGTAGTCCCTCGGGTCATATTCCAGATCTGCGTCCTGGATGATCACGATATTTCCTGTGGCTTGTTCAAAACCCGTCCTCAGAGCGGCGCCCTTCCCCTTGTTCTGCGAATGAAAAAGGACCTTCACATCTTCTACAGTCAGTTTCTCCAGCCATTCTCTGGTTCCATCTGTGGACGCATCGTCAATCACAATGATCTCTTTGTCCTGGGGCGCTGATCGCACGCGGTTCAAGATCTCTTCAATAGTGGAGATTTCATTATAGACAGGAATAACTACTGACAGCTTCAAGGTTGGTCGCTCCTTATTCGTTGATGAAAGGGTGTTAGCCCGAGTCGTAGCATTGCAGCCGACCACCTCAAGGGCGCCCAAAATGTTTACGCAGGGAGTAAAATCGACTCTTTACGAAACCATCATCATTTTCGTTAGGCGAAAAAACCCTTTCCGCTCCAGCAAACGTGAATCGCATCAGGCCCGTGCAACGATTCTGTCCACAACCGACTCAAATGCCCTGTGAAAGTCTGAATCTCCCGGACTGCTCATAACCGGCCGGCCCTCGTCGCATGCCTTGACGACATCCTGATAGAAAGGAACGGTTCCCAAGAACGGGACGGACATGAGCTTCGCAGTCGCCTTTCCACCCCCCTTTTTGAACAGGTCGATCGGCTGTCCGCAATGGGGACATGTGAAGGTCCCCAGGTTGTCTACGAGCCCCAGCACTTGCATGTTCACGTGTCGGCAGAAACTGATAGACTTGCGTACATCAGCAAGAGAGATCTCCTGAGATGTGGTCACGATAATGGCTTCGGCATCGGGTATGGTCTGGGCTACGGTTAGAGGTTCATCGCCTGTTCCCGGTGGTGAGTCGATAACCAGGTAGTCCAGGCTGTCCCATTTGACGTCTGAGATAAACTGTCGGATGGCCCCTATCTTGGCCGGCCCGCGCCATATGATCGCCTCGTCTTTATCCCGCATCAGTGAGGCCATGGACACCACTTTCAGATTCTCAGAAAACGCCTTGGGTTGCGCGAACTTGCCATCCACAACATCCAACAAACCGGAAAGGCCCATCATACCCGCGATACTTGGCCCGTGCAAATCAACGTCCATGAGACCAACCTTCAAACCTCGCTCAGACAACGCTGCAGCCAGGTTGGCCGCGATGGTGCTCTTGCCCACACCCCCCTTGCCGCTCATGACCATCAATTTGCGTTTTATCTTCTCCAGAGAACTCCGGATCGTGAGATCCTGGATGTCACGAGCCACCCCAGACGTCTGGCCAGAACCGCAGGCCTTGGGATCGCATGTGGTTTTCGAAAAACTATCTTCCGCCACGTTTATGCAGCCCCCTTCTTCCCTAAGAGTCTCTTGATTTCTTTTCGGTTTCGCTCCAGGTGACTACCCTCCCAGTAAAGCTTGCCGCAACCTCTACATCTAGAAAACCTGTCGTGAGAAGTCCATATATAGTGGGGTACCCTTCCATACACATCTGCCCCCTCAATCGGCTCAAGGGCCTCATTGCAGACCGCACATCGGGTAAAAAAACGGCCCGATTCGGGTCTAAGACCGAGTCTGCACACGAGCTCCTTCAGTTGTATTTTCGGATCATTGTCCTTTATGAAAATAAGGTGACCCGGTGCCACCTTGTGTTTCAGCCTTGTATTCCTTGTAAGAAGCATCCGTCCTTCATCGACCTGGGCAAGGAATTCATCGTCGGAAAGATCATTGCAATAGGTGGTGTCATAGCCAAGGAAGCGGAGCCACTTAGCAAGCTTTCCAAGCATCCGGTCAGCAGCAAACCTCATGGTAGATACACTTCGGAGGGATCAAGACCCACCACCTGAGCCACAAGAAAGCTGTGGGGTATAAGCCCCCTCGGGGATGTGGACCTCAGTCCAGAGCCTTTCCACCTGGAGTGACAACACAGGTCCTTGTTTGTTAGAGATAACGACCCCGTGGGGGACCCAAAGCCCCTCCACCTCTTTTACCTGGTTGAATCCAGCCGTGTAGTGAAGATTGCCCCGGCCGTCAAACACCTCAACCCTCTCGACGGTTTTCCCGCCGTCTGCAATCCACATGCGTTCAACCAGCCCTCCCCATCGCTTGTACAAGGACAAGCACCATCGACTCTTCTGTTCCGAGCGCCGCATTTTGGCATGACGATACGGCAAAACAGGCACCTGGCCTGAGAAGACAACAAAAAGATCCTCCGCCCGCACAGGCACGGATACAAGGCGCGACAGGTTCCTAGCCGTGGCTTTTCCTTTAAAACAGCGATTTTCTCGGTGGGCATAAAGATAAAACCTGGACCCCTTCATCAAAAATGTGAGGTCGGGCTGCCCCCATGGCCCCAGGGTCTCCACCCGAAGGTTTCCCGGTTGAGAGCCAATCCACACGACACGCGTCGTCTGCCTTTCACCGTTGACCATCAAACTCAGCTTCCCGATGCCCCGGAAGCTCGTCATCTCATTCCTGCGTTCCTTCAGAGAGGCTAACAAACAAGCGGGATCCGGGGCCCCCACTCCCAGGGTAGCCCTCGGTGCGGGAGCAGATGCACAAGCGTTTAATGAGAGCGCAAAGGCAGCGAGAATAAAAGAGACGTGCCTAGGCATCCTGGCCGATTTTTCTTTCAAGGGATTTTATCTTTTGTTCGAGGGGCTCCTTGTCCTTTTCCTTGTTCTCCAGGGCCTTATTGTAATAATCAAGCGCCTTTTTTAGATCGTTTACTTTCACATAGGCATCGCCCAGATGTTCCAGGATGGTGGCATCGTCAGGAACCAGTTTGACGGCTTCCTCAAGATGCCCGACGGCCTCTTTATAGCGCCCCTGCTTGTAGTATACCCATCCCAGGCTGTCGGTGATGTAACCATCGTTCGGTTTCTGAGCCATGGCCCTTTTGATGAGGGCCTTCGCTTCATCCAGGTTTGTACCAAGATCGGCATACGTGTACCCCAGATAGTTCAGGGCCTCGGCATGCTTCGGATCTGCCTCTATAACGGCCTTCATCTCCTGAATGCACGCATCCTTGTTACCAGCCTTGTCGTAAATCACGCCCAGTCGAAAATGAAGCCTTACATCCCCGGGCTGTAAATCGAGCCCCTGCTTCAGGGTCTCAAGGGCCTTGTCATAGGCCTCCATGTCTTCATAGAGTGCCCCCAAAAACAAATAGAGCTCGGGCTGGTCGGGCGCCTTTTGGATGGCCTGCTTCATCAGCTCCACGGCCTTATCTCCGTTGCCCCTTTCCTGGTAAAGAAAGCTGAGGTGAACAATTGCACTTCGATGGTAGGCAGATCCCTCAGGGACCTTCTCATAGGCAGCAATCGCTTGGTCTGTTTTCTGAAGCCCCTCAAAAGCCATGCCCAGAAAGTAGTGGAGCTCTGGTTTGTCTGGGTCGTCTTCCAAAAGTGCCTGTAAGCTCTCGGCTGCATCCTGGTATTCTTTCTGGTCCAGGTAGATGAGGGCAATCTGTTTAATAACCAGTGGGTTGAATCCGCTCCTGAGCTTGAGTTCGTCAAACACCTGCCTGG
Organism: uncultured Desulfobacterales bacterium; assembly: GCA_964502635.1. Taxonomy (GTDB): domain Bacteria; phylum Desulfobacterota; class Desulfobacteria; order Desulfobacterales. The sequence continues at coordinate 7,113 of CAZCXI010000104.1, forward strand.
CCTCGTCGGACCGGCCCGTCTTTAGATAGTAATGGCCAAGGCCGACGGCTGCTTTGATGCTGTCCGGGTGGTTGCCAAGAATCTCCTTGTAGGTCTCGACAACCTTGTCATGTCTTCCAGTGGCTTCGTACAGATTGATTAGCTCAAAACGTGTCTGCTCATAGTCCGGCTTGATCTCAAGGCATTTTATGAACGCCGCCTCCGCCACATCGTAGCACTTCAGGGCAACACAGACCGTTCCCAAATAAAAATGCCCTGCAAAAGACGCAGGCTTGATTTCAGTGAGGTCTTCATATACAGCCCTGGCCTTGCGGAGATCCTTACTCTTCACGTATTCCATGCCTAACAAGAGATAGACCTGTTCAGAGTTTGGATCACTAACCAAGGCCCTCTCATAGATCTCAATGGCCTCAGCGTGCTGATTCATGGCGCTGTAAATGCCGCCCAACATCATCAAAGAGGGCACATGCTTTGGATACTTTACGACAAGCTCTTGCGCGATGGCCAGCGCCGAATGTTGGTCATTATGACGAAGATAAAGTTGGACAAGTTCCCTTTTCAGGAACATTGAATCTGGATCCCTCTCGGCCGCCTCTCTAAGCAATTCGATAGCGCCATCGACTTCCCCCCGATCACTCATGAGGCGGGACTTCGTATAGTAATAGTACGGCCCAAGCTCCGTGGCTTCACCCTGGGGGGACCGGCCCGATATGGGGGCCCCTGTCAGGTGAATACCACAAGCCCACAGGCTGAGAGTGACACCAATAACTATGAAGGCCCACGAAGTATTTCGAAACATCGTTAGTGTGTCTCCTCTGTTTTCACCTGACTTCTCCATGGAAGATGCGTGCAGTCCAGATAGATCGGGACAGGGTTATAGCGCCTGTTTACGGTTCAAAGGCGGTTCATTTATTTTATGAAGCGTTTCTGTGTGCACACGAGCTCAGTCTTCACTCAACCCTTCTAGGAACGAGTCAAAGTCAGGTATTTCACGCTCGAAGTACGACTTCATCCGCTTGATCATGTGCTGCTCAACCTGGCGTACACGTTCCCTTGAAATACCATATCGTTTCCCTATTTCTTGTAGCGTTACGGGCGTGTCAGAAAAAACGCGGTTTTCAAGGATATCCAGCTCTCGCTGGTTCAAGTTCTTCTTGAAGGAGGCCAGTTTTTGATGAAGAATGGCTCCCATTTCTTTCCTGGCGACCTGAGTCTCAGCAGACACGGTTTCTGCAGCAACAAACCCACTGCGCTCATTGTCAGAGCCTTCCTTGATCGGCGCATCCAGGGAGATCTCCCATCCATCGAGGCGTTGGTCCATATCGGTCACTTCCTGCTCCGTGACTCCGAGTCTTTCCGAAAGCAACTTTGGTTTAGGATCAAATCCCTCGGATATGAGTTTCTGCTTTTCCTTTTTCAGCCTGAAAAAAAGTTTTCGTTGGGCCTGCGTGGTACCGATCTTCACCAATCGCCAATTGTCCATTATGAACTTGAGGATGTAAGCTTTGATCCAGAAGGAGGCGTAATAAGAGAAGCGAACCCCCTTGTAAGGGTCAAACTTGCGAACCGCTTGCATGAGCCCGATGTTGCCTTCCTGGATCAAATCCAGGAGGTTTTGCATCCACACCCGCTGGAACTCCATGGCTATCTTGACAACCAGCCTCAGGTTGGCAGTTGTCAGCCTGTAAGCTGCATCACGATCTTCATGCTCCATGACCCGGACGGCCAGTTCTTTTTCTTCTTCTTTTGAAAGGAGTTTATGCTGCCCAATTTCCCAAAGGTATCGCTGCAAAGGGTCATACTTCACCAGGGAAGAGTCGGGAAGAGATTTAAGACCTTTGGGGGGCGAAGTCTCTACCCCAGACACTGGATTATGAGTCTTCTTCCCTTTCAATCGCTTTGTCTGCCCCTTTTTCATGGATGGTTTCATTGATCACCCTGGCCAACGGCTAACGAAACTTGATTATGATCAGATATCAAACAGGCCCTCGTTTATCAAGGTATAAAGAGGACTCCATCCCTAAATCCGATCACGTTTTTGCTGACCGGGCTCCACCTTTGTACCGTGGACTCGCCATGCCTTTGTCATGGACAAGATCCTCAGCGTATGGTATTTTTTCCTTCAAAAGTCGCTTTGTGAATCTTTGGCCACCAAACCACGGAGGAGGTACGAAGGCATCCTCTCCGCTTGATTTGCTCTTGCATGGACAAGCGCCTGTAGCTCAGTTGGATAGAGCAACGGACTTCTAATCCGTAGGTCGGGGGTTCGAATCCCTCCAGGC
>CAZCXI010000105.1:0-9268 GCA_964502635.1 uncultured Desulfobacterales bacterium
AACCATGCTGGCCAAGCGTCTCGCGACGATCCTGCCACCTATCACTTTTAACGAGGCGATTGAAACCACAAAGGTTTACAGCGTGGTGGGAATGCTCGCCAGAGATCAGGCGTTGATCACCAACCGACCCTTCCGTTCCCCGCATCACACCATATCTGATGCCGGCCTCATCGGCGGCGGCCACATGCCCAGGCCAGGCGAGGTGAGTCTTGCTCACAACGGGGTTCTTTTCCTGGATGAACTGCCCGAGTTCAAGAAAAATGTTCTCGAGGTGCTCCGCCAGCCCATGGAAGACGGTAACGTCACCATTGCCAGAGCCCTGACCAGCATCACGTACCCGGCCAGATTCATGCTGGTAGCGGCTATGAATCCTTGTCCATGTGGATATTTTTCGGATCCTAATCACGAGTGCACCTGCACCTACACGAGGATTCATCGGTATCGGGCAAGGGTCTCCGGCCCGCTCATGGACCGGATCGACATCCATGTGGAGGTGCCTGCCGTGCGATACAAGGAGCTGGCAAGCTCAGACAGGGTGGAGACCTCCGACACGATTAGAGAGCGTGTGAAGGGGGCTCGTGCCGCACAGTTTGAGAGGCTGAAGCGGACCAGGCTCCACTGCAACGCCCAGATGAACAACCGCCAGATCAAAAAGTATTGTACCATCGGTCCTGATTCCCACAGCCTCCTTGAAATGGCTATTGACAAACTCGGGCTTTCCGCCCGTGCCTTCAACCGGATACTGAAGATCGCCAGAACCATTGCGGACCTTGAGCAGGCGTCGGTCATCGGGGTTCATCACGTCTCAGAAGCGATTCAATACCGAAGCCTCGACCGAAGCAGCCTCTTTGCGTAACCGTGCCACCAACACCGCCTTCCCTCATCCTCGCCATTTATGTCCGTATCAGCAGTGTCCAAGATGTTTTGATTTGTAAACAGCCATGCCCAGAAGACGTGGCTGTTTGCTTGACCGGGCCACAGGTTTTTCAGGGGAGGGCTTGTGTTTTCTAAGAGGCTTTATTATGATGTGTTCGATAACTTGGGAGGGTCAAAATTCTTGGAACTTCACAAAGGAGGGAAAATCATGAGGTACGCCGCACTGCTATTGGGAATCGCCTTTTTATTGATTTTCGCTGCATGCGAAAAGGGTGAGCAGCCAGCCAAGAACGAATATCAAGGAACTGTCGAAGGGGTACAACAGGAGTCTCACGGCGTCACACAAGGGGTGGAAGGCCAAGCAGAGGAAGCTGTCAAAGACGTGGAGGAAGAAACGCACGAGACTGTTGAAACCTTGAAAGAAAAGACCGGCGAGGCTGTTGAAACGGTGAAAGAGAAGACCGGCGAAGCCGTTGAGACGGTGAAGCAGAAGGCCGCAGAACCTTTTGAAGGTATGGCAGAAAAGATGGGGGGTCACAGCGAAGCTGCTAAAGAGGCCATGGAGTGAGAAAGTGGTGTGTCGGATGCACCATTGATTCTGCCCACTCCGGTTAAGTGAAGCTTCCCGACCACAGGTCGGGGCCGTCGCGAAGCAGCCCGGTCAAGACTCAGTCAGGCAGAGGCCGGCGATCAACACAAGGAAGGTCATGGCGATAAGCCTTGAGGCCTTTATCGTATAATCTCGCCTTATGCGAAATGGGCCGGGACAAAGGCCAGCAGGGCATGCGCAGGGACTATCTGTGTTGTTTTCCTGTGATTAGCAATTCCAGAACCAAAGCGGCCATGGCCCCGACGATCCCTGCGGCTATCATGAAAAAGATCTGAGTTTCCATATGACTCCCTCCTCTTGACCATTGGATCCGGCAGCCAACACGGCCCTTTGACGCTGCTATCAAATGCCGTGCCAAACTGACTCAACGAATAATATGATTGTACTTCCGGATAGTTAGCCGACAGGGCAGTCACAGCCAAATCAAGAATATCGGCCAATCAGGGCCACAAATCGCCAAGGGATATGACAAGAATTGTCATGCGAGAGAGGAAAGTCGGCGACATTTAGAGGAAACCAAAACAGTTGAGAGGCTTATGACTTGAGATTACCCCCGGTCTCCTGATGAAAGTTCCGGTGGGTGCCGGGGCTATGGCGCTGTAATTTCCACCTTCTTGTAATTGCTCTTCATCCCGTCCTTTTCCAGCCATATGAACTTCGATTTGCCCCGCCAGCCATCCTTCACCTTCAGCCTTACCACCACCTTGCTGTCGGCCCAGTGCTTGACCGTGGCGAGGCGTTTCCCAAGACCCAGGGTCGGATCGACCGCCTCGGATTTCTTGCCGATACGGACTTCGCCGTTTGTCTGAATGTCGCCAAAGTTGATTCCTACCAGCCTGAGCCTTGAGTCGTCAGCGCACTGCGTTGGTTTAATTCTTGAGATATAGGGCTCATTGGTAAGCTCGAACAGCAAAGGGGTGCTCACGGCACTTTGAAGGATGGAATCTCCAACGGTGAAGTTCCCGCTACTGTCGTCATCACGGTAAGAGATACTCTTCACGTGCACAGACCAGGGCTCCAGGCCGAAGCTGTCACAGGCCGAAACAGTGGCCTCGGCCCCATCCTGGACATAATTCCTGGGTTCAGCGTCCTCGAAAAAGTCAGTGACCTTGAATTTCACCGTGTCACCTTCCCACCTCGTGATCTGCAAGGCCGTGAAAGTCCCCTGAGAGGAAACCATGTCTATCAACCGGAAGATGCCATCGTCAGCACCCGGGGCAGAAATCGTGTCTTGGGCGGAGCCGAACGAGCCTATGCCACTTAGAAGCGTTATGAGTGTCTTGCAGGGGCCTGAGTCAGGATGCAAAGTAAGAGAACAGCAGCTGCCCTTGATGGTCAACACCACGTGATTGCTGCTGTTTACCCGCACCCAATAGTTCCCCGGCTCCAGCAGGGCGCAGGGAACGAAAAACTCGATACGCGTGTCCGACCAGTCCTGGATAGCGGCGTCCGGCAGATCGATCCACTGGGCCCCGCCATGCCTTTTTTTGAACCGAACCCTGTCGCCTTCTTCAAAGGCCTCGCCAAAGCACTCGCCTGTCAGCTCCACAAGGGCGCCGGGCATAGCTGCCTTTGGCGTTATGCCTTGGGGCTCGATTCTGATGGCAGCCCCGCAATAAGGAGATCCGCAATACCGGGGCACCTCATCCCCGTGGCATGCAACGCACTGTCCGTCTGCCATAAAGGTTCGGTAGACAGTCGGTTCGGTCCCCGGGCTGCCCGGGACATTAAAACCAGTCTTCTCCCAGCCGTTCACGGCGACCGGATTGCCAATTCCCTCCGGACCCACGTGGGGAAAGATGGTGTGCAAGGTCGCAACATCATGGCAGGTCTCGCAGTAGCGGATCAGCTCCGGGTCATAGGGATCCCAGCTCGGGTCATTCGGATCATTGGCATGGCACTTCCAGCAGGCAGCCGCCACGTTGCCCTTGAAACCCATGTGGTGGGTGTCAAAGTTTCCAAGGATCGGTTTTCCATACTCGTGGTACCCTGCAAAATCTCCCCACCACTCATAGTGGTCATAGGTAGATGGATGGCCTGCATCACTGTTGGGGTTCGTATCAGGATCAAAGCCGGGGGCCGCCAGCGTTACAGCCTGTGGCCAATGACAGTTGTCGCAGGAGAAGGGCGTGGGTGTCACCACCGAGGGGGGATACTCCTGAAAGCCGCTAAAGGGGGTGATTTCTGCCACCAGATTTGGATTGTGGCAGCAAATGCAATTCTCAGATCCCGAAAGGTCGGTGTCGTGGTGCCAGCCATTGGTGGGAACGTCCTCGCTGCTGTGGCACCCGCTCGTGGTGCAGTCCCGTATGAAGACAACGCCTGGCGGTTCAGGTGTGATTTCATGGCATCCACCATTGTCTATTGAACACGTTTGCTGCTCTAATACTATGGAAGTATAATGATGTCGGTCTGCAAGGCTTTCGCCGTGACAATAGCGACATTGGACCTCGGTCAGCAGCTCATACTTCGAATCAAAGACCCCCATTTCCTGAGGCACATAGTCCATTTCAGGCCAGGCACGGGTATAAGGTCCATAAACCCATATGCAATCAGGCTTGACCCTTTCATTTGAGCCTGCAGGGCCTGTAACGGTCAACGCAACCGTGTAGACGCCCGCCCTGTCAGGGCTGTTAAAGGTAAACGTAGGGTTTTGCTCAGTGGCGTCTGTGACCCCGTCGCAGTCAAAATCCCACGCCCAGGTGTCAATTGTCCCTGTGGAGGCGTCTGTGAAGGTGACCTCCAGGGGAGAAGGGCCTCTTGTCGGGGCGGCGGAAAAGTCGGCCAGGAGTGGATCGGAATGTGCCGTCTCGGGGGCGATGAAAACGGCCCAACTTGCCAAAACAAGAGGACAAAGACATGCAAGAAGTCTTTTCAGCTTTTTCTCCATGGTGCAACGCATCTCCTTCTACGATAGGAGATCGCTCCCTCCGGTCAACAAAGACAACGAGGCCTGAAGGGACAATGAAGGCCTTGAAGACACGACAATTTTCTCAGGATTTATGTAAAAATAGTCCAGGCAACAGTGGTGCAGACACGCTATTGACATGCAAAAATCCTGCCACATCAATGGGTTACAAATTCTATTTATATTTGGAGCGGTTATGGGAAAGGGGGCAAATGACAGGTCCAGGCAAATAGGAAGCGAACTGCACAGGTTTGGGAAAAAAGTACCAGTTGAAGCCCCCCGTGGTCTCTTAAATCGGGACATGGATAATCGCTTCTCTTCGGCATCCAATGCCTTTAAAGTACCTATGCCATTCGTGTAGATGGCAATGGCTGTATGCCTACGTTCAGCGATCCTTCCTATCCCTTTAACTGTCTGCTAAAGGGGTTTGCCTCAACCTTTGAACATTACCGATCGTTTTCATGGAGATGCGTGGTGAACGAAAAGGTCTTGACGTGCTGAATCTGAAATCGCCGTGACAGCGGGATGCTTGATGATGCGCTCAAAAGAAATGGCATAGAATCGCTCGCGGACCGCATCAGTTCGTCCCACAATCTCAACATGATACTGGCATTGCACCTCTTTTTCGACCACAGAGGGGGCCGCAAATATTCCGTCGCCATGCTGGCCGAATTCTTTCAGAAGTGCGCTGTCTTCGAACTCGCCCACAATCAAGGGCCTTATGTCAAGGGACTCAAACCACGCCTCCAGCGATTGCCTCAACGCCGTCGTTTCCAGGGGCAGCAACATCGGCCCCCTGTCCAGTGATTTTGGGAAATCCGGCCGAAAGGAATTTGCCAGCTTCTTAACCGCAAGGAAGGTGACCCCGCATTCTCCAAGAAAATGATTGTATGCCCTGATGTTCAAGCCCTTTCGTACCGGCGAATCACTCAGAACCACATCTAGTCTGTGCAGAGCCAGTTCGGCGAGCAGGCGTTCCTCCTTGTTCTCATAACACACCAGGTGCACCTGTTCCGGAAGATTAAATGCCGGCTCCAGGATTCTCCGCACAATCAACTTGGGAAGAACATCCACCACGCCGACCTTCAATGAAACCGGGCCCACAACCGGCCGGCCACGGATGGTGTCCATCATCTCACGGCCAAGAGAAAAAATCTCATCGCCATACAAAAAAACCTTACGCGCCAGATCGGTCGGCTCCAATCCCCGCCCAACACGACGAAAGAGTTTGCCGCCCAGCGCCTCTTCCAGCTTCCCTATCTGGGCGCTGACCGTCGACGGCGCAAGACGCAGGCGCGCGCTGGCCGCTGTCAGACTCCCTTCACGCATCACGGTCCAGAAATAGAAAAGATGATGATAATTCAGCCACTCCATGGAAGACCTCCTTGTTTCGAGTATTACGAACGAATATATCATTATTTTCTAATTGATAAAAGCATCTATCCCCTTTACACTTTTTACTCGTTAACGTGGAGCCAAATTCATTTCCTGGAAGGGGGGGGTGACAACCGTGATGGAATTTCCGTGGCCGGAATGGATGGAATGGGTCATCGCCGGGGGCACGACAGTCTTTGGCGTCATCACATTGCAGATTATTGACCGTATCCAAAAATAGTAAAAGCCAGTCTACGAGGGCGCGATTTGCAAGGCCGTGATCGCTTGCGGGGAGCGAAATGTCTATTTGGTGCAACCTGTTACCATTTCATCAGCGTTCCTGCCCCATTTACAGGTAGTCTCGCAGCAATGCCTTCAAGGGACCAAGGAACTGTGCATAGTTCTTCCAGCGATCAACCGATGACCGATAGATCGGCTGTCGAACCTGCCAGTTACTACTGGTAAATACAGGCCGCCTGTTTTTGTAGAAATCAAGGCAACCCGGATGCCACTTCAAGCCACAGAAGGTCAGTAACTGGCGAGAAACCCTTTCCTGATGGCGAACCAAGTCTTCATAATTCACCTCAAACATAGGTACTTGTAAGCCATCAAGCCAGTGAGCCATGAGTCTCCGGTATTCTCTGTAAGCCAGTCCTATTTCACTCAGATCATAGGCGTAATCATGTCCACTGGCAAACTTCTGAAAGTATACGGACAGACAATTGTCCAAGGGATGGCGTCGGCAATGAATGAAACGGGCGCGTGGAAACAGCAGGAACATGAGGCCCAGGAAGAGATAATTATGGGGCATCTTGTCGGTGACACGCACCTGATTGGCTGATGATCTGCTCAAGTTTTCCACATGGCTGATATAACCTTCGGAGACCTTGCGTGCCGTGGCCTCATCCATCCGCTTCACGTATTTCGGATAAGCCGTAGAACCGAGTGCAGAGGCGAATCTCTTCTCCAGGCGAAGAAAGAATTCCAGCTCCCCTCCACCAAGGACATCTGGATGACTTGAAATGATCTGCTCAACGAGGGTCGTCCCGGACCTAGGCATGCCAAAAATAAAAATAGGCATTTCGGAATCGTTGGCCCAGCAATCCTTGTTGCGGAGAAAATCAGCGGTCAAGGTTTCAATGATGCTTGATATGTATGCCCTGTAGGCTTCAGGGTCGTGTTGGTGTTTTGCACGCTCATACGTATTTCCAAGGCGATAATACTCGAAGGCCTTTTCGAACAGTCCCAACTCATCGTGCACTTTGCCCAACGCAAAATTCAAGTATGTCAGGCCGTCTTCCGTTGTTGCGCCATTCAGTTGTTCCGACAATTCCAGAAGGCCCTTCAGGTCCTGGTCAGTATTCTTCCGCGCCCTGGCCAGGAGATAAAAGGCTTCCGCACAATCAGGCTGCAAGTGTAAGGCCTTCCGATAACACGAGATCGCCTCACCAAACCTCCCAAGGCCCTTGCAGGCATTGCCCATATTATTGTATGCATCCACGTCATCAGGTCTGATCTTCAAAACGTTCTCATAACATGCAATGGCTTCATCCAACTTGCCTTGATCCTGGAAGGCGTTGCCCAGGTTGTAGTATACGTAGGGGTCCTCAGGTTTCAGCTTCAGGGCTTTTCTGTAACAGGACGCGGCTTCATCAATTCTGCCATCAGATCTTAAGGCGCCACCCATGTTATAATACGCGTCAAAACAATCAGGTTGTACCTTCAATGCCTTCTTATAAGATGAGATGGCCTCGTCAAGGTTTCCTTTACTTTGAAAGGCATTGCCCATGTTTAGGTGGGCTGCAACTGCCTGGGGCTGTAAACGTAATGCCTTTTCATAACATGAGATGGCTTCGTCAAACCTGCCCTTGCTCTGAAGCGCATGACCCATGTTAACATGCGCTTGGACCATATCCGGCTTGAGCTCAAGGGATTTTTCATAACACGATATCGCTTCGTCAAGCTCCCCCCTGTTCAGCAAGGGAAAAGCGAGGTTGTAGTAGTAGATTGGATTGCCGGGGTTGTTTTCAATGGCTTTGCCGATGAGGTTTATCGCCTCATCATGCTTGCCGGCCTGGTATGCCATGAAACCTCTCAGGTGAAGGCATTCTGAATGGACGGGATCGGCTTTGAGAATCTTGTCATAAATCCCTTGGGCCTTTTTCAATCGACCTGATTGATGATATCGCAGTGCCCTGCTCAGCTCTCGGCCTATGTCAAAAGGTGTCACGCCCCTGGATGTTCTCCGGTTGCCTGAGGCTGTCTTCTTCTTTGTCTTCTTCGAACTCACCCTTATATCTCAGCAGCATCCAAAATTATGTGATTCCCAATGGGCAAACCGTGGGGTCGGAGCCATTGATCATCGTACTTTGAAGCGCAAAAAACAGCAAGGCCCGCAGGGCCGTCGAGCAGGCAAATGAAATGTTCGGGGAAGGGCGAAGGGCTGGCGGTCGACCGGCCGGTTTAGGAGGAAGGTGTCAAGATGGCGACCTTTTTGTAGTTGGACTTCTGCCCGTTTTGTTCGATCCAGACATATTTCTTGGTGCCTTCCCACGCCTCCGGCACAACGTCTTTGCTGAGGCGAGCCTTGATCTTGGTCGGACTCCAGAGCTTTATTTTATTGAGGCGTTTGCCCTTGCCCAGGGCCGGGTCGTCGTAATGCTTACGTCTACCTATGCGGACCTCGCCATCGCCCGGCTCATCACCGAAACCCGTGCCGATGAGCCTGATGATCTCGCCCCGCTCCCGGGATCTGGGCCTGAGCTTGTCGATGACCGGTCCGTTTTCCGCCCACTGATAGACATGGACTTCATAGATGCCGAAATCATCCGTGAAGTCGCCATCTGACATCGTGAGCTGTCGACCGCCTTCAAACAAGGTTTGAACCAATGCCGGCTTGTTTGCCAAATTGATCTCGAATGATACGCCGGTGACGGGTATCGGGTCGCCATCCGTATTGACCGCTGTATTGACGGCAAACAAATAGTACGCATTACCTTGTCTCATCAACTTGAAGTCAATGTCGGGGTTGTTGCACATGATGTCATTGGCATTCGCCTGGTAAGTGGAGAGAAAAACGGGTCTCAGGCTATCAATCTCGCCAGCTATTTCCTTTATCTGCGGCCACCGTTGGTTAAAATCCGAGTCGTCGCGAATGTTGAAATAGGAATAATAGATGAGACCCTTGGCCCCATGATTGGTGGCCAGATACGACATCGCGCGCATTTCTTCTCGTGTCGGGGGCCTGCCTGTGGCGGCACGGAAATCCCAGGGGTAGTCCTGCCAGTTAAATATCTGAGGAACAAACCACAGGGGCTTTCCGGCTTGCATGGCGGCATCGGCAAAATCCGCCACAACGGTGATGGGAAGATTGTCTATGGGGTAAGAATCAATGCCCACGACGTCTGTCGTATGAGCCTCAGCAAGCATGTGCTCAGGCCACCAATGGACCGACCATACAGGGTGGTTTTCATCAAGTTCCCTGATCTTCTGGTACCGCT
>CAZCXI010000106.1:0-9203 GCA_964502635.1 uncultured Desulfobacterales bacterium
ATCTGAACATTTTCCAACAGCCTCCGAAAATGGGGTTCTCCGACAGGCTCCTAGCGTTCCAAGCCCGTTCATAAAAACAAATACGGAACTTCTCTACCCTATCAACCATTTTTTTGCAACCGTACCACGGGGGTTCATCCTTGACAATTGAAGACGCCTGAAGCAAGCTCCATGGATCTTCCATGGCGCAAAGGAGAAGGCGTATGTTCAAAAGGTGGAGCCGGCTGGCTCTCTTCCTCGGTCTGGCCATTCAGATTTCCGGATGTGCGGGTGCGGCTTTGCTGGCAGGGGGTGCTGCCGGCGCTGGAGCGGTTGTATGGGTCAAAGGCAAACTGGAGCACCAATTCAGTGTGCCGCTTTCCAGGGTATACCCGGCGACCCTTGCGGCACTGAAGGAGTTTGAACTTGCCATTCAAGAGGGAAAAAAGGACAAGCTGGCCGCAAGAGTCCAGTCACAGTTGGCTGATGGGAAACGGGTTTGGATTGATATGCGTTCTCTGACGGAATCGTCTACCAAAATCACCATCCGGATCGGCATGTTTGGGGATCGGTCAAGATCGCACAGACTCCTCGAAGCGATTCGTCGCCATCTTTGACGTCTTCGTAAAAAGTCCATCTGCGGCGTTGCGCTTCATCTTTCGTCGTTACGACGTACCGTAACTACACCTCACTCCTCAAGATTTGCGCGCCTTGCGTCTGGAGCCTTTTACTTTGCCGTCCGCCTGATGACTTTTTACGAAACCATGACCTGTGAACCGTGTAATGAAAATGCAGCATCATGAATCTTATTAGCAACTGGTTCCGACGCCACTTTTCCGACCCCCAGGTCGTCATCCTGGCCCTGCTGCTCATTATCGGTTCCGTGGTGATCATCACATTGGGGAACATGCTTGCCCCGGTGCTCGCCAGCGTGGTGATTGCATACCTGCTACAGGGGCTGGTGGGCGGCATGGAGCGGCACAGGATACCCCGCCTGGTCGCAGTGCTCCTGGTCTTTCTCACCTTTATCATATTCCTCCTGTTTTTACTCTTAAGGCTACTGCCGCTATTGTGGCAGCAGATGGAACAACTGGTTCACGAGCTGCCTTCCATGATTTCCTGGGTTCAGCAAGAACTGTTGCACCTGCCTGAACGGTATCCGGATCTCATTTCTGAGCAACAGGTTATGGACCTTATCGATGTATTGCGCTCGGAACTGACCGTCCTGGGGCAGCGCATATTGTCCATTTCCATCGCGTCTGTGGGTGCGCTCATCTGGATTCTGGTGTACATCTTCCTCGTGCCCCTGCTGGTTTTCTTTTTCTTGAAAGACAAGGAACGCCTAGTCCAGTGGCTGACGAGTTTTTTGCCGGAAGACCGGAGTCTGGCAACCGAGGTGTGGCAGGATGTGGACCGGCAGATCGGCAACTACGTTCGCGGCAAGTTCTGGGAGATATTGATCGTGTGGTCAGCCAGCTATGTGACCTTCACCATCTTGGGGCTGCAGTTTGCCATGCTGGTAAGCTTCTTCGTGGGCTTGTCGGTCCTGATCCCTTACATCGGCGCTACCATCATGGCGCTGCCGGTGGCATCCATCGCTTACTTTCAGTGGGGATTGAGTTCGGATTTTGCCTATGCGGTGGTTGCGTACGTGATCATCCAGATCCTCGATGGAAACGTGTTGGTGACATTGCTGTTTTCCGAAGTCGTGAACCTTCACCCGGTTGCGATCATTGTGGCGGTGTTGGTGTTTGGGGGCACTTTTGGTTTCTGGGGTGTGTTCTTTGCGATTCCTCTGGCCACCCTCGTGCAAGCCATCCTCAAGGCCTGGTTCAAGCGAAATCACGGGGAGGAAAAAACGGAGAAGGCGACACACGGCAGGTCAGATATAGCAAGGAAAGAATTATCGTAACATTTTAGCCCTTTGAAAAGGCTATGCGCATACGGGCAATCCGATTCTAAGGCGTGTGAAGCCTCCCCGCCCTTCCGGACGGGGCTTGCGGGGAGCAGGCCGGTCAAACTCGCGCGCAAGTGACCGTAAAGAAAGAACAGGGGTGAGGCTTGCAAATAGCATTGATGGCCTGCAGGGGCACCCTTCGACCGGTGGAAAAACTCGCCACTCTGCTGTTCTTTCTTAACGCTCACTACGGCGCTCAAACAGTGCCTCGCTTTAGAATCGGATCACCCGTATGCTTTGTTACACACGTCTTTTAACTAGGCTAGTGCCCATCCACGAATGCGGGCTACCCGAACCAAGATGGCCCTGTCGAGTACTACAAGGTGTTCATTCAGAAATAGTAGATTTTGGTCCGAGGCAAGGCCGCACAAGGGTTTTCGCCGCAGGCGTAGCAGCGCTACGCTGAGGACGGAAACCTTCGGAGAACGCCGCATCGGGCCAAAAGATGCCATTTATGGATGGACACTAGGCTAAACTGATACGAACTATCAAAGACGTGAAGGGAGGCACCCATGGGCCTGGACATTTTCGAGAAGATGGACGATGTCGGGCTACGCAAGTACATCGAATTCCTTCTCTGGCACTACCGGGTGATGGACGCATTTTGGTTCATCTATGTGGCGGAGCGTTTTGACCAGGCAACCGCAGAGCGTATCAACGAGAAGGTCTGGGGCCGGGTAGCCGGCATGGCTGCCAGGGATCTGCTCTCCCGGTTCCAGATCCGGGAAAAGGGTCTGAAGGGGTTTGTGAAAGCCCAGCGATACTTCCCGTGGTGCATCCTCGTAGGGTACCAGATCGAGGAACATCCGGACGAGGTCATCATCTCCGTTCCCTCCTGTCCCACGCAGGAGGCACGTCTGAAACGAGGCTTGGGTGAGTTTGTCTGCAAGGAAATGCACCGAGGCGAGTTTCAAGGCTTTGCCCGGGAGGTAGACGACCGTATCCGGGTCGAATGCCTGTTCGCGCCGCCGGACCCTCATCCTGATGACATGTTTTGTAAGTGGCGTTTTTATCTCGGCAGCCCTCAGCATGAGAACCCGGTCGGGTAATGTTTTAGTCCTTTGAACATGTTGGTGCATACGGGCAATCCGATTCTAAACCGCGTCAATATCCAGAAAATAATAGCAGTGAGGCCAAAATGATTATCATGGGACATCGCGGGGCCGCAGCGCTGGAGCCTGAAAACACCCTGCTCTCAATCGCCACGGCCATGGAGATCGGGGTGGATGCCGTGGAGATCGATGTGCACCTGAGCAAGGATAAACAAATCGTGGTCATACATGACGCCACCGTGGACCGGACCACCAATGGAACAGGGGCGGTGAGCAGCTATACCCTTGAGGAAATGAAAAGGCTTGATGCGGGCAAAGGCCAGACCATCCCCACCCTTCAGGAGGTCATGGACTTGATTCACCGCAAGGTGAGGTTAGTCATTGAGTTGAAGGACGAGGGAACAGAGGGGCCTGTCGTTGAACTCATACAGAAAAACGGCCTTGTGGAAAGCGCCTACGTGATCTCTTTCTGGCACAGGCTTGTAAGGACTGTGAAAGACATAGAGGGCCGGATCAAGACTGGCGTGCTCTTTGTAGGATGTCCCGTGGACGCTTCCATCGCCGCCCAGGTGTCTGCGGACGCCCTCGTGATGAAATACACCTTTGTGGACAAGCGATTTGTCGACGTGGCCCACGAGGAAGGTTTGACGGTCTTCATATGGAATATTGATGACCCACATCTCGTGAAACCCCACGCCGACATGGGTGTTGATGGCATCGGAAGCAACGACCCACGGGTACTGATCGACTTTTTCAGGTGATCAACATCGTCGAAGGGTCCAGCAGCAAGGGAGAATGATCCGAAGGCGGGGTGGCCCCCTTTAGGGCCTTTACATGAATCTGGCTTTCTTCGGGTTGGAGTTCTACAGCCACCTCAAACAGATCAGCCACTTTCGAAAGAGGCGCCGGCATGCCGTGTGGGCCTGGCTTTTCATGGCGATGGGTTTTTACGGCAAACCAGACCGGCATGGCATGGTTTGTAGCAAGGGTCTTCAGATCGGAAAGAGACTGTTCCACGGTTTCATCAAAGGGGAGCCCATCAATCAGAATCATCTGCGGAAAGAAGATGTCCTGCTCCGTCAAATCGGTCAGCCTTTCCTCAAGCTTGGGCACAGTAAAACCCTCAACCCTGAATGTCATGATAAACCGGTGCGGCAGGGTGGCCTCCCAGAGCTGATCTTTCTGTTGAACCTTGTATTGATGGACCATATTGCGGAAGACCTCCTCGTACCAGGCCGTCACCTTTCCTACAGGGTCCTCCAGACTGATGTGGAGAACATTCTTGCCCCTCAGCAAGCTGTTTAGGGCAATCTGTACCAAAAAAGCGGTCTTGCCCACACCCGCCCGGGCCAGTACAGCGCCAAATCCTCCTTTTGGGAGGATGTCCTCGGTCTCATACCCGATCAGTCTCAAGGGGTTGTGAAACATCAGATCCTTTTCTGGCATGTTAATATCCTCATATCTTACGCAAAATTGCCACAAGACGAAAGTGGCTTCGTGTCCCGATTAAAGACGTACACTCCAGGACAAGATCATGCCACATCCTTTTTCCCCTCACCGGCCTTCTTGATCAGCTCTTCTGCCACGGCCCTGGGGACCTGTCTGTAGGTGGCAAACTCCATGGTAAACTGTGCCTTGCCTTGCGTCGCTGATCTCAGAACCGTTGAATAGCCGAACATCTCTGCGAGGGGGACCTGGGCTTCAATAATGCAAACAGGGCCTTCGTCCTGAGTGCCGACGATCATTCCCCGGCGCTGATTCAAGGAACCCATCACGGCACCTTGAAAGGCCGTCGGCGTTTCCACCACGACCTTCATGATGGGTTCATGAATAACCGGCCTGGCCTTCGCGTACCCTTGGCGAAAGGCCCCGCGGGCCGCGGCCTGAAATGCCATATCAGAAGAGTCAACAGAGTGTGAAGACCCGTCATTAATGACCACCTTGATGCCACTGACGGGGAATCTCATCAGAGGGCCCTTGCCAAGGCATTGTTTAAACCCCTTTTCACAGGCGGAAATGAACTGGGATGGAATAGCACCGCCAAAAATCTTGTTTTCAAATACGAAATCTTCTTCGGTGATGGGCTCCATGTAGCCCGCCACGCGACCGAACTGGCCGGCGCCCCCGGTCTGTTTCTTGTGGATATAGTTGAATTCAGCCCTGCGGGTGATGGTTTCCCGGTAGGCCACGCGAGGCATGCCGGTGGTCACATCGGTCTGATATTCTCGACGCATCCGCTCCAGGTAGACGTCAAGATGAAGTTCTCCCATGCCGGAGATAATCGTATCTCCCGTCTGATCACTGACATAGGCCTTGAACGTAGGGTCCTCCTTGGTAAAACGGGCCAGGGCCTTGGACATGTTCACCCGGGCCTTGTTATCCTTTGGAACGATCGCCAGGGAGATGACCGGATCCGGCACATACATGGATGTCATCGTCAGGCTGACACCAGGCGCCACAAACGTGTCCCCGGAAGCACAGTTGATTCCGAAAAGGGCGCCAATATATCCCGCAGGCATGACCTCAATATCTTCCATCTGGTCTGCATGCATCCGAACCACCCTGCCGACCTTGATCTTCTTACCGGTCCGAGCATTGACGATGGCGTCCCCCTTGGCAAGGGTTCCCTGATAGACACGTATGTATGTCAGCTGCCCATAGGGCCCGTCTTCCAGCTTAAAGGCCAGGGAAACAAGAGGGCTTTGCTGATCCGAAGAAAGGGGGACCGGCACCTCCTCATTGCTCGTGTCCAGTGCCTGGTTTTCCACGTCAGCCGGGCATGGAAGCAACATGGTCACCGCATCCAGAAGAGGCTGAATCCCCTTGTTCTTATAGGCCGATCCCATAAAAACAGGCGTCATCTCACGGGCCAGGGTTGCCTTGCGTATGGCCTGAATAAGCAGGTCTTCGGTTACTTGACCTTCAAGGGCGGCCTCTGTCAGTTCATCGGAGAACATGGAAGCAGCATCGACCAGTTCCTCCCGCCTTGCCTCAGCTTCTGAAAGAAGGGCCTGCGGAACATCTTCTACGCGGACATGCTCTCCATTGTCACCATCAAAATAGATCGCTCTCATAGCCACGAGATCCACGACCCCGTTGAAATCCGCCTCCAAGCCAACAGGAATCTGCATGGCCACGGCATGGTGTCCCAGTTTCTCTTTCAGCTGATCAATGACTCGGAAGGGGTTTGCCCCACTCCTGTCACATTTGTTGACAAAGGCGATGAAGGGCACCTTGTATCTGGCCATCTGCCGGTCAACCGAAATGGACTGAGACTGAACACCGCCCACGGAACACAGCACCAGCACCCCCCCGTCGAGCACCCTGAGAGAGCGTTCCACCTCTATGGTAAAATCGACATGGCCGGGCGTGTCGATGATGTTGATCTCATGATCCTGCCATTTGCAATAGGTGGCAGCAGCGGTTATGGTGATCCCACGCTCTTTTTCAAGTTCCATAAAGTCCATGGTGGCCCCAACACCATCTTTTCCTTTGACGTCATGGATGCTATGTATCCGCCTGGTATAATAGAGTATGCGCTCAGTGAGTGTCGTCTTGCCGGCATCAATATGGGCACTGATGCCGATGTTTCTCACTTTCTGAATGTCCCTTTTCATGGTGCTGTTTCCTCAACAAAAAAATCCCTCACCAGGGAGCCCAAGGGATTGACTTTACAATGACCCAACTTTTAAAGTCCATCATGAATAGTGACCAATCTTCGGTTTGTCAAGAAATTGTTTGGTTCCCATTCTTGATGGTTTCGTAAAAAGTGTTTTGCGAACGACATTGAGCATTTTGGGAGTGAGGCACTTGAGATGTTCAGCGTTTAAAAATGCTAACTGCTTGAGGGCGTTAGCCCGAGTTTAGCGCAAAGCTTCACTGCGTGTTAGCATTTTAAGCTGAACCTCTCAAGGGGCCCCAAAATGTTCACGGAGTGAGTAAAATCGACTTTTTACGGAGTCGTCATTCTTGTCGGGCATCAACCGTCTATGATTGAAAAGAGAATCCACTCATTGTCCGTGTGGTGCTTCGAAAATCTTTCGGGGCATGAAGGCATCGATCACTTCGTGACGACGCGCGGGGGGGGCTCCAGCAGGCCACCCTATGACGCTTTGAACCTGTCCTTCAATGTGGGGGATGACCCCGAAACGGTCTTGAACAACCGCACAACACTGGCAGAAGCCCTTGGGATTCCATTGGCCAATCTGACAACAGCCAGGCAGATTCATGACGCCCGCGTAAAAATTGTCCCGGAAGAGCTGCGAGGCAAAGGTTCCACCAATTACCAAAGCGCCATTGACGGCACAGATGCCCTGGTGACCAATGTAGCAGGGGTTTGCCTTATGGTGCTGTCGGCTGACTGTGTGCCGATTCTCATGTATGACCCTGCAAAGAAAATCATCGGTGTGGTCCATGCCGGGTGGAAGGGAACTCTTCGCTTGATCGCCCGAAAGACAGCAAACGTTTTCCAGGAGAAGTTCGGTTCTTCACCTCACGACATCCGTGCTGGTATTGGACCTTCCATCGGACCGTGTTGCTTTGAAGTCGGGCCGGAGGTGATGTCTCAGGCAAGAGATGGTCTTGGAACCGGGCAAAACTATGTCAGGAACAAATCTGCCGGCGGCAAGGGATATTTTGATTTATGGGGCGCCAACCTGAAACAGCTTGTCCAGGCCGGCATTCCTGAAGAAAACATCGAAGTGGCAGGGGCGTGCACCTGTGATCACACCGAAGTGTTCTTTTCTCATCGATGCGAGGGTGGAAAGACAGGCAGGTTCGGCTCGGGTATGGTCATCCGCTAGTCTTTCTTAACCGCCCTGGAGCCATACCACTCGATCTGGCGGCATATGCCGCGGATGATCCTGACATCTCGCGCCCGCATGTCCAGGCGGGAGAAGAACCGCCGGACATGCCCCATCCAGTAGTCAGGGTTTTCAGGGTTGATAAAGCTGATATGGATGAGGACCTCTTTCAGTTTCTCGTACATGGCCTCGAGTTCCCGGCGAGTGGCCAGCCGGGGGGTGAAATCCCTGACACCTTCCCTGCTCGCCAGAAAGACCTCGTAGCAAAGGACCATCACTGCCTGAGCCAGGTTTAGGGAGGCAAAAGCGGCCGTGGGGATCGTCACCACGGCATGACACAGACGCAGGTCGGCATTTGTCAGGCCCCGGCTTTCCGGCCCAAAAACAAGGGCTATGCGGTTTTTCTGGGATATGGGGATGAGCTTTTCGGCCAGCTTTCGAGGATTTGCGCTGGTGGCCCGCCCGCCCCCATGACGTGCGGTTGTGCCCACGACATACTGAAAAGGGGCGAGGGCTGTTTCCAGGTCCGGCAAGACCTCCATCTCTTCCACGAGATCGGCGGCAAAGTGTGTGGCCATCTTGAGTACCCGGGTGAGGTCGCAGTCACGGGGGTTCACGACAATCAATTGCCTCACACCCATATTGCAGGCAGCCCGGGCGGCTGCCCCGATATTTTCCGGATAACTCGGCTGATGAAGGACAATGGCTACGTTCTTGAGATTCATGGGCACGGACATAGCGTTGCATCAAAGTCCGGCTAACTCAAGGGCATTGAAAAAGTAACCGATCTCGAATGCCGCGCTCTCAGGGGCATCGGATCCGTGGACCACATTCCTTCGACCGTCTGTGGCAAATTCGCGGCGGATCGTCCCTTCAGCGGCCTCCTCATAATTGGTCGCCCCCATCAGCTTCCGGTTTCTGGATATAACATCCTTTCCTTCAAGGACCATGACGACCGAAGGGCCCGAACTCATAAACTCGGTCAAACCGTCGAAATAGGAGCGGCCCCTGTGAACCGTGTAAAATCCCTCCGCCTGTTCCTTGGACAAGAGAACCATTTTCATGGCAACGATCTTGAAACCTGCCTGCTCAAAACGCTTGATCACCGCGCCAATCAGGCCCCTTGCCACCCCATCCGGTTTGATGATGGACAAAGTTCTCTCCGGCATAGCCCTCCTAACCCTTCTTCAATCTCCTGGTAACCTTCAAAAGTTGAGGCAAACCCCTTTTGGCAGGCATTTGAAGGGACAGGAAGGATCGCTGAACGTAGGCATACAGCCATTTCCATCTACACGAATGGCCATAGCTACTTAAAGGCATTGGATGCCGAAGAGAAGCGATTATCCCTGTCCCGAAGTAGTTTATTGAAGCCTCCCCGCGGCAAGCCACGGGGAATCTTCACCGTAAGGAAGT
>CAZCXI010000107.1:0-9199 GCA_964502635.1 uncultured Desulfobacterales bacterium
TGCTCTCAATTCCCAACAAAGAGGTCAGCCGCTGTCTGTCGATCAGCGCGTATCTTTGTGGCGGACTTTTTATTTCATTGTATCCACAAAAAGGCCATTGCGAAGGGTGCTGAACGACTCCGGTCCGAACCATGTTCAAATCGATATAGACCATGCATTGAACCAAATGCGTACCCTCTTGTACTGCCGCCGTGGCATGGTACCGATCCTCCCAAAACGCGCCCTTTCTATTCTTTCTTTGATTGTACTCTTGCGCGGTCCTTCCTGCCACCAACTGCATGGTCTTGGGCAACACCTCCCTTTCGTGGTCATCTTGTACAAAGACTCCCGTTTATGGCTTTGTTGTCAAAAGCTTAATCATAGATCCAGAAAGTGCCTCGGCTACCAGTCACCCCATGAAGTGTTCTGGCGGACATCAAGTGGTGCGCTTGCAACTTGAATTCATCACAATAGTTGGAACGGGCTCTTGACATTTCTCTCCAATAATGCTACCGGCGAGACAGACTAAAGCTGTTTCCTTTCCACATTGTGACGAGGCCGGTGAGAGTATCATCCAAAGATGACCCGGCCGAATCGCGGGCTTTTCAAGAGATATCCAAACCATTTTGAGAAGGGCGGATCCTGTTCGGTCAAAAAGACCGGCCCTTGAGGTATTCGTATAAGGGTTAAACCAAGAGATTGATTTGAGGTGGATGATGTCAAGAAGGATTCTTTGTCTCCTTTCGGTCCTTGCCGTGTTGTGCAGTATTGCCCCGATAGTTCATGCAGAGGAGCAGAGCGTATTTGGGCCAAGAAATTTTGAAATAGGCAGTTTGCATCTGCATTTTTCCCGCCATACGTTCCATGCAGATGATGCCGGAGATGGGTATATCGTCATCACGAAAAATACGCCGGACATGGAAATACGAGGGGGATTTCTCTTTTTCAACAGAAAGTTTGTCCGCCTTCGAGAGTTTCTCATTGGAGACGATGTCATTGTCTACAAAGACACACCATTAAAATCCACAAACCGCTTGACCGTCTTTCTCAGAGGCACTCCCGGCGCCTCAGTGACTATTGAGGTCAGAAGCTCCGATGGTCCGATCCCCCCACCGGAGCTTACTTTTTCGGCAGATCCGATGTCCATCACACCGGGGGAATCAAGCACCCTGACTTGGCAAACCACTCATGCTGACATTCTAAGCATAGACAATGATATCGGAGATGTTTCCCCGAGCGGTTCTGAAGTCGTTACACCGCAGGAGACCACGACTTATGTGCTTGCGGCCCTTGGGCCAGGAGGCTCAGCGACCGAAAGTGTCACGGTAACAGTCACGCCACTGCCACCCACTGTAGAGATGTGGGCCGAGCCGGAGGCCATTTATGTTGGCGAGCCAGCCACATTGTCCTGGACCTCTGACAATGCCGAGTCCTGCGTGATCGAGCCCGACGTGGGCATGGTTGATCTGGACGGTTCGGTGACCGTCTTTCCCTCAGAGACGACGACATACACGATTGTGGCCACCGGAGACGGCGGCACGGCCGGCGATGAAGTCACCGTCACTGTGACCGATGCGCCTCCCACCACAGAGATAACTGCTGTCCCCGAAACCATTCTCATTGGCGAGCCTGCTGTCCTGTCCTGGAGCTCGACACATGCCGACAGCTGTAACATAGAGCCCGATATCGGCCCTGTTGATCCAACAGGCTCCGTCACGGTTTCTCCCACCGAGACCACCACATACACGGTCACAGCGACGGGCCCTGGTGGTACAGCCGCGGATACTGTTACGGTGACGGTCCACTATCCGCCTGTCGTAAACATCTCTGCAGAGCCTGAGAGCATTGAAATCGGCGGGTCAGCCGCCCTGACCTGGAACTCCACCAATGCCGATTCCGCCACCATAGATCAAGGGGTCGGGACGGTTCCCGCAAACGGATCGGTCACAGTTTCGCCCTCTGGTACAACGACTTACACGATCACGGTAGCCGGCCCTGGTGGTACAGCAACGGCCAGCGCGACCGTGATCGTGACCTACCCTCCTCCCGTCCCCACGGTCGGCCTTTCCGCAGAGCCAGAGACGATCTTCTTGGGCGCGTCAGCCTCCTTGTCTTGGACTTCGACCAACGCCGATACGTGTGTGATTGAACCGGGCATTGGTAGCGTTGATGTCAATGCATCAATTGCGATTTCACCCACCGAGACCACCACATACACGATCACGGCTACCGGCCCTGGCGGCACGGCTATAGACACTGTCACGGTCACGGTCCTTCAGCCGCCGACCGTAAGCCTCTCTGCAGACCCGGGTACCATTGTATTGGGCGAGTCGGCTACTTTGATGTGGACTTCCACCAACGCTGATTCCGCCAGCATGGATCAAGGTATTGGCAGTGTTGCTGTGAGCGGTTCCACTTCAGTTTCACCCGTCGAGACCACAACGTACACAATCACGGTAACCGGCCCTGGCGGCACGGCAACGGCCAGCGCGACCGTAACGGTGACGTACCCTGTCCCAACGGTGAGCCTTTCCGCAGAGGCCGAGACGATCCTGGTGGGCGAATCAAGCACTTTGACGTGGACATCCGAACATGCTGATACTTGTGTGATTGAGCCAGGTGTTGGCAGCGTCGATCTCAATGGATCCATGGCGCTTTCTCCGACGGAGACCACCACATACACGATCACGGCCACGGGCCCTGGTGGCACAGCCACAGACGCTGTTACAGTGACTGTCACCTCAATGACCCCCACGGTGAATATCTCGGCAACCCCTGAGACCATTCAGGTGGGTGAGTCATCCATCATTTCCTGGAACTCCACCAATACAGAAAACGCCCACATTGATAACGGCATTGGTGTTGTGTCGGTCAATGGATCTGCTTCTGTCTTCCCTAACCACACCACTACCTATACCATCACGGTCACAGGTCCCAATGGCTCTGCCAGCGCACAGGCCGTGGTTACGGTGCTGGGTAGCCCGGAGCCCCAGCCGGAGGGCTCGTTTGGCGCACAGTATGAGGACCTGATCCCGCCTGATGCCACCGTGGAATCATATGATGCCAAACGCTTTTCACTGGTCACCGGCCTGGTTCAGGGCCTAGCAGCCTCTCCGATAGGCGATGTCTCTGTCACCATCCACGACCATCCCGAATACGGCAGTGTCATAACAGACGCTGAGGGCCAGTTTTCCATCCCTGTGGAAGGCGGGGGAACCATCACCATCGTTTACCAAAAGGATGGCCTGTTGACGGTTCATAGGAAGGTGTATGTCCCGTGGAACGACATCGCTATTGGTAAGACCATCGTCATGATCGCCGAAGACCCTGCATCAACCACCGTCACCTTTGACGGCAATCCGGCGACTGTTGTCACCCACCAGAGCACTCAGGTCACTGATGAATTCGGAAGCCGCTCCTGCACAACGGTCTTCACCGGGGACAACATGGCCTATCTGGTGGATGAAGCGGGCAATGATATTCACGAACTCACCACCATCACCACCCGGGCAACGGAGTACACCACGCCGGAGTCCATGCCCGCTGTCCTGCCTCCAAGATCGGCTTACACCTACTGTGTGGAACTTGCCGTTGACGGCGCCCAAAGGGTGAGATTTGAAAAACCGGTCACCATCTGGGTTGATAATTTCCTGGGTTTTGCCGTAGGTGATGTCGTCCCTGTGGGCTACTACGATCGCGACAGAGGCGTCTGGGTGCCTTCTGATAATGGCGTTGTGGTGAAGCTCCTCGATACGGACATGGACGGCATCGTGGATGCCCTGGACGCCGATGGCGATGATTTGCCTGATGATTTTAACAACGATGGTTCTTTCAGTGATGAGGTTACAGGCCTGGATGATCCGGGGAGATATTCTCCAGGTTCTACCTTCTGGCGATTTGCACTGACCCACTTTACCCCTGGTGATGCCAACTGGCCCGGTGGTCCGCCTGCAAACGCCACGGGTCCGAACACAGAGAATGCCCCCCAGGTGGACCAGCAGAAAAACAATGATTGCCAAAGTTCTTGTTGTTCCTTTGTTGAAGAACGAAGCCGCATCCTCCACGAAGACATTCCCATCCCTGGTATGGGCACAATTTTTCATTTTGCCAGCAACAGAGCGAGTGGTTACCATCACAAGATTATCGTACCTGCCAGCGGGGAGACAGTCCCTGACAGCCTCACGAGTATTACCGTCAAGGTCGATGTAGCTGGCCGAACCTTTAATCAGACCTTGCCACCTTTGCCTAATCAGGTGGTCGAGTTTGTTTGGGATGGACTGGATCACCTGGGCAGGCCAGTGAAAAGACCAGCAATCGTCCATGTCTGCGTGTCATTCAACTACGAATATGTCTATTTGTCGTCTGGATTCTCTGAGTGGGCCGGTTCAAAGGCATTCGCCCAGATGGGCGGAAGTTTGTATTCTACGAGTATCGTGGCACGTCAATCATGGGGCATCCCGAGGTGCAGGGACCTGGTCATCAATATGTCAATAGGCGACATTGCCGAAGGTTGGACGCTGTCTACTCATCACTACCTCAGCCCCATAGAGCTTTCCACTCTTTACAAGGGTGATGGCACAATAATCGAGAATAATGCCATGATAATCGAAACCGCAGCCGGAAATGGAGCTTATGGCTTCAGCGGCGACGGGGGGCCTGCCACGGAGGCGCCATTAGGCGGTCCCCGAGGGGTCGCGATGGGTCCCGACGGTAGCATCTATATTGGGGACTACGGGAGTGCTCGTGTCCGTCGGGTGAATCCGGATGGGATCATCACGACATTTGCGGGTGGTGGAGCTAACTCCCCAGACGGAGGGGGCCCTGCCATTGAAGCGCATCTCACGTTCCCATCCGCGCTGGCAGTGGGCCCGGATGGAAGTGTATTCATTCAGGATAGTAACATTGTCTACCGCGTGAGCCCAGACGGAAACATCAACAAAGTGGCCGGCGGCGGAACTAGTGGCTTGGGCGATGGCGGCCCTGCCGTCGAGGCGCAATTGAACTCGTCTTATGCCAAGAGCCTCGCCGTGGATCCCGAGGGCAACCTCTATATTCCAGAATACCATGGTTTCCGCGTTCGACGTGTGAGCACCGATGGAATCATTACCACGGTGGCTGGAAATGGAACCCCTGACTGGAGCGGCGACGGCGGTCCTGCCACCCAGGCCAGCTTATTCTATCCCCATGGGGTCGCCGTGGGTCCTGAGGGCAGCCTCTACATTTCAACCAATTGTTGCCTCCGCCGGGTGAACCCAGAGGGGATAATTACAACTGTCGCATCGTCACTCAGTTCCGCAACTGGGGTTGCCGTGGGTCCTAACGGCACCGTTTACGTAGCGGCTAACTCTCGTATTTATCGGGTAGGACCAGACGGAGTCCCCATCCCACTTGGTGGTGACGGGACCACCTGCAACACCTCTGAGTTTCCATGCGGCGATGGTGGCTTGGCTACTCAGGCTGGTTTCACGCCTTGGGCCTTGGCTATGGGTCCTGATGGCAGCCTGTGTGTTGCAGATCGAAGTGATTCCCGTATTCGAAAGTTGGCTCCCCCTTCTGCCTTTATAAAGGTCATGAGCGCTGGAGACATTGTCTTTGCCGAAGAAGGGGGACTGGGTCATATTATGTCCAGCGCGGGGCGTCACAAGACGACCATAGACCTTGATACAGGAGTCACCCTGCGTGAATTTGGCTATAATGAAGAAAATCAACTGGCTTCCATAACCGACCGCTTTGACAACCTGATTACCATAGACAGAGACGGCAGCGGCGTGCCCACTGCCATCACATCCCCGGACGGGATCACTACGACTTTAACCATTGACGCCAACAACCACCTGACGCGTATTACCTATCCAGATGGCAGCTATTATGGCTTCGAATACACCGCAGATGGCCTGATGACAGCAAAGATAGAGCCCGAAGAAAACCGGTATGAGCACGTATTCAACTCCATAGGAAGGTTGACAGATGCCACCGATCAGGAAGGGGGGCACTGGAATTACGCTAGGACAGCGTATGACAACGGCGATATTCTGACAGACGCGCTCACCGGGGAAGGCAACCTCACCACCTACCGGGACCACACCTACGCCACCGGCGCGTACGCCTCCACCATTACCGATCCTACAGGGGCTGAGACCCTGTTTACTCAGTCGGCGGACGGGCTGACCGTAAGCAAGTCTCTTGCCTGCGGCATGGAGCTTGCCTTCAAATACGATGTGGATCCAGAGTACAAGTTCCGGTACGTGAAGGAAATGAGGGAAACTGCTCCCTCAACGTTGGAGAAAGTTACGCTCAGGGATAAGGCGTACCAGGACACAAACTCGGATGATGTGCCTGATCTGATCACGGAAACAGCCACAGTCAATGGCAAGGCTACCACCCTTGCAACCGATACCCTTCAGGCGCAGAAGACCATCGCCTCTCCTGAAGGCCGGATGGTGACCACTTCTTATGACCCTGCCACGCTTCTGACCACAAGCCTCACCATCCCTGGCCTCTATGAAACAACATATGGGTACGACTTGCGGGGCCGGCTGATCTCCATAGAGACTAATACCCGGGAGACCACCTTTGCCTATGATGCACTGGGCTTCCTTGAATCGATCACGGATCCGCAAGACCACACTACCACTTATGATTACGATGCAGTAGGCCGCGTGACCGGGATCAACCGGCCGGATGGAAGCTCCGTGGGCTTTTCCTACGATCAAAACGGCAACCTGACCATACTGACCAATCCATCTACTATTCACCACAGCTTTGGTTACAATGCGGTCAACCTGAACAACTCGTACGAAACACCCCTAAGCGGCAGTTACAGCTACTTATACGATAAGGACAGGCGGCTTGTTCAAACCAACTTTCCTTCAGGCGACCAGATCAACAACCTTTATGACAAGACCAGGCTGGTCCAGATCCAAACACCTGAGGGAAACATTGATCTGACGTATCTTTGCGGAACAAAGGTGGGGTCGATCACCAACGGAACCAACACGATTACGTATGGCTATGACGGAAAACTGGTCACGTCTCAGACCTTGAGCGGTACCCTGGACCAAACGCTATTCTATACTTACAACAACGACTTCAACATGGACAGCTTCACCTATGCCGGCGATACCCACATGTATACGTACGACGATGACGGTCTTTTGACCGGCGCCGATGGCTTTACGATCTTTCGCAATGCGGGTAACGGCCTACCCGAGGCGGTCACCGATGGTGCTTTGAGTTTAACCCGCACCTTCAACGGATATGGCGAATTGGGCGCTCAGGACTTTGCTGTCAGTGGCAGCAGCCTGACCTCCTGGAACCTGACACGTGATAATAACGGAAGGGTCACTGAAAGGACAGAAACCGTTAACGGAGATACGTCTAACTATGTTTACACCTACGATTCCATGGGACGACTTCTGACAGTCACCAAAGACGGCAGTCTGGTCGAAGAATATCAATACGGTCTGAACGGGACCCGTACCTATGAGATGAATGCCTTACGGGGGATTCCTGGAAGGACCTTTGCCTATTCGGATGAAGATCATTTACTGACTGCAGGAAGCAGCACTTACCAGTACAGTGTGGATGGTTTCCTCACCACCAAGACCGCTGCCACGGGTGACACCACCTACGACTACTCTTCTCGCGGGGAGCTTTTGGGTGTGACCTTGCCTGACGGCACCGCAATCGAATACATCCATGATCCTCTTGGCAGAAGAATTGCAAAGATAGTGAATGGCTCCATCACCGAGAAATACCTCTGGCAGGGTTTGACCCGGCTGCTGGCCGTGTATGACGGAAGTGACAATCTCATCATGCGGTTTGAATATGCCGATGGCCGAATGCCCGTGGCCATGACCCAAGGGGGGTCCAGCCATTACCTGACGTACGACCAGGTGGGTTCTTTGCGCTTGGTTGCCGACGCCTCGGGTAATGTGGTAAAAAGAGTTGACTATGATTCATTTGGCAACATTATTACTGACACGGATCCATCTTTTGTGATCCCGTTCGGCTTTGCAGGCGGACTCCATGACCGAGACACCGGTCTGGTGCGATTCGGATTGAGGGACTATGACCCCGATATCGGCAGATGGACCGCAAAGGATCCTGCACTATTTTATGGGGGCGATACTGATCTCTATGGATATTGCCTCAATGATCCGGTGAAGTGGATGGATCCGCTTGGATTGTACGAAGTTCATGAGTACAAAGTTAATATGTTTGGGAATGAGACGGCTGGAATTCTTAATTTCAAAGCTAAGGCTGAAACCGATTTGTACGCTGGAACTGCCAAATCAGGGATTGAAGGTTCAGTAGGTCAATTACAATGGAAAGGTAATGAGGGACGTCTATCTGGCTCCACAAGCGTATACAAGTGGCACGGCCAACTGAAAGGAGGAATGACAAATATCTATTCCCTTGGGGGAATAGAAGCAGCAGCAAAAATTGCCGCTGTCGAAGCACTTACAACCGGATTGATTGAGATCGGACCAATATACCTGAAAGGTTCTCTGGGTGGTACTTTAGGGAGCCTAGGCGCAGAAGGCAAAGTTGGAATCCGCGGATTAAAAATTGGGCTTCATGCACTCATGGGGCTTACCGTCGGTTTAGAGTGGGGCTTTATTTCAAACCTGCCATGCAATTAGCCGGGGCATACTTAAATGAAACACTTCTTAGGTCCAACAATAGGTCTTTTTATTGGACTCAGTATAATACTGTTCAGAAAAATTATCGCTGCACTTCTTGAAAATTCATACGAGAAATTTCCTAAGTATAATGATGGCATTAAAACGTTTAAAATTCGATTCAAAGTCAGACCTGCGTTTATTGCCATTTTGGGCTTATTAATAAGTGTATTCTCAATAATTGGTTTTATCAATGCCTGGTAAGGAAAGCGGTAATCGGAAGAATAGACGAGGAGACTTCGGACATCTTTAAGCGGAAGCGTCGCTGTCGACATTTAGGGAACGTCTTTAAGTACCCAAATAACCGGCAGTACGATTTTATTTACGACACATAGTCTGCCATGCCAAGACTAGCTCTCTTAGAGGCCCCCGCTTTCTTGCACAATGCCATTATCCGCGGGATCGAACGCATAAAGATATTCACAGATAGGACCGACCAACGCAATCCACCGACTGTCCATCGCCCACATCGAGCAAACTTCGCGGGAAACTTGGGGATGGGAGGTGAATTCAAGCCTTTTCGGAGACTATGTGAG
>CAZCXI010000108.1:0-8961 GCA_964502635.1 uncultured Desulfobacterales bacterium
GCAACGAAGCTGACGTCCCGGAAATGCTCACGGAGCCCGGAAAATGGCTTGATGGTGACACGTTACTTTCTAAAGAACTTCTGGGACACGACACTAGTAGCTGTCACAATAGTTGGCTCTGATGGCAAGGCGAAGGCTTTGAGGTCGGCCTCAAGGCGTTGCGCCCTGCATCAGCGTAGCAACCAAGGCCCCTTTTGGGCCAGAAAACATAAGCCGCCCCCTGTTCACAGGCTGGCCAGCACAGTACCCGTCTTGGAGGTATCGTATCCGCCCATGTCGTGCACAAGGTCTCTGAAGCCCCTTGACCGCATGACTTCCAGCATCAGTCGGATCTTTTCGTCTTCAAAAAAGGCCTCTGGAATGACCAGGTCATATTCTTCCGTCACCATGGGAACAAAATCGAGCTCCAAGGCCCTGGCTGCCGCATAAATGCCCAGCCCCGTATCCGCCCCGCCGCTCAGCACGGTCACGGCGACCGACATGTGGGTGAATTCTTCCTGGTCGTAGCCCCGGATGTTCTCCGGGCTGATGTCAAGCTGTGCCAGTCGATAGTCGAGCAAAATCCGGGTGCCCGAACCTGCTTGTCGATTCACCAAGGTGACATCGTTTCTGGCCAGGTCCCCTATTCCCGTAATGCCTTTGGGGTTGCCTCGTGACACCATGAGCCCCTGCTCGCGATAGACCAGGTTGACCAGCTTGACTCGCAGGTCAGGGAGATAACGCTTAATATAAGAGAGGTTGTAAACGCCGGTCTCTGTGTCAAGAAGATGGCAGCCAGCGGCATGACAATACCCTTTGCTCAACGCTATGAGCCCCCCCAGGCTTCCCACGTTGCTTGAAGCCAGACCGAAACGGCAATCCTTGACCCTCATCTGGTTTGCCAGAACATCCAGGGTGTTATCATGGCTTCCCACCACCACGACCGTGTTCTCAATTTCCTTGAGCCCCTTCAAAAGCTCGGCCTCCACCATCTCGCCGTCCAGGACCCCTTCCACATGGCTGGAGATGCGAATGATCCCGTCGGCCTGGGTGAGTGTGGTGACAGATCCCGCGCCCCTGGGAAGAGACGACGCCACGATGGTGTCTTTGACGCGGCCCAGCTTGACCCGTACGAACTCGTCAAGACCGAGTTTTGATGCCATCTTTCGAGCGGCCCGAACCTTAATCTTAGGTCTTTCCGGTTGTTGGAGGCCAAGCATCCGATAGATGAGAGGCTGGGTGAACTGCTCAAAGGCCATGATGGCGGAAACGGTGTAACCGGGATTTCCAATGACCGGCCTATCGTTGATGATCCCGAGGACCGTTGGCTTGCCGGGCATCATGGTAACGCCATGAACGAGGACTTCTCCAAGCCGGCGAATGACGCTTGCCGTGTAATCCTCGGAACCGGCCGAAGATCCGGCGCTGATCATCACAATGTGCGCATCACCGTGCGCGGCGCCGCGGACTGCCTCTAAGATTTCCTCAAAGACGTCAGGGCAAATGGGATGGGTCCGGCATTCGCCTCCACAGGCCTTGATCAAGGCCCCCAGGATGGCTGAATTGCTCTCAACCACACGGCCCGGAGGCAGGGTGTCACGGTCCAGGGCCTGGGGGCTTATCAATTCTGAACCTGTCGGAATGATGAGCACCCTGGGCTTTTCTTTTACCGCTATATGGAAGATGCCACCGTTCAGCAGGGCCCCAATGTCATAGGGTGTAATCAGGTGGTTCTGGGGCAGGAGGAGTTCAGTGGCCACAATGTCTTCGCCCACTTTGCGAACATGCTGCCAGGGGTACGCACCGGACTCAATGCGGACCGTTTTTTCGTCGACGGTCGTGACATGTTCGATCATGATGACCGCATTGGTCCCCTCCGGCATGATCTGGCCCGTGTTGATAAAAAAGCAACCCTGGCCGACAGGGAACTCTTTGGGTCGATCCACGGTGGTTTCAAAGGTTGCCTCTGCCCGGACAGCAATGCCATCCATGGCCGCCAAATGATGGCCAGGCGTGGAGAATCTGGCAAAGACCGGCGTGGCCGTGACCCGGCCGGCTGCCTCCTGAACGGCAATGGTTTCCGGGGCCAGGTATCCGTCAAGGTTCAAACGATTGGAAAAGGCCCTCTGGGCTTCCTCAACGGGCCTCATCTGGAGGTAGATATCTCTCCTATCTTTCATCGGTTCTGGTGTCTCCAAAGATCTTGTCAAACGCCTGATCGGCCTGTTCCACAACACGGTCCTTCAACAGCTTGTACTTTTCCAGGAATCTCTTTCCCGTGGGCGTCAGGATCGATCCACTGCCCTTGCCGCCACCTGGCCTTGTGATCACCATCCTGACCCCTGTGCGAGCCTCCGTGGATTTGATGCGCCCCCACAAGGCCCGATAAGACATCTTCAGCTCTTTGGCCGCCTTGTTCATGGAACCCAGGCGATCAATGGCCTCAAGCATACGCACCCTGCCGCTACCGAAGATCACCTTGTCATGATCATCGTCGATCCAGACCTTTGTTCGAACCTTCATGGCGCCCCCTTCAGGTTCTCACCCGGTCCCCCAGGGTTGTTCCGCAACATCGGTTCTCATCAGGGTGACAGGTGACGGATCAAACCGCGATAGAGCTCCTGTTCAAATTGCCCATTGGAGATACACTCGATGGTTTCTTTGCGCACCGCCTCACCATAGCTGTCCTTCCAGTTATAAGCCGTGACATAGACGGATGAGATCTCCACAATCGTTTCCTGTGGGGCATTCGCTTGTGCCTTGACCACTGTCTCGCGTCGGACCTTGCCTGTCAAGGCCCTCTTGCCGAGTCTGCCGCAGTCGCAGTACGGTTCAATCATTGCCGTCACCGGTTGAAGGACAAGGGTGCCGGTTTTTTTGTGAGATGACTTGATCTGCTGGCCCTGCATCTTGCTGATCGCCCGCAGCAGTGCGTGCCATGTCGTGTTGTAGTCGCGGATAACCACAAAACGCTTATGGGGCGCAGGGCTTTGCGGGGAAACCAGTTGGCGAGGCTCATGGGCACAGCCCAGCAGGGCGCACAAGCCGCACAAAAACACGAGCAGCACCTTTGTCCTTGAGGACAAACGGTATGCACAATCAGCAGGGATTGACAGACTCATGGAGGTCTTGACAGGAGAGCCTCTGTTCCGTTAGCTTTGACCGGCTATGACAATGAAAGTTCTATCCACTGATGGAGTGGTTTATATCAGAACCTCTCACGACACGCCAAGGGATTTTTGTGAAACGCACCCCGTCTTGATCGACGGCATGGGTCTGCAGGAGCAGCCATAATGGATGTAAAGCTTTCTGTAGAACAGGTCAAGCTGGTCATTTTTGACTGCGACGGGGTGATGTTCGACTCAAAGCACGCCAATGAGGTGTACTATAATCATATACTGGCCCGCTTTGGAAAACCCCCGATGACCAGCCGGCAGTCCAGGTATGTCCACATGCACACCGCAGACCAGTCCATCGCCCACCTTTTCAGCGATGACCCACTGGCGGAACAGGCCCTGGCATACCGTCACCAGATCAGCTATTTTCCATTCATCCCTTTGATGCAACCGGAGCCTTACCTGAAAGCCTTCCTGGAATACCTCCGTCCCACCTACAAGACAGCCATCTCCACCAACCGGTCAGACACCATGAATCGGGTCCTGTCGGACCATGGCCTGCAGGCGTACTTTGACCTGGTGATATCGAGTCTCGACGTGAAGCGACCCAAGCCGCACCCGGAGTCACTGCTCAAGATTTTGAACCATTTCAGTCTGTCGCCCCATGAGGCGATCTATGTCGGGGACTCGGAAATTGACGAATCGGCCGCCAAGGCGGCGGCCATTCCTTTTGTGGCTTACAAGAACAGGGCTCTTCTAGCCACTGTTCATGTGGAACACTTCAGGGACCTTGAAATATTGCTGGAGAGGAAGGATTAGGGGATTCGTCTGCGGGTCATCCGTTCTTTTCATAAAGCACTGCGAGGATGACGGCTTCCTTGTCGCCATGGCACCGGACCAGGTGAGGAATAACGGAATCGTAATAAATGCTGTCACCGGGGTAGAGTACATCCGTAACGTCCTCTAGGGTGACCTCCATAGCCCCTTCCAGGACATAGATGAACTCCTGGCCTTCATGGGTAGACAGTTCCTTTCTCGCCTTGGAGGGCACCAGGGTCACCATAAAGGGTTCCATGTGCCGGTCCTTCTTGTCGGGAGCCAGGGACTCGTAGGTATAGCCATATTGATCACCTTGAGCAGACGTGTAGCGGGAGACAATGCGCCGCTCATGCTTGCGGACCACCGTGAAAGGCTTCACTTCGCCCGTTGAGATAAACCGGCCCAGCTTCATATCGAGGGCTTTGGCAATCTTGATCAAAACGCCCAACGGAGGGGAGAGCTGGTCTGCCTCGATCTGATCCAGGTATTTTGAACTGAGGCCTGTGCGCTGGCCCACATCTTGTGTGGTCATCCCTTTTTCCTCGCGAACCAAACGCACCCGCCGGCCGATAGACGTGGGTTCCGCCGCCTGTGCCGCCGTTTTTGGCTGAGGCGGCACGTCCCCGGTTTCCCCGGAAGAAAACTGGCCGATATCTTCCAAAAAATCCTTGTAAGCGTCTGCCGACTTTTCGCTATGCATGAAAAAATGTCTCCCAACAAGAGATGATCGGGGCAACTACGTCACGGCCTTGAGGAAGCCTTCCAGCCCCTTCATACTGCCTACATTGTATACCTGATGGGCGTAGGTATCGGGAATAATCTTGCGAAGGAGGCCGCTTAATACTTTTTTGGGGCCAACCTCGACGAAGACATCGACACCGTCGTCTTGCATTCTGCACATGGACTCATACCAACGAACAGGACTGCAAAGCTGTCTAGCCATGATATCCCTGATCTGAGCCGGATCTGACTCGTATTCCGCAGTCACATTGAACAGGACCGGCGTGTTCGGAGCACCAAAAGCTATCTCTTCCAAGAAGGCCCTGAAGTCTTTGTCGGCCCCCCGGATCAGTTCGCTGTGCCATGCGCCGCTGACCTTGAGAGGAATCGCTTTGGCCCCCCTGGCAGCGGCCAATGCAGACGCATATGCCACGGCGTCCGGGGCGCCTGTGATCACGATCTGGGTGGCTGTGTTGTGGTTGGCAACCGCAACAATTCCCTTTTCTTGTGCTTTATCAACAAGTTCTCTAACGGTATCTATATCAAGACCCAAAATGGCATGCATGGCGCCAAGATTCTTGGTGGCCTCGCGATGCATGAGGCGGCCCCTTTTGAAAACCAGCTTGCACGTGTCAACAGGACTCGTCACCCCGGCCGCTCCGAGGGCGCTGTATTCTCCAAGGCTGTGGCCTGCCGTCACATCAGGTTGAATCCCTTCTTTCTGAAGTGCCGCAAGACAGGCTAGATTGACCGCCGTTACCGCTGGCTGAAGGTTTACCGTCAGGGTGAGGTCTTCCATGGGGCCTTTAAAACATAGCCTTGAGATATGAGTCTTGGTGACCTCGTCCACCATGTCAAAGATCTCACGGACAAAATCATATTCCTGATACAGGTCAAGGCCCATACCGACCGCTTGCGATCCTTGTCCCGGAAAAAGAAATGCCGTTTTCTTTCCCAACACACTCCTCCCTATGAGTCAGTTGTCATTGAGATACGGCCAAACGACCCTGTCTTATGGTCATGCATGCCTTGCCCATGTTTCGTGTTCGGGATGAGTGCCTCACCCCTTTGGTTCAGGCTCGTGCTCGTCAGATTCATCCAGGTTGAAGAGCTGGCGGGTAAGATCAATATAAAGAGATTTCTCGTCCTTGTAACCGCTATTTTTCAAGAAGACGGTAGGATGATGCAGGATCTTGTTGACAAGCGACGCTGTCAGCCGGTCAATGGCAGCCCGATCCTTCTCAGAGACGGAGCTGAGAGAGCCAAAGGTCTTTTTCAGTTCCTTTTTCCGGATTTCCTCCATCTTATCCCTAAGACCGACGATGGTAGGCACGACATCAAGACCTTGGAACCATCTGCGAAACTGAATCACAGCGGCATCCACAAGGCGTTCCCCACGGAGTGCCTCGTGCTGGCGTTCGTCTATGTTTTCCTGAATGGCGCTCTTGAGGTCATCTATGTCGTAAACATAGACGTTGTCAATCCGGTTGATCTCGGGGTCTATATCACGGGGCACGGCGATGTCGATAAAAAAGAGAGGGCGGTTCTTGCGGGCGCGCATCAGCCCTTTGAAGTCGTCACGCACCAGGACATATTTGGGGGCCCCTGTTGAACTGATTACGATGTCCACCCGTTTCAGATATTCACGAACCTCGTCGAATCGGATGGCCGTTCCTCTGAATTTCTCGGCGAGTTCGAGGCCTCGCTCAAAGGTGCGGTTCGCCACGAAGATCGGCTGGGCCCGGTTATTGGCCAGGTGTTCGACGGCCAACTCAGCCATTTCGCCGGCACCCAGGAGCAATACCGCTTTTCCCTCAAGCTCACCAAAGATCTTCCGACCCAACTCCACGGCCGCATAGCTAATAGAGACCGCGTGATCGCCAATGCCGGTTTCCGTGCGCACACGCTTGGCCACCGAAAACGACCGGTGCATGAGCCGATTCAGAACCACGCCGCAAGTCTGGTAATCACAGGCCTGCAAGTAGGAGTCCTTGATCTGTCCCAGGATCTGCGGTTCGCCCACCACCATGGAATCAAGGCTGGCTGCGACGCGAAAGATATGACGCACCGCCTCGTCTCCATGATACACATAAAGGGCCTGTTCAAACGTTTGACGCGGCGTGCTCTTGAATTCAGCCATGAAATCCTTGACCGCCTCTACTGCCTTGGACGCATCTCTGGTGGCCAGGAGAAACTCCACGCGATTGCAGGTTGAAAACAGTGCGATCTCGTCCACACAGGCGTCCCGGCACATGGCCTTGAGCACCTTGGGTGTGTCTTCACCGGAGAAGGCCAGGCGCTCCCGAACCTCTACCGGGGCTGTCTTGTGATTAAGGCCGATTGCGACGATGTATCTCTTTGCTATCATATTCCTGCGTTCGATGGCCTCCACGGCTTATGCCAAGGGGCGCTGCAAAAGCTCTGCAAGACAGCCCCAGGGGAAGAAGTCTAACCCTGAAAAAACAAGAAAAACGTCAATAACAGTATCACGAATCCCACAATGGTCATGATGGCGGCCCGCCGTCCTTGCCACCCCACGGCCAGGCGTTCATGAAGCAAGACGGCATACACCAACCAGGTAATCCCTCCAAGGATCTCTTTAGGATTCCAGGCCCAGAACTGCCCCGGCCGTATCATCTGGGCATAAATAACCCCGGTAATGACCCCAAAGGTCAGCATGGGAAACCCGACGACAAGGCTTGCGTAGCCCATGGAATCAAGTAGTTTGAGAGAGGGGAGGCGGCGAAAGAAGAATCCGCGCCTTTTGTCCTTGATTGCCCGTTCCTGAATCAGGTACAGGATGCCTGCAAAGCAGGCGATGGCAAAGGCCGCATTGCCCACAATAAGAGTCCCGACATGAAGCGTCAGCCACAGGCCCCTGAAGACCGGGGCCATTTCAACGGGCGGTCCGGGCAGCATGGAAGCGATGATCACGCACAGGGTGGCCAATGGGGCCACAAGGGCTCCCAGAACCATGAGGTGGTATTTTAGTTGAAGGACGAGAAAGACACCAACCACGGCCCACCCAAAAGTTGAAAGCGTTTCATGCAGGTTTTGGACCGGGACATGTCCGGTCTTGATGTATTGCATACCCATAACAACCGTGTGACAAAGAAAGCCCAGCCAGAGGAGGATGTTTGCAACGCGGTATATGGGTCGCTTTTGAAATAGTATATAACCCTGATAACCGAGGGAGCTGGCAATGTAACAGGCTATCGTCAACGCAAAAAGAAGGCTCATAGCTCGTCCTCTCGAACAAATGTGGCTATACCGAACCAGGCTTGTCAGGTCTTGGATCGGTCCCCATCAACGCATCCCAGGTATACCCTTCTCCCAGTATCTCTTGAAGCAATGCGGTCGCCTCCTGGGTGTTCTCCTTGCGGATCATCTCCAGGAGTCCCCCATCAAGCATGCGCTCAAACATCCATTTATGGGCCTCAGGACTCTTCGCCTCAGCGAACAGCCTTGCACGGATGGCCCCCATCAGGTTCAACAATGTGCCGTATTCCGGCCCGAATTCCTTCTCCAAGGCCTGCCGTATCCGTTTGGCCAAGGCCGGACTCTTGTTGGAGGTGGAAACGGCGATAATCAGGTCGCCTTGCGAAACAACGGCCGGCAGCACAAAGGTGCAGGCCCCCGGGCAGTCAGCGATATTGCAAAGAATCCCTCGCCCTGAAGCGTCTTCGCTGATCTGTTGGTTCAGCTGTTCTTCGCCCGTGGCCCCGATGACAAGAAACTGACCATCCAGGTCAGATGGTTGATAGCCTCTCAACCTTAACCTGATCCGGCCTTCCGAGGCCAGGTGATGAAGGTGCCCTGTCGCCATCAGGGTTATGACGACAACATCGGCCCCGCATTCAAGGAGCGTCTTGACTTTCCGCTCCCCCACCGCGCCACCGCCCACCACAAGACAGCGCCTGTTGCGAACATCGAGGTTCACAGGATAGTACCGCATTACAGGCGCTCCTCGGGCGGTTTGTCTCTCATTGCTTCTGTGAACAGCTAAAAGACATTGATATCAAATATGATATAAAAATATTCCTCCATAGGCAAACCAAAAATTCGATAAGGATAAACGCGGAGTACCTGTCCGAAGTACCGGTTAGACATCTGCCAATGTAAACGCCGCAAGAAACAGGCCAAGCTGGTTGCCCGAAGGCCAAGTCGTCCTGTGTCGGCAGGAAAATGCCCGAGCGACTCTCACGACCGTTGTCCTGCCAAGGTGGCAAGGGACACCATTTTTCCTGTTGACCCCTTGACCGCACTGTGTGGGGACGCCTTGTCGCTTGACACGTAAGCTTCAGCTCTCTATACCATGAATAGCTCA
>CAZCXI010000109.1:0-8871 GCA_964502635.1 uncultured Desulfobacterales bacterium
CGCAACGTACACACCAAAAAAAGCCTTGAGACTGTTAAAAGAAGCGGGCTGGTCTAATGGCAAGGCAGGCCATTATCTCACCAAGGGCGAGAAGCCTTTTGAGTTCACCCTTCTTGTGTTTCAAGAGAGTCAGATTGAAAAAAAGGTTGCCCAGTACCTACAACTTTGCCTGAACGACGTAGGCATCAAGGCACACCTGCAACTGCTTCCTTTCTTGGAACTCAAGAAAAGATACGGCAGAAACAAGGCATTTCAGGCCGTGCTCACCGAGTTCCACGGCGCATACCGCGATCCTGAATGCATCAGATCGCTTTGGACGCCTGATCGCTCCAGAAGATCTGAAGCCGGATCATTTGAGGACGCCAAACTTACCCGGCTGATCCATGAGGCCCTTGACGAAACAGACCCCGTCAGACAAAAAGAACTGTTCTATGACATAGACGCACTGATCACATCACTTCAGCCCGGCACGTTTCTCTTTCAGAAGACAGCCATCGACGTGATGTCCAAGCGGTTTAGAATACCATTCCCCTTTTCCCTCACCCACCAAGGGATCTGGCGGCTCAGGCATGCCTCCCTTAATCTGGACTATTCATAAAAAATACCACCCAATACACGCGATAACGGTCCAGGTCCAGACTTCTGTTTACACCCTTTAAACTTAAGCGCAGAAGTTTAAACTCAGACCCCTGTCAAAGGCCCTTGTCATCGGCTGGGCGTTCTCGTTTTTTCCTGCGATCGTCAAGGCCTACATCCTTTCCCCCCTGAATCTCAGATCCCGGCACAGATCCTGATAGAAGCATTAGTGATTCTGCCCGGATCGGGCCATGGCCGGACCATCTGAGGATTTCAATTTACAAAGAAAGGGGGGTGAGAGGATGAAAATGATCGTTGTCAAAAAAGGGACATACAAGATCAGAAAGTCGGCAATGGGTTGCTGCGCACGGTGGGGCCCAACTTCCCGGAACTGATCCACCGTCTATTGGACACCCCCGGGCACAGGGTGCCTGGGGGTCCTTTCTTTGTAAGGAGATGACATCATGTCTTTGCTCAACAAGTCGAGATTCACCATAGAGGTGCCTGTTGAAAGGAGGGGGGGCGAGGAGATTTTGGCCCTTTATCACACCATGACCCGGGCCTTTGTCCTGATCCCTGAAAGACAGTGGTCCTATGCCCTGAGCGATCCGGTGGCGCCGGCTGATCCTGCTGCCATGGACCTCCTTTGTGACCAGGGCTTCCTGGTCAGAGAGACCACGGACGAAACCATGCTCTTTGAAACCTGGATGCAACAATACGTCCATGATTTCAGCACGCTAAAATCCAAGGTGCTGGTCACCCGCAAATGCAACAACCGGTGTCGCTATTGTATCCTCGATCCTGAGGCCAAAGAGATGTCCCCTGAGACAGCGCGGGCCATGGATCAATTCTACATTGAGACCATCAGGGAAAAGAACCCTCAAAGGGTTGAAGACGACTACCTGGGCGGGGAGCCGCTCCTTAATCCAGGCATCATCCTGGACAGTGCTGCCAGGCGGTTTTACTACTGTCTGGGGAGGGGCATTGAATACGGTTTTGTCATCACCACCAATGGCAGGCTCATCAGGCCGTCCATGATTGCAGACATGAAGGAGGTGGGACTCACAGGTCTTCGGGTCAGCCTGGCAGGGCCTGCTGCTGTTCACGATGCCCTGCGGCCTTCAAAGACCAACGGCAAGACCTATGAGGTGATTTTGCAGAATCTGGAGGCGGTCTCCGGCATGGTTCCCATGAGCATTGAATGCCAGTATGACAGTGGCGCCTTTGATTTCCTGAGTTATCCGGAGATGCTGGACGATTTTGTCGAACGCGGCATTGCGATCGAGAACATTACGTTTACGCCGATCCTGCCCAGTCGGGGAAAAAGCGCCTTTCAATCCGGCACAGGCGATCCCAGGATATTGCTCTATCTCTCAGAAGAGGCCAGAAAACGGGGCTTTCCCCAGGATCGTGAGGCCCCTTCCAATGCCTGCATGGCCGATTTTCGGGCAAGATTTGTCTTTGATGCAGACGGTTCCATCATCCCCTGCCCATCGCTTCAAGGGGGGGAAATGGCCTATGGCCATGTCACAACAGGGGTCGACTTTGTGGCAGAATCAGGGCTTCTGAAACGAAAGCTTCCGGACAAGTGTTTGAACCAATGCCCCATGTTGCCCATCTGCATGGGCGGCTGCCGTTTGCAGGCCTTGACAAAGGGGAACGGTTTCAACGGCATCGATTGCCATGATGAGATACAGCGCCTCTTTCTGGAAGAATACATCAGGGACATGGCCTCAGCCGTCTCTTTGCAGGAAGGCCAAAAGGATGGGGCCTTGAGAATAGCAGCGTGAGAGCCATTGACCGGATTGCCCCCAAGTATCTGATCATCTCGGCCGATCTCCTGGCCGACCTGGCGAACCAGTTCGTGGGCCTGACCCTGCTGGACGTGCTGATCTTTAAGGGAGAGAATGTCTTATCGAACCTCGTCGTGCTTTGCCTGGTTCAGCAAGCCCCTTCCATTCTCCTGAGCCCCCTGGCAGGTCTTTGGATGGATCGGGTGGGGGTGAGAAAGTGGCTCACCCTGGTCAACATGGGAAAATGCGCTCTGGTGGGGCTGCTTGTCCTCCAATCATCTCCCTGGATCATCTTGCCTGCCTACCTTTTTTTCACCGTGGGTTCACTCTTTTTCAACATCGGACGTCTTTCCGTGACCCCCCTGTTGATACCCAAAAAAGAGATCATCGCCTTTAACGCCCTCAACGAAAGGGTCTGCCTTGTCGGCAGCATCTGCGGCCCCTGTGTGATCAGCTGGGTGGTTTTGAAGGCTGGTCAGGGGGTCGCTCTGGGGCTGGCCGGCGCCCTTCTGATTCTCTCGGTCTGCGCTGTCTGCGGGCTGCCGAAATCCGGTGATGTCCCTGATGGGGCCGGCCGCTGTGCAACGGGGGATGTAGGCAAGGCGTCTTTGCTCTTTAGATACAGGGAGCCTTTTAGAAAGAATCATGACCTCCGGGCCTATTTTCTGATCTTCGGGTTTGTCCTTCTGGGAGGGGGTGTATTGAATATCGGTCTTCCCATCTTGTTCAAGTCAAACTTTGGCAGCAATATTGCTGATTGGGGGTTGATCCTTTCCGGGTTTCAGGCCGGTTCCTGTCTGGCCACCTTCCTGTTGCCCAGATGGTCATCGACCTTCAAGCCAAAATCGATTCTCTCTCTGACGTTTCTGATTCTCGCGGGGGGCATGGCCATACTCGGTCACCTCACCACTTACATCCAGATCGCCTTGCTCATGATCCCGTTCGGTTGCGGACTCACGCTGACACATATCTTTTTGGAAAGCCTGATCCAGCAAACCAGCCCCAAGGTCGACATGGGGAAAACCATATCGATCTTAACAGCATACAGGGGCGCCTGCTATTTGGGAGCCATATTGGGCAGTGCCCTTGTTTTAAGCCTGTGGGGTCCCCAACCCCTTCTGCTCGCAGCCTCTTTGGTCATGCTGTGGGCATCCCTTCTGACAAGAGGCAGACGTCCTTTCAAGAAAGTGTCCATAGGCTAGACAGTCTCCATCCATTCTAAATTGGAAACCGACACCTGCGCCCATCGATTGGATAATGTTTCGTGGATGCGCACTAGTGTCGTGTCTCAGAAGTTCCTTTAAAAACTAAAGTGTCGCCATCAAGCTATTTTCCGGGCTCCGCCAAGACGTTCCTGGAAGTATGCCGCCCCGCGAACGGTTACAATATCCTTTACGACGCCCGGCCAATCTTCTATATAACCGTTCAAGAGCCGCCCGGTTAGGGTGCAGAGCCCTGTTGCAGCAGAGAGACCTTTGCATAACCCCGTCTCGCTCTTTGGTATGAGGTTTTTGACCCATCTACGTGCTCACTCACTAAATCGCAAAAACTCGGCCTAACGGCCTCAAACAGTTTGCGATTTGTCCACTAAGGTGGGCCGTTCGTTTCGCCCGGATGGGTACCTCAAAAACCTCATAATTGTCGCTTTCCGAGGTTTTGCAAAGCTCTCGCAGAGTAGAAAACCCCGCGCCTCGTTTGACTGGCTTCGCCCTCGCGTAGCGGGTGAAGGCGCCGGTGGCCTCTTTTCAGGTTGACCGATTGGTTGAATCGTGGACAGAACAAAGAAGACAAGACTCCTCTATAAAGTTCTCCTTTTTGTCCTGCCTCTCCTTGTCCTATCCATCATCGTGACCGGCATCATCCTTTCTTGGACGACGTACACACAGTTCCAGAAAACCATTAACACGGATTACGAAAACATCATCAAAAGCTCGGCAGGCGAGATCCGCCTTTTCATGAGAAATGCACAAAAAGGTTTAGAGGGCCTAGCCTGGGTCATGGCTGCCACCAAACTGGATCCATGGCAAGAGGAGATGGCCATGGCAGCTTTCAATCACACAGCCACGGAATTCATGTCCATGTCTTTGATTTCAACACAGGGAAAGGAGCTCATATCGGTTGGCTGGAAACCGGGGGACCTGGACTTCAGCCAGAGCGAGACTTTTAGAAAGACATTGACAGGTCAAGGGGCCATATCCGGTGTAATGTGGACAAAGGAAAATATCCCTTACATCCATGTCGCCACCCCGGTACTTCACCTGGGCGAGGTCAAGGAAGTCCTTTGGGGTGAATTGAACCTGAAGTCTGTGTGGGATGTGTTGGAGGGGGTCAAGGTGGGCCACACCGGTCAAGTGGCTATCATGGATGTGTCAGGACAGTTCATCGGGCATATGGAAATGGACCGCGTGGTCAGGCCGCGTCCGGGAGAAGCACCGGAGGTGCTGAAAAAACTCCGCACTTCAAATACACCGGTGGTATGGGTTGAAGACAAGGATGAAACCAAACTCCACTGCGTGGGCTACCGTATTCCGGATCTTGACTGGCTGATTGTCTTAAGCCAGGCCAATCCGGAGATCTATGCATACTTATACCAGAATATTCGTTGGGGTATCCTCATAACGTGTTTGATCTGCCTTTTGGCGATTTTCCTCGGGTGGCGTCAGGTAAGGCGTTTTCTGACCCCGATTTACACCCTTCACGACCAGGTTGAAAGAATCGGTCAGGGAGACCTTGATCAGAAGGCGTCTATCGACTCCCATGACGAAATCGGCGATCTGGCCCTGGCTTTTAATGACATGACGGATTCACTCAAGACATACATAAGGCGTGAAGTTGAGACAGCCAGGGAACTGGCACATGCAAAGAATTTGGCCATCCTGGGCACGACCTCCAGCAAGGTCACTCACGAGGTGGGAAACCTTCTCAACAACGTCGGCTTGACGCTGGCCATTTTAAAGGGGGAAGGACTCAGTCAAAAAGGAGAAAATGCCCTGGATATATTGGAAAAAGACTCAAAGCGGGTCAGCCAGTTCATTCATGACTTTTTACAATTTGCCAAGAAGCCGGACGTGCACCTGGAAAGGGTGGCGATAGACAAGACGATTCGTGAGGTCTTGTTTGTCCATCAAACCAGTGCAAAACAGAAGGGCATCCAACTGGATCTCAACTGGCCTTCCAGCCTGCCGCCTGTCAACATCGATACCCGCCTCATGTACCAGGCCTTGAACAATCTGGTCAAAAACGCTTTAGAAGCCATGGGCGGTCCCGGAAAGATAAGCATTGAAGGAAGGATCGAAGGGGAGAGCCTTGTGATGATGATAGAAGATACAGGGCCCGGCGTAGCACCAGAGATTTTGGAGGAAATGTTCGACCCATTCTTTACGACCAAAGGCAAAAAGGGTACCGGCCTCGGACTATCCATCGTAAAGACCATTATGGAGGCCCATCGCGGCACCATCGAATGCGAAAGCGATGTGGCTAGAGGTACAACGTTTCTCCTGCGCCTCCCTATACGATAGAGACCCCCTATGGGCTGAAGAAATAGGTCGTCAGGGAGGAAATAAGCAAGGGGAATGAGGGTCAAACCTTAATCCTCAATGTCGTTCGCAAAAC
Organism: uncultured Desulfobacterales bacterium; assembly: GCA_964502635.1. Classification (GTDB taxonomy): domain Bacteria; phylum Desulfobacterota; class Desulfobacteria; order Desulfobacterales. The sequence goes on from CAZCXI010000109.1 coordinate 5,982, forward strand.
ACTTTTTACGAGTTCATCAAAACTTGGGAAGAATCATGGAAGATCTGATAAACAATCGGATACCTGAAGACGTGAAGCGTGTTCATCTCATCGCTGTTTGCGGTACGGGCATGGGCGCCCTGGCAGGGATGTTCAAAGAGGCCGGATTTGAAGTGACCGGATCGGATCATCGCGTCTATCCGCCTATGAGCACCTTTCTTTCAGAGCATGGCATCCGGATCGCCGAGGGCTTTCGTCCGGAAAACGTGTCTTATCGGCCGGATCTTGTAGTTGTCGGTAACGCCGTCTCAAGGGACAACCCCGAAGTGAAGGCCATGCTGGACCTTGCTCTTCCCTGTTGCTCCCTTCCCCAGGCCCTCAACCGGTTTTTTATCCACAGCAAGGGCGCCCTGGTCGTCACAGGGACCCACGGCAAGACCACGACCTCGGCCCTCCTGGCCTGGGTCCTAGCCATAGCAGGCCTCGATCCCGGTTTCATGGTGGGCGGCATCCTGAAAAACTTTGATCGCAACTACAACGTTGGCACCGGGCCTTACTTTGTCGTGGAAGGAGACGAATATGATACGGCCTTTTTTGACAAGGGACCGAAGTTTCTTCACTACACCCCATCCCGGGCCATTCTCACCAGCGTCGAATTTGATCACGCCGACATCTACCGGGGCTTGTCCCATGTGAAGAAGGCCTTTTTCGATTTTGTGACGGCCATGCCACACGAAGCCCTCCTGGTTGGCTACGATGGCGATCCCATTGTGACGGAACTCACAAACCGAGCCCCCTGTTGGACGGCATTATATGGCTTTGGGGAAAGGTCGCCATGGCGGCTTGAAAACGTGCGTTTTGATCCGCCCTGGACCCATTTCGGCGTCACAAAGCGCGGAGAGCCCTTTGGCACCTTTAAGCTACCTCTCATGGGTCGCCACAATCTGTTGAATGTGCTAGCGGTGATTGCGGTGGCTGATGATTTAGGCCTGTCAGTCGATCTCATTCAGCGGGCGCTGGAGACGTTTGAAGGGATCAAACGCCGGCAGGAAGTGCGGGGAATCAAAAACGGTATTATGGTGATCGATGACTTTGCCCATCATCCCACTGAGGTGAGGGAAACCGTTGCGGCAGTCCGTTCTTTTTACCCGGAAAACAGGCTGGTCGCCGTGTTCGAACCTCGAACCAACTCGAGCCGACGCAGAGTTTTCCAAGATAGATATCCGGATTCCTTTGACATGGCGGACCTCGTGTGTATCCGAAAGCCGCCGATGCTGGAAAAGATCCCGGTTGAGGAGCGGTTTTCATCCCAGCAGTTGGCCCGAGATCTCATAAGCCTGGGGAAAGAGGCCTATTACTTTGCAGACACCGATGCCATCGTCGACTACCTCGTCACCATCGCCAAGGCCGGCGACGTGATCCTCATCATGTCCAATGGCGGGTTTGACAACATTCACGAAAGATTGTTAGAAAGACTGTAAAGACGGGGAAAAGCAGGGTTGATATTCCCTGGATTGACTTCGTTGTAAACGATCCCTAACGCTAATTATTATTCCTCATGGCGGGAGGCGTCACAAGAAATGGCCGCAAGACGCATATTAACCTATCCTGACACGGTGCTACGGGAACGGGCCGAGCCTGTCACGAATATCGACGGCAAAATCCAGGAGTTCATCGCTGATATGGCCGATACCATGTACCAGGCACCCGGCATTGGATTGGCAAGCAACCAGGTGGGAGAACCGTGCCGTATCATCGTATTCGACACGTCACCCAAAGAGGGGCCAAGGGATCTTGTCGTGGTGATTAACCCGGAAATCATTGAGGTCGATGGGGTGGTGTCAAGTGAAGAGGGATGTTTGAGCGTTGTCGACTATAGCGCCGAGGTCAAGCGTGCCGAGCGGGTCACAGTCCAGGGCGTCGACAGGGAAGGGAATCCGATGACCCTAAGAAAGGATGGGCTTGCGGCCATTGTGCTCCAACATGAAATTGATCACCTGAACGGCCTTCTGTTTCTTGACCATGTGAGCAAGCTTAAACGAGAGCTTTACAAGAGACGGTTAAAGAAAATACTAAAGCAAAGGGGATCCTCGTCACAAAGACTTTAGGGATGATCATGGCCACAGGAAAGCATGTAAGGAACACTCACAAAAGGGGAGGGCTGCACCAGGTCAGGATCCATGAGATTCCAGCGGCGCCAGAACAGAGGTGTTGCCTTCTTGCTTCACGCAAAGCCCAAACATGCGTATCGTGGTGGCAAGAGGTCTGCCGAAGAAAAAATCCATCGCGCCAGGGTTCAGGCCTAGCTTCTCTATCAGGACAAGCCGCATGTGGTCATCATAGTGCACAAGATCAAGGATCTTTTCTACTGCTTCCTCGGCATCCGGTCCCTGCAACCCCTTGACCGATGCCTCCAAGATCGCATAGGAGCACCTTCGTTCATGGGCGCCTATGAGCTTGAGGATTCCATCATCTGAGTGGATGAGGTGTTTTCTTTGAAGGCGTGGCTTGCCCATGACTTCGTTAAGTTCCCGTAGATCCCAGCATTTTAACGCCCGGCATTCCATGGGCCTGTGTTCATAAATCCTGCATCCCTTCTGGTCATCGTCGTAAAATACACATGTCCAGGCTTTATCCTGCCCCTTGATTTTGATCATTTCCTGTTCGAGGGTCATCAATGTTTCATCAATGTTGCGAACAACCTCACCTCTTCTTAAGGTGTAAAGCTCGTTCCTCTTCAGAACTCCCTTCTCAAACAGGGCAGCGTCGTCCGTATGGAGGGTGGGCCCCCCTTTCATGCAACAGGTCCCACAGCGAAGACAGTGGGGCCGACAGCCCCCTGGTTCTACAGGCATCACGCCATTGGTCCTGACCATGTCATGCCTCGCCGGTGAGTGATGAGACCTTTGCA
>CAZCXI010000110.1:0-8854 GCA_964502635.1 uncultured Desulfobacterales bacterium
ATGGTAGGCGGAACAGGGCTTGAACCTGTGACCTTCGGCTTGTAAGGCCGACGCTCTCCCGACTGAGCTACCCGCCCCCGCATCGTCATTCGTGAATCCGATCATACGTTCCGAATAACGGACAAGCCTGTCCCGTGTCAAGCAAAATGCGCCCCCGGGCTCAATTGATGCGAAGGGGGCTCAAGGCTTCGTCCTGCTTGGGAATCAACTCGGGCGAGACGATCTCCTCCTGTTCCTTAAAGAGCGATTCGCCGGGTTCAATGATAATGGCACGGATCAGCACATCATCCATGTGGCTGGCGGCAACCACTTCGAACTGCTTCAGAATTTTTGCTGGTATCTCTTTCAAATCTTTCCAGTTTTCTTCTGGAATAATAATCTTGGACATCCCTCCGCGGTGTGCGGCGAGCATCTTTTCTTTCAGCCCTCCGATGGGAAGAATCCGACCGCGCAAGGTGATCTCCCCGGTCATGGCCAGATCACGGCGCACCGGTTTCTGGATCAGTGCAGAGACGATCGAGGTGGCCATGGTAATGCCGGCAGAGGGCCCGTCCTTTGGCGTGGCCCCTTCAGGCACATGAACATGGATATCGATTCTCTTGTAAAAATGTTTCTTCAGACCCAGCCTTTGCGCCCTGGATCGCACATAACTCAAGGCCGCCTGGGCAGACTCCTGCATAACCTCTCCCAGTTGGCCGGTCACCGTGAGTTTCCCCTTACCTGGCATGATCACCGTCTCAATAGCAAGGAGCTCGCCGCCAACCTGTGTCCACGCCATGCCCGTAGCCAAGCCAATCTCGTCCTTTTCTTCTACTTGCCCGTACCTGAACCGAGGTACGCCAAGGTGTTTTTGTATGGACTGGGCCGTGACCTTAACAAATGCCTCTCCACCCTCTTTGACGATCTCTCGAGCCACCTTCCTGCAAATAGAAGCAATTTCGCGCTCCAAATTCCGCACGCCGGCCTCACGCGTGTACCGACGGATGATTGTCTGAAGGGCATTATTGGTAAACCGGATGCGCTCGTCGGACAATCCGTTCATCTCAATCTGCTTTGGGACCAAAAAGCCCAAAGCGATCTGTAACTTGTCGTACTCGGTGTAACCTGGCAGTCGTATGATTTCCATCCGATCCTGGAGAGGTGGGGGAATACCGTGGAGATTGTTAGCCGTAGTGATGAATAGAATCTCCGAAAGGTCATAGTCCACATCCAGGTAGTGATCATTGAACGCAAAGTTCTGTTCAGGGTCCAGCACTTCCAGCAGGGCGGCAGACGGGTCACCCCGAAAGTCCATACTCATCTTGTCCACTTCATCCAGACAAAAAACGGGATTCTGGACCTTCGCCTTCTTGAGGGATTGAATGATCTTGCCGGGCATGGCCCCGATATAGGTCCGTCGATGCCCTCTGATTTCAGCCTCGTCTCGAACCCCGCCCAGAGACAGGCGGATAAACTCTCGGCTGGTCGCCCGCGCCACGGACTTGGCCAGAGAGGTCTTCCCAACCCCGGGTGGGCCGACAAAACACAGAATGGGCCCCCGTATTTTCTTGACCAGTTTTTGGACAGCAAGGTACTCCAGGATTCGCTCTTTGGGCTTTTCCAGGCCATAGTGGTCTTCTTCCAGGATCGCTTCCGCTTGTTCGACATTCAAGCGAAGCTTGCTGCGGTTGAACCACGGCAAGCTAATAAGCCATTCGATGTAATTGCGAACAACGGTCCCCTCAGCCGACATGGGAGCCATGAGTTTGAGTTTCTTGAATTCTTGGCGGACCTTGGAAGCTGCCTCCTTGGGCATCCGTTTTCGCTTAATACGGCCTTCCAGTTCATCCAGGTCACTCTTGTGATCATCCTTGCCCCCCATCTCCTTCTGAAGGGCCCGCATCTGTTCATTCAAGTAGTAATCTCGCTGGGTCTTTTCCATCTGCTTCTTGACCCTGCCCTTGATCCGCTGCTCCATCTTGTAGATCTCGATCTCGGCTTGCATGAGGCTAAAGAGCAGCGACATCCGTTCCACCGGCGAGACGGTCTCCAGCAACTGCTGCTTGTCCTGCAGTTTGAAGTTAAAATGAGCGGATATGGTATCAGCTAATTGGGACATCTCCTTAATGGCGGATACGTTGCTAATGACATCTTTTGAAATGTTCTTATTAATCTTAGCATACCCTTCAAAGGCCTCCACGACGGTCCGCGTCATGGCCTCCCTTTCGACCAGGGGCACTTCTGCCTCAACAATCAACTCCACTTCGGCCACGAAATAGTTCTGTTTAGGAACAAATCGGGTCATGCGGGCCCGGCGTTGACCTTCAACCAGGGCCTTCACCGTTCCGTCGGGTAGACGAAGGAGTTGCAGGACCGTACCGATGGTGCCTACTGCATATAGGTCCTTTTCCGTTGGCGAATCTATGGCGACGTTCTTCTGGGTGGCCAAGAAAATGCTCTTGTCCAGGTTCATGGCACTGGACAACGCGTTTACTGATTTGGCACGTCCTACAAAGAGAGGAACCACCATATGGGGGAAGATAACCACATCCCTCAGGGGAAGAAATGGCATGGTCAGTTTTTGTTCCGCATCATGCATGGCTCTTTTCCTCTTTAATATGTTGAACATAGATAGAATCCATAATCATTTCGGATCTGCGCGGATTTACTGAGATAGAGCACGATCCCTGGACTGCTCGAAGAGCAAAATCGGCTCTTCATTGTCCAGGATAACGTCCTCGTTGATCACGCATTCCTTTACCCCGCTCATGGAAGGAATCTCATACATGATGTCGAGCATCGTCTTTTCCATGATGGCTCTCAACCCCCGAGCCCCGGATTTGCGTTCCAAAGACCGCTTGGCGATGGCCTGTAACCCGCTGTCGGTAAAGCGAAGCGTGACATTCTCGAACTCAAGGAGCCTCTGAAATTGTTTCACCAGGGCATTCTTGGGTTCGGTCAGTATCTGGACAAGGGCGGCCTCATCCAGTTCACCCAGGGTCGCGATCACCGGCAGTCGGCCCACAAACTCCGGGATCAAACCGAATTTCAAGAGATCTTCAGGCTGAACCATCTTGAGTATCTCGCCGATATTCCGCTCTTTTCTGCTCTGGATATCGGCTCCGAAGCCCATCACCTTGCCGCCCAACCTGCTTTGAATCATCTCTTCGAGGCCGTTGAACGTGCCCCCGCAGATGAACAGGATGTTCGAGGTGTCGACCTTGACAAAATCCTGCTGGGGATGCTTTCGCCCGCCCTTGGGAGGGACACTGGCGGTTGTGCCTTCTATAATCTTCAAGAGCGCCTGCTGGACCCCTTCACCCGATACATCCCGGGTAATGGAGGGGTTATCCCCTCTGCGGGCTATCTTATCAATTTCATCAATGTAAACAATGCCTCTCGATGTCCTTTCCAGGTCATAGTCCGCATTCTGAAGGAGTGACAGAATAATATTTTCAACATCTTCCCCTACATATCCCGCTTCGGTCAAGGACGTGGCATCCGCAATGGTGAAAGGAACATTCAAGAACTTGGCCAGCGTCTGAGCCAGCAGCGTCTTGCCGCAACCAGTAGGACCGATCAGAAGCACGTTGCTCTTCTGCAGGTCTACATCGCCCGTGTTGACCGACGTCTCAAGGCGCTTGTAATGGTTGTAAACGGCCACAGACAGGATCTTTTTGGCGCCTTCCTGCTTGATCACATACTGGTCCAGACTCGTCTTAATCTCGGCTGGCGTCGGAAACCCTCCTTTTTTTCGGGTCTCCACCTCTTTTTCGTATTCTTCCTCGATAATCTCATTGCACAGTTCAATACACTCGTCGCAGATATAAACGGCAGGGCCGGCGATGAGTTTCTTGACCTCTTCCTGGCTTTTACCGCAAAATGAACATCTTAGACCATCCCCGTTGACGCCTCTTCTTTTGGCCATGGGCTCCTCCGCACATCTATTGACACGCCGATCTTTTTAGGGGAGAAAGCAACCCTCTCGCCCTGTATCATATTAAAATTATAATTACCCCACCAGAAAACGCAATGCAAAAACCGAACCTTTTTTTCACCTCAGCCACCGAAAGGGGCGCTGTCCTGCTGACCCAATCGAGGGAAATCATTTCTCTTTGTCGGTCGCATCTGCCTCCCGCTCGCTGATCACATGGTCCACGATGCCGTAATCCTTGGCCTCCTGGCCGCTCATAAAGAAATCGCGGTCCGAATCCTTTCGAATCTTTTCAATGTCCTGGTGGGTGTGGAACGCAAGGATTTCATTCAATGATTCCCGCATTCGCAGGATCTCCTTGGCCTGGATGGCCACATCAGAGGCCTGGCCCTGGAAGGAGCCCATAGGCTGGTGGATAAGAATCCTGGCATTGGGCAGTGCATAACGTTTGCCCTCGGCGCCCGCAGCCAACAGCACTGCGCCCATGCTGGCTGCCTGGCCCATGCACAGGGTGCATATGTCTGGCTTAATGTAGCGCATGGTATCATAGACGGCCAGGCCGGCACTGACCATGCCGCCGGGCGAATTGACATAGAAGTTGATATCCTTGTCCGGATCTTCGGATTCCAGGAAGAGCAACTGAGCAATCAAGAGATTGGCCAGCTCGTCGGTCACTGGTGTGCCCAGAAAAACGATCCGGTCCTTCAAGAGCCTGGAGTAAATATCATAGGCTCGTTCCCCCCGACTGGTCTGCTCAATAACCATTGGAATAAGCGGCATGACGAGTCTCCTTATTGAAGCCTCCCCGCGGCAAGCCACGGGGAATCTTCACCGTAAAGAAGTTTTTCATTTTCAGATTCGCTCGCTAACCCCGCCGCAAGCAGCGGGGAATGCGCTCGCTTTCGCGGTTCAAGATGATTCTGGTGCTGTTTGGGTTTTTGAACTTTGCGATTCCGCCTGGTCTAATGTTTCCTTGTCGACTTCCACTCTTTCGATCTGACTATGATCTGCGATCCACTTGATCACTTGCTTTTCCAAGGCCTTTTGTCTGAAAAGTTCATAAGCCTCCTGGTCGCTGTCATGCAACTCCTTGATCGTCTCCACGGGTTGCTTCACCACACTCGAAAGCTCCTCATAGGCCTCATCAAGACGTTCATCCGTCAAATCGATCTCCTCCTGCTGAATCACCTTCTGCAGGAGCAGATACTCTCGCACCCTCCTTTCAGCAAGCGGCCGCAACTTCTTGGAAAGGCCTTCCTCCGTCGGGTCTGTGTCCCCTGGCGGTACGCCTTTGTAAGCCATAACATTCTGGGCATCCCTGACCAAGGCAGCAAGTTCCGCCCGGACCGGCCCTTCAGGAAGCTCAAAATCGGTTTGCTCGATGAGCACGCCCAGGATGTCCTCGCGGAGCTGTCGCTTGGATTGGGCCTTATAGCTTCGCTTCAACTCGTCTCTGATCGCCTCTCTTAATTCGTCCACTGTCTGATAGTCCCCAAGACTCTTGGCAAACTCGTCATCAATCTGTGGCAAGACCTCCTTTTGGATTTCCTTTAGGGTGACCTTGAAAGTCACGTCAATGCCAGCCAAGTCCTTGTTATAATAATCGTCCGGGAACCGTACCTGAAATTCCTTTGTAGTCTTGGGCCGCATTCCCACAAGCTGCTGCTCAAAACCCTCCAACATCCGCCCTGATCCGATCTCCACCTGAAAGTTCTCCGTCTTGCGGGCCGGCTCAAAGGGTTGGCCGTCTCTGAACCCCTCATAATCTACGATGACTACATCTTCTTTCTCAACCGGCCGATCTTCATCAACGGTTTTGAGCTCAGCGCCGCGTTTCTGCACCATTTTGAGCTGCACCTCGACCTCTTCGTCAGTGACGGTGTGCACCTTCTCCTTGAGTTTCAACTCCTTCAAGTTCAAGTCCTCGATAGGCGGGCGCACCTCGATGGTTACCGAATATCGATATGGTTTGCCCCTCTCAAGGTCCGGTCGGTCGATGTCGGGCTCCCCCACGGGCGCCAGCTCGGCTTGGCTCAGGGCCTCCCCATAGGAATTCTGGATCAACTGACCCGACACCTCCTTGCACATTTCCTTGTTAAACCGCCTCTCCAGGATGGAGCGAGGGACCTTCCCGGGCCGAAATCCTTTGATCCTGACATTGCTCTTGAGGGTCCCGTAGGCCTTGTCCACCTCCCGGGCCACCTCTTCTTCAGGAATCTCCACACGGAGGGTTTTTTTCACTGTGCTAATATCTTCCACGTCTACCTTCATGAGACCCCTTCCTCAGTCCACGGAGTTGGTGCGAGAGGCGGGATTTGAACCCGCAAGGCACGAAGCCGCTGGATCCTAAGTCCAGTGCGTTTGCCAGTTTCGCCACTCTCGCCCCAAGAACATTGATTTTTTTTGGGAGAAATACTACCTTGGTGCAGATAAAAAAAGAAAAAAGCTTAACGCCATGGCGTATCGCGTAAAGATCCTTCTAAATATTGAAATCTAAACTCAAAGTCAGGTTGTGTCAAGGGGAATTGAACGAGAGGCTTCGCCTGAAGGATTGGCCCGCCCGATTCGCTAGGCGAGTGATGTCATGGAGGCGGCTCCACTTCGTCTGGTTCCTCTTGCTGGCATCTATGTCTATCACGGCCAGGGCACCGGCCCAACACCCATCTGCGTCGGGTGATCTCCTTGGCCACAAGACCGTTGTGTTGGACCCAGGGCACGGCGGTCACGACCTCGGCGCTGTCGGGCCATCCGGCCTGGCCGAGAAGACCGTAACCCTGGCCCTGGCCAACAAGATCAAGGACGCCCTTGCTGGGGACTGTGCCGTATATTTAACGCGGGACGGGGACTACCGGCTCGACATTGAAAAACGCACGGCCGTGGCCAATCATCACCGCGCTGACGTTTTTATCAGCATCCATGCCGGCAGTAGCTTTCATCACAAGGCCCGAGGCATGGCAATCTTTGTCTATGGACCCGGCAGCGGCCAAGGATCGCCCCGGCAAGAGATGGCGCGTGATGCAAAACGCGGGGAAACCCTGCGTCCATGGGGCCGGATTCAGCTCAGGCATACAACCAAGAGTCAACGCTTGGCGGATGTAGTGCATGATGCGCTCGTTGCAAGGCTCAACCCTATCGATAGAGGCGTTTACCGAGCCCCCTGTTTAGTCCTCCGGGGCGCGGACATGCCGGCCATCTTGGTTGAGGTCGGCTATATAAGCCATCCTGCGGAGGAGAAGGAGCTCAAAGACCCAGAATTTATGTCGGCTGTTGCTGAGGCCGTGGGTCAAGGAGTCAGGGAATTTTTCAGGCGGACGAGTGGTTGCATGAATAACAAAGGCATGATAGAAGGAAAATATGGAGCGGGGCGTGGCGCAGCCTGGTAGCGCGCCTGCTTTGGGAGCAGGAAGCCGGAGGTTCAAATCCTCTCGCCCCGACCACTTGGTATTCGAAGTATTGTGAGACCTTCGAAGAACTCATTTGAACGACCATTATGAGCTTTTTGGGGCACCCATCCGGACGAAGTGAACGGCCCACTCTGGTGGGCAAATCCTAAACTGTCTGAGGCCGTTAGGCCGAGTTTTGAGGATTTAGTGAGCGAGTCCATGGATGGGTCAAAAGGCTCATACGAACGAGTGAAAAGGGGTTATGCAAAGGTCTCAGCATTGTAAGGGCGCGTCTTCATGATCTTATACTGCGTTGCGGCTTCCGGCCGCAGGGCATGAACCTGAGTTTTGGCAGGATGTAGCAGCAGAATAACCTTGAACACGCTGTGAGGGGAACACCATGAGAAGATTGCTTGAGCAGGAAAAGACCGTATATCACTTGCAGGAGCATGCGATCGTTGAGAACGAGGATGGAACCTATGAGTATGTCGCGTGGGACTCCAAGAGTGATAAGCTCTCCTGGATCAGGGGACGCGCTATCATATTGGGAGACGTATTGGGTTTGGTAAGCATCGCGTCTGAAGGGGAAGAGGAGACCATTGAGACCCCACTGGAACTGAAATACGAACTCAGCCAGTTGCCGCCTTGGAACAAAACCAAGTACTATTGCGTCATCACCCAGGCTCGGTTTGGCAGCCTCCTGAAGTATTGTGACACAGGCAACTTCGTCAAGAAGGGAGAACAGGAATATCAGGAGGTACAAAAGAAATTGGCAGCCCAGGGCGTTACCATCTTTTCTGAGTGACGGGGTTTGCCTCCCGCAACTCGGGTCACTCCGTTGTCATGAGTTCCTCTTCGTATACCTCCAGCCCCTTCACATAGTCGTGGATATCGGCGCCTTCGGGGAGTCTGTCGGACAGGCTCTTGATCTTTCCCTTGATGCAGGCTTCACAGGCAACGAGGAGTTCTTCCTCAATAGAGGGGACTGGAAGCATGGAACACGCCGGGCAGATCGCGATACGATTAGGGCCCAACCATATTTCCTTTGGCTCCTCCTTTCCCACATGCTTGCAAGCCAGCCACAAAACCTGCTCACCGTGTCTGGGACATTCACCCATTTTTTTCTCGTAGTCTTGTGCCTTAAACGCCATCGCTTACCTCCCCTTCAAGGATCCTAATCTGCGGAGCCTTCTGTTTTCGGCATTGGAGTTTGGTAACATTCTAGCCCCGAGACCTTTGCACAACCTCGTCTCGCTCTTTGGTATGAGGTTTTTGACCCAGCTCCGTGCTCACTTACTAAATCACAAAAACTCGGCCTGACAGCCTCAAACAGTTTGCGATTTGCCCACTAGGGTGGGCCGTTCGTTTCGCCCGGATGGGTGCCCCAAAAACCTCATAATTGTCGCTTTCCGAAGTTTTGCAAAGCTCTCGCCCTGTGAAAAGTTTTCTGCACAACCCGTTCTGTTCTACAAAGTGACCAGGTCCTCAATACTAAAATTTATCTTACCGTCTATCTGCACAGGCTCACCCCGCTTTAAGCTTGCCAACATACCTTGCG
>CAZCXI010000111.1:0-8772 GCA_964502635.1 uncultured Desulfobacterales bacterium
TGGTACGAACGGACAGGGGGGAGGAGCTGTTATCGCTTGCCCAGAAGGCAGGGGTGATTGAGACCAAACCCCTGCCGGAAGAAAATCTGGCCCACCTGCTGGAGGCCTCCCTTCTCAAGAAGAGACGCGCCCTTGAGTCGTTGAGGGAACGGGGGGAGTTGGAGCAGGGTTACCTTAAAGATGCACCCCACTGGGTCCGGAATAAACTTTTCAATTGATTGACATTTTTTGAGACCTGACCCCACTACTACTTGATGACAAAGACTCTCTCGTTGTTGGTTTGTCTGTCGGCGGGAAACACAAAAAAGCCCTTCCTGTTCGGCGTATATCCATTAGTCATGCCGTACATCACTTCGCCATCAAGAAAGTCGACCCTTATCTTTAAACTGACATCATCAAATCTGAAGTTCTGCATGGAGAACTCCTCGTGCGTCTCGTGGCTCTTGTTTCCTTTGAAGGTCTTGACGAAGAAAACCGCCTTGATCAGGGGGATGGGCGCCTCAATGATTTCCTTGCTATCTTGGACTTTGGTGACATGGAACACCTCTTTGCTTGGGTTGAAATCGTGACTATAACCTTTCACTATCTTGCCGTCCCGAAAATGAACAACCACTCTATTCTCCACCAGCGGCATGATAACCTCTCTTTCTTCACCGGGATTCGGGATCTAACCAGTGTCCATCCATTGAGTCGCGTTTTCCGAGCAATCTGCCATCAAGCGTTATTGTCAGTTGTTCGTTATCAGACATGCTATGCGGTGAGTGAGACAGCAAAGGGCTCGCGCAAAAAGAATGAGATTGAGACCGCCATCGGAACGCCCTCTTCAGGCCTTTATCGGTCCATGAATTCTGCCATCTCTTCTTCCGGTTTCACGGATACGATGTGGGCCTTATTGACGATAATCACGTCTCCCCTGACGCCGTTTGCATCGAAGATGGGCATGAAGGTCTTGGCTTCGTTGGCAAACAGGTCGGAAACGCGCTGTTCAAAACCGACATTGACTGTTCCTTCTATGATGTCTCCATCTATCATCTTGATGGTCACCCTGGCAGGTTTCACCCGTTTGTATGGTCGCCTCTTCATGGTCATCCAGGCCTCCTCCTATTTCAAACCGTTTCGTTTAGTCACGTGATCTATATGCCCGGGTATACGATCGTATCGCTTCAATAGAACATCGCTTCTTGGCTGGATACTGGATCTCCGTGCACAGTGTGCGGCATTTTCAGATTTGGGCCTTGGGGCGCTGGAATGGTTGAAAATAAGGATAGGGCTCGTAACTCCCTGCGCCGTCATGAGCATCGAGCATGCTATTCGTCACGATGGACCACAAAACCCACCAGCGCAAGGAAGGCCACGGATAAACCGAACACAATATAGATATAGATAAAATAACTGACCGATTCGCCAAAACCGATCAACACATCCCTGTTAAGGATGTAACCCCAAAACAATGCAAAAAGATAATTGACAAGAAGCGCCAGCTTGATTCTTCCAAAAAGAAGTGCCACCGTGGTGCATATCAATAAAAGCACCATCTGAGACATAGGAACCGCCAGCTCTGTTGTATAGAAAAACTCCATGGGCATGTGTCCTGACGAACCCCTTTTGGCTTGGTAATCTTGTCGGCAAAAAAGGCCCGAACCTTGAGAGCGAGTTGCAAGTTAGCATCTGCCTCAGAAACGGCCCTGGAATGGGGAAATGGCTTGACAAGAGGTTGGACAAGCAGGCCGGAGAGCCCGTTTTTCCAGCGGTGTGAGAAGCTGCCAGCCATGAGGCCATGTCAGCAGTTCATGGCTTACGTGTTGTTTCTGCTTTCCAGGTGGAGCACACGTGAAAATGTTCATAAAAAATGGGCAGATTGGCGAGCACAAAATTCGCCTCGAGGTCCAGGTTGTCGAGCTCTACTCCCAGAGTCTGCAAGCAAATCCTGTTGAGCTCGGCTTGACTCGCAATCTCGTCTACCAGGGCTGCCTCATGGTCTGCCCTCATGTTGTGAAGCAAACAGGCCCCATCGATAAGAAGCATGGTCGCCATCAAGAAAATAGCCAATGATCTACTCATATCAATCCGTCACTGCTAACCCAACAGGATGTAATCCTTTGCGAAGCTCAAAGTCTCTGCGCTTGGAAGAAATAGGTTTACCACGACATGGCTCAACACGAAGTCTGCAAGCAGGCCGGCCACCACACACAACAAGGCTAACAAGAACTGCTTCACCTCTTCGTCTCCGTTTGGGCATCATCTGAGGGCACGCCTTTCAGACTTTCTCCTGAGCCCCGCAGCAGTCTGCGGGGAATGCGCTCGCTTTTGCGGTTCAAGCTTCGTGCCACGTCTGGAGGACCCATAAAATAGTAAAGTTTCTAAATAGTTATCCCGTAGTGCACTGAAAACAGTTCCGTCAATAATGGGTATTTGATGTTATCATCTGAGAAAAGATATGCCACTTCTGAGGATTGAAAGTGAGCAGAAACGCAAGCAAACGAAGGGTTCAGCGAAGGGTGGGGGATAGACCGAGGCCGCGAGAGGCCTTCTCCAAAGGAAAGCCCCAGAAGACCGAGCAGTTGGATGAGGCTTCGGAGGGTGCTTTTGCCTGGATGCCTGGACCGGGCTTCACCGCGAGGCCGAAAGGAAGACTCGATCTTTGGGGCTCAACCTGTTCAGTGGCGGAACAGGGGGATTTCGTCAAGATGTTGTGTATCTCCTAACAGGGAAAATCGGGCCTGTCTATGGGGGAAAGCCCCCATTTTGGGGTAGGAAACTCCTACTTTTTCATGACGGCGTTTCATTTGAAGGTCTCTGCGGTCCCGATAAACCGGTACGGGCAATGCGCTCGCTTTTGCGGTTTACACCCCAGTCAAAGCCGAGCATGCCAGCTCTTCAGCCAGTCAGGAATGGGAAGTCCGTAGTGCTGCAATAACCGCAACACTTCATGGACAGGAATCTTTAGTTGGTGTCCCATTTGAAGAGCCCTAATGTCACCTTGGTCGATCCAGTTTCTGATGGTCTGACGAGACAGTCCCATCAACAGTGCCAACTCTTGGGCGGACAAAAATTCCTTTTTTGTCTTTTTGCCGGTTTTCCTTAATTTGCCCATAAGCTGTTTTTCTCGCTTTTGTGGTTGTAGAGGTTCCCGGTTGTCAGTCCCTTTGACATAAGCTCCCAGCGTCGTAAGTACCCAGCGATGTGTTTCTGCCTCGCAGGAATCATGCCATCCTGCTTGGTGAGAGTAATTGTGCACCATTTCAGGCAGTTGTGATTATGTCGGGGCGGGATTGGCATGTGAGGGTGTCGGTAAATCTGCTTCAGGAACGCTCAATTTGTCAGGATTTTGACAGGCTGAAGAGAGCACCGGAAAGCCCAAAAAGCATTGAAGCCTCCCCGCGGCAAGCCACGGGGAATGCGCTCGCTTTCGCGGTTCACTTACCTGAAAGGGGGGCTGGGTTTTGAAAAATGGAAATGGTGATTGTCCCCCGGTTTTGCCCTTGACACATCATGATGTCTCCCCTATGTTTGCGACCTTCCAACCAGCGGATCTGTAACCAACCCCTGACGCGAGGCGTGCAGCGCCCCCGCAGTCCATCAAAGGAAGGTTTTGATAGAATACCGTGGGATTCTTGTCTTCCAGCGTGTCCTTGACCCGTTACAGGGTTGAAGGGAAGCTCAAAAGGCCTATCCTTGAAACCATGGCTCGCTGCCTGAAAGGGCATGTCATTGTGGAAACAGAGAGGAATGTTTCGGACAAGACGGTTGGATGGACATCCTTTGACAGCCCCTTTGCCCCTGATTTCGGAGGATCTTCCTTTGTTATAGGGAGCTATTTTGTTTTTTCCTTACGGATAGACAAAAGGACCATCCCCCCGAAAGTCCTGAAGAAGCACTGTGCCATAGAGACGGCAAAACGACTGGCTGAGAGTGGGCGGCGATATCTGTCACGCGAGGAGAAGAACATGATCAGGGATCATGTGCAAAACGTCCTTGCCCTGCGCATTCCAGCGATCCCGCATGTCTATGATATGATCTGGAGCTATGAGGATGCTTCTCTGTGGTTTTTTTCCACGCAGATGTCTGCCAACGAAGAACTGGAGACCTTGTTTATTAAGTCGTTTGGGCTTTCCGTTATCAGGCTCTTTCCATACACCAGTGCAGATCTCATGATGGGCCTTTCGGACGAACAGCGAGATGTCCTGCTAAAGCTCACTGCCACTAACTTTTCGGGGTAACTCATGCTTGATGGCTTCGTAAAAAGTCCAACTTCTGTGTTGCGCTGCATCTTTCGTCACTGCGGCGTACCATATGTACGCCTCATTCCTAAAGATTTGCGCGCCTTGAACTTGGAGCTTTTTACTTTGTCATCAGAATCTGACTTTTTACGAGACCGTCATGCTTGATGTGTCAGTGTCCTACAACCGTTACAAGTTCTTGGGGTATGAATACCTCACATGGCTATGGTTTGTTGTGGAAAACGATCCGGACAGGATCACAAACCTGGAACATGAACCGGTGTCTCTCGAAATCGGCAACCGTATTGTTCTTGTGAACAAGAAAAGAGACGCGGTGGAAAGCATTACCATCAGGGGCGATGACGCCGGGCTTGAAGAGGGCATGTTGGCCTTGAGAAAAGGGGCCGTCGTAACGGAGCTTAACCTCCTTCTTAAGGCGGACGACCAGCAGTGGCGATTTACACTCAAAGGGGAGAGCCTCCATGTTATCGGTTTCAAGACGCCGCCGACAGGCCGTGTCGAGTCCGAGGAGGATTTGGAGGGGGCCGTGCTTGAAAAGGTGAACCTTTGTGACAAGGCCATTGTGTGCATGGATAAACTCTTCAAGCAGTTCATCACCTTCAGGGTATCAGGCGGCTGGCCCAACAAGATCGTCCCCCTGGTTAGGCAATGGATCCATTCCTGAAGAGCGTCAACACACCTCTTTTACCCCTCGTCACCGGCTTTTCCCGGGAGGTCAGTTCCGCTCGCGCAGGCGAATGGCGGCCGGGGTCACTTCCACCAGTTCATCATCGTTGATAAAGGAAATGCAGTCCTCGAGGCTGAGGCGATGCGGCGGGGTGAGGATGACGTTTTCATCCGAGCCCGCGGCCCGCATGTTGGTCAATTTCTTGCCCTTGGCCGGGTTGACCACCAGGTTGCCGGCCCGGCAATGTTCACCGATGATCTGGCCGCCATAGACCTTGACCCCTGGGCCCAGAAAGAGTCGTCCCCGCTCCTGCAGATTGAAGAGGGCATAGGCCACCGTGGTGCAGGCCTCCTTGACCACAAGCACGCCGCTGGTGCGATTTGAGATCTCGCCGGCAAAGGGGCCGTAGCCGGCGAAGACATAGTTCATCACGCCCATCCCCTTGGTGTCGGTGAGAAATTCGCTGCGGAAGCCGATAAGCCCACGGGTCGGGACCTTGTAGACCAGCCGGATCATCTCGTTTCGGCGGCTCATCTCCAGCATGTGCCCTTTCAGCCTGCCCAGCTTTTCAATGACCGGCCCCTGGTAGCGTTCGTCCACATCAATAGTCAATTCCTCGTAAGGCTCCTGCAGTTGGCCGCCTTCCTCCCTGATGATGACTTGCGGTCGGGTGACCTGGAACTCGTACCCCTCGCGCCGCATCTTTTCGATAAGGATAGAAAGGTGCAGTTCCCCACGGCCGGAAACCTTGAAGCCCGCGCCGGCACCCAGGGATTCCACGCTGAGGGCGACGTCGGCCAGGGTCTCCCGGAACAGGCGTTCCTCCAGGTGGCTGCAAGTGACGAATTTGCTCTCCTGGCCGGAAAAGGGAGAATCGTTGGGGACGAAATGCATCGCCACGGTGGGCGGATCGATGTGGATGAGCGGCAGGGGCCGGGGATCGTCAGGGTCGGTGAAGGTAACCCCCACGGTGATATCGTCCATGCCGGCCACGGCCACAATCTCCCCGGCGCTGGCCGTGTCGATCGGCACTTTCCGGTCCCGCTCAAAGCGGAATATCTTGGTGATGCGGGCCGGTGCCAGACTGCCGTCCCGATTTGCGACCCCGATATCTTGATTGATATTCATGGTGCCGTTTACCACCTTGCCGATGCCGAGTTTGCCCAGATAAGGGGAGTAATCGATGGTGTTCACCTGGAGCTGGAGCACGGCTTGCGGGTCACCGGGCGGCGCTGGGATGTGGGCGATGATCTTCTTAAAGAGCGTCGTCATGGAAGCACCGTGGACGGGGTCGTCCGCATCGTCGAGGGCGTAGCCGCCTTTGGCAGAGGTGAAGACCACCGGGAAATCGAGCAGTTCGTCCGGTGCCTCCAGCTTAACGAACAGATCGAACACCTGGTCCACAGCCCACTGCGGCCGGGCCGCCGGCTTGTCAATCTTGTTGATCACTACCAGCACTGGAAGCGGGATGGCCAGGGCCTTTTTCAGCACGAAATAGGTTTGCGGCATGGGGCCTTCCTGGGCATCTACCAGGAGCAGGCAGCCATCCGCCATGCGCAGTACCCGCTCAACTTGGCCGCCGAAATCGGCATGGCCAGGGGTGTCGATGATATTGATCACATAATCCCGGTACCGGAAAGAACCGTTCTTGGCGGCTATGGTGATGCCGCGTTCCCGTTCCAGGTCCATGGAGTCCATAAGCCGTTCGGTCATGGCCTGGTTGTCTCGGAACATGCCGCCCTGCCTAAAAAACTGGTCGACAAGGGTAGTCTTGCCATGATCGACATGGGCAATGATCGCTACATTTCTGATCAGGTTCTGGTCCATAACATAACGGAAGTTCGAGCTTTCAAAAAAAGAGCCGATGCGGTAAGTATCCTACCGAATTTGGCTCCGTCCCTCGCTAAGATGCCGCGGCCCGCAAGAAGCAAAGCAGCCGGCGGCCCGGATAAGACCGGCCCAAAAACATATCGTCGTCGCCAACCAGTGGTGCCACTGCAATTTCAGAGGATTGCCGAGGGCAATGGGAGGTCAATGATCGATGAAAACTCGATGGCGGGATGGGGTCACAATCCGTGCCCGGAAGGTCCCACCATGGGGTTTAAGCTGTAAATAGTTAGTATACACCCTTTATAGAAAATGACAACATGTTTTCCGATCCCTGTTCGCTTGTTTTAGAGCATTTTTTGATCAATCCATGGCCTGCTGGAGGCCATTTAGAAACTCTGCGCCTCGATTCGTTGCGAGAATCATGGGGAGAAGAACGCCGCATATGATGATCCCCATTACCACGGACATAGCCGTTGACGAGAGCGAGATCAAACTCGATTTCATAAGGGCCCCGGGCCCTGGGGGCCAGAAAGTGAACAAGGTGGCCACAGCCGTTCAACTTCGCTTTGACGTAGCCCACTCCCCCAATCTCTCTGATCATGTTCGCGCCCGTTTGATGCACCTGGCAGGCCGGAGGATAACCGAACACGGGGTCCTGGTTATCCACGCCAAACGGTTCCGCACACAGGACCGTAATCGGCAAGACGCGATCGATCGCCTGATCCGATTAATCCGTGGGGCATCTGAAAAACCGAAACGTCGCTTTAAGACAAAGCCTTCCAAGGCGTCAAGAGAACAGAGACTGGTGGCAAAACGGCATCGCAGCCGTATCAAACGCCTACGCCGCACGGTAGGCTCTTCCGACGGTTAGGACCGAGGGTATGCGGGGGGCGGGCTTCACAATGTCTCACATACACATCCTAAGTAAAGGGGGTTAACATGGCAAGAGTCTTGATCACTTACTTTTCAAAATCCGGAAATACGAAGGAGATGGCTCAGAGCATCAAAGAGGGTTTGAATTCCCTGGGCGATGTCGAGGTCCGTCTCAAGAGGATTCAGGACACAACGATTGATGACCTTCGTTCATCCGACGGCATCATCATGGGCAGTCCCACCTATTTCGGGGTGATGGCCGCTGAGGTCAAACAGCTCATGGACAAGAGCATTCAATGTTATGGGAAACTGGTCGGCAAGGTTGGAGGCGCCTTTACGTCATCTGGAATGATCGGTGGTGGCAACGAAACCACGATTATGAGTATCCTCCAAGGGCTTCTCATCCATGGAATGATTGTCCACGGTGTCCAAAAAGGCAACCACTATGGTCCTGTGTCGGTTGGCGCCCCGAACGAGGAGGTCCGTGATGAGTGTGTCCGGTACGGGAAGATGATAGGTGGGCTTGTTAAAAGATTGAGCTAACCCGGGTCGAAGTTTCCATGAGAGCGGAAAAATGTTGTGGATTATCATCATTGCGGTTCTGTTCGCCGTGGGCTTAGCATATGCCTTTGGTAGAAAGACCAAGAGGGAAGAAGGTCCGCACGTTACCTATATTTGTGACGTCTGCGGAGAAAAGGATTGTGAATGCCACAAGGTCGATACCGAAGACGGGCGTTAGGGGGCGTCCGAAGGTGGGGTGGCTTTACCTAAGTGGTTCCCATCCACAAATAGCCTTTTTCCCTCTGAGCGGCTTTCTCCGCGGGTTCTTGCCTGCGACGTACGAAAAGTACGCCTCAGCGTAAACCTTTGTGCGGCCTTGCTCAGATAAATCCCGACCTGTCGGGACTGAATTGGACACTGTCCAGATATGCGTTTGTTACGGCAGAACCGTTGAAGTTGCGCCAAGACTTGCTCACAACGAAACACTTAGAACGTCAGTTGAACCTCACGAGTTAACGCTCTTTTCGAATTCCAAGATTAACGCCTGACTGTGCCCATGCGAAGTTTCAGACGGGCTTTTTCTCTTCGAGCCGCAAGGTTTAAAGCCGTATCGTGTATTGAGACCTGGGAGATATCTAACATCTGGCAAGCGTCATGATG
>CAZCXI010000112.1:0-8559 GCA_964502635.1 uncultured Desulfobacterales bacterium
CAGCGGGATTTGGATCAATGGTTTTTCCGTATTACGGATTATGCTGATGACCTCCTGGCCTATTGTGAGCGCCTGCCGGGATGGCCGGACAAAGTGGTGACCATGCAAAAAAACTGGATCGGAAAGAGCGTGGGCGCTGAGATCTATTTCCCCCTGGAAAGCGGCGACGGCCAAATCGCCGTGTTCACGACCCGTCAGGATACCGTCTTCGGTGCCACTTTCATGGTGATGGCTCCCGAACATCCCCTGGTCATGACCCTCGCTGCTCAAACCGCTCAGGAACAAGAAGTGAAGGCTTTTGTGGAGCGTATGCACCGCCAGGACAAGGCCAAACGGACCTCTGATGATTATGAAAAGGAGGGGGTCTTTGTGGGGGCCCATTGCCTCAATCCCTTCACGAGGCGGCGAATGCCCATCTTTACGGCCAACTTCGCACTCATGGAATATGGCACAGGCGCGGTCATGGCAGTGCCGGCCCACGACCAGCGAGACTTTGAGTTTGCCAGAAAGTACGGCCTTGACGTCATGGTGGTGATTCAGCGCAAGGGCGAAACATTGACACCCGAGACCATGGCGGAGGCCTATGTGGGAGAAGGGGCGTTGGTTCGATCCGGCCCCTTTGACGGATTGGACAACGTGAAGGCGCTTGATGTCATTGCGGGTTACCTGGAAGAGCAAGGGCTCGGGAAGAGGGCGGTCAATTTCAGGTTGAGGGATTGGGGGATTTCCCGTCAAAGGTATTGGGGCGCGCCCATTCCCATCGTTTATTGTGACCAATGCGGCGTTGTGCCGGTGCCGGAAAAAGACCTGCCGGTCATCCTTCCTGAAGATGCTCAGATGCTGGAAGGGGGAAAGTCTCCCCTTTCCACATTGGACCATTTTGTGAGGATCGCCTGTCCCAGGTGCGGCCGCCCTGATGCCCATCGCGAGACGGATACCATGGATACCTTTGTGGAATCCTCGTGGTATTTTGAGCGCTATTGCAGCCCCCGTCACGACAAGGGGATGTTTGACCAAAGGGCCGTGGCGTACTGGATGCCTGTGGACCAGTATATTGGAGGCATCGAACACGCCATCCTTCATCTTCTTTATTCCCGCTATTTTACACGCGTCCTTAAGGAACTTGGTCTTATTGACTACAGGGAGCCTTTTACACGTTTGCTAACGCAGGGGATGGTTTGCAAGGAGACCATCCAATGTCCTGAGCATGGGTTCCTGTATCCTGAAGAGGCCGTCGCAAAGGAAGGGGCCCAGATCTGTAAGCATTGCGGTAGCCGGGTTGAAGTCGGCCGGATCGAAAAGATGTCCAAATCAAAAAGGAACGTCGTTGACCCAAACGCCCTTCTTGAAAAATACGGCGCTGATACCCTGAGGCTCTTTTGCCTGTTTGCAGCACCTCCTGAAAGGGGCTTGGACTGGAGTGATCAGGGGGTGGAAGGGGCTTATAGGTTTCTCAACAGGTTGTGGCGGCTGGTGGCAGATCTTGCGGACAGGCTCGATGGTGTAGAATCCTTTAACGGGGAAAAGGCGCCTTCCGGAGATTCCAGAAAGCTTCACCGGAAAACTCACCAGACCATCAAACGGGTGACCCATGACATTGAGACGAGATTTCATTTCAACACGGCTATCAGTGCGGTCATGGAGCTGGTTAATGCGATTCAGGCCATGAAGGACCGCGTCCTTCGTGATCATACGGGTCTGTCTGTTTTGCGGTCCGCCTTGGAGGCCGCGGTGGTCCTGCTTTCACCTATTGTACCCCATTTCGCCGATGAGTTGTGGGAGGCCCTGGGCCATTCAGGAAGCGTTCTTGAGATTGCCTGGCCTGCGTACAGGGAAGATGCCATTAAGGAAGACCAAAGACTCATTGTCGTGCAGATAAACGGAAAGGTGCGGAGCAGGTTTCATATCGCAGCAGATGCAGATGAAGACAGGATCAAAGAGGTCGCCCTCGCCGATGAGAGGATTGTCGCCCGGCTTGCAGGCAGGCCGGTTAAGAAGCTCATTGTGGTTAAAAAGAAGCTGGTCAATATCGTCGTATAATGGAATTTGTGAAGAATTATCACGGCCTATTTGGTGGCTTAACGGTTCACGACCCACCACGAATCACTGACCTATGAATGCGTTGGCACAGAAGCAAGACGTTCGTCTTAGAATGGCAGGCAGGGCAGGCCTTGCCCTTGCTGTTTTGCTGGTGCTGGCGGGCTGCGGATATCAGCTCAAGGGAATGGGGCTGACCGCGCCGCCGGGCGTGCACACCATTGCCGTTTCAGTGCTCGAGAACAGGACGGCAGAGTCGGGGATTGAAACCCGCTTTACCAGCGACCTCGCTTATGAGTTTACTCGAAGCAAGATCGTTCAAGTGGTCGATAAGGACAAGGCAGATGCTGTGTTGAGGGGCATTGTTCTAGCGCTCAGAGAGGACACCGTTTCTCACACGGCAAGGTACGAGTCTGATGAGCGGCGTGTTACCGTCACGCTGGATCTGGCGTTGAAGGGCGTTGACGGCAAGCTCATATGGTCACGCAGGGCCCTGTCTGACCGAGAAGCCTTCAAGGTTTCTTCAGACAAGTTGGCCACGGAAAGGAACAGGCGGGCTGCTATTGACGTCATGTCCAAACGACTGGCCGAAAAAGTCCACAATGCAATCTTCCAAGATTTCTGACACTTGGTGAGTGCACAGGATTGTCTGGACCTCTTGACCTGAAACGCCAACGCCTGATGCGCACGAGGGGGAGAAAGTTTACAGGCTTTTGATTACGCAGCGATGACGTTGACTTGCCTGGTGAGGCGGGATATCTTCCTGGAAGCGTTCTTGCGGTGGATGGCGCCTTGTTTGGCTGCCTTTTGAATGACCGGGACGGCTATGGAGAGAGCAGCCTGGGCCTTTTCCGCAGACTTCTCATCAATGGCTGCCCTGACATGCTTAATAACGCTTTTCACCCGCGTGCGGTTTGACTTGTTCCCAAGATTTCTGATTTCATTTTGTTTGGCCCGCTTGATGGCGGACTTATGCGTTGCCAAAATTGTGTGCTCCTTTCTGCCTGGATTAATGAATTATTAATAGGTGCCTGCCTAAGACTTGTCAAGTCCTATTTTCATGGTAGTTCAGGTACTGCATGCCAACCTGTGATCGCTGGAAGATATTTTTATGTCTGAAACCACTCGCATCACAAAGGCCGCTGGGATTGTGGGGGCGGCCACCCTGCTGAGCCGTATCCTTGGATTCGTTAGGGACGTAGTGGTGGCTTGGTTCTTCGGAGCAGGGCTTGCTGCCGACGCTTTTTTCATCGCCTTCACAATTCCCAATCTTTTGCGCCGCCTTTTTGCTGAAGGTTCATTGACAATCTCTTTTGTCCCGGTCTTTACCGAGTGCCTTTTCAAGCGTGGTCGAGAAGAGGCTTTCAGATTGGCCAGATCTGCCTGGTGGCTCCTCACTATTGTTCTGGCTGCCGTCGCTTTGCTTGGAGTCCTGTTCTCTCCGCTCATCGTCAAGCTCATCGCACGTGGTTTTCTCTCATCTCCAGAAAAATTTGATCTAACGATCCTCCTCACGCGGATCATGTTTCCGTACATCTTTTTCATCAGCTTGGTTGCCCTGGCTATGGGCATTTTGAATACCCTCGGTCATTTTGCAGCACCCGCCCTGGCACCGGTCCTGCTGAACCTTGCCATGATCGGCTCTGTATTGCTTCTATCGCCCCACCTGGCAGAACCGTCGAAGGGCCTGGCCATAGGGGTCATCATCGGCGGGGTGTTGCAGTTGGCTCTTCAGATTCCCTTCATGGTTCGAAAGGGCTTTCATCTGTTTGTGCGAAGCCCATTGTATCATCCTGCCATCAAACGGATAGCCCTGTTAATGGTCCCTGCCATCTTTGGCGCTGCGGTTTACCAGATGAACATCGTTGTCGCAAGACTACTTGCTTCGTACCTTCCGGAAGGCAGTGTGTCCTATCTTTATTATGCTGACCGGTTGGTCCAGTTTCCCCTTGGCATCTTCGCCATAGCCCTTGCAACAGCTGTGCTGCCGAGTTTGTCCAAGCAGGCAGCAGCAAAGGATATCGAAGGGCTCCGGGCGTCGTTTTCATACGCCCTGAGGTTGGTGTTTTTTGTTTCGATCCCGGCCATGACAGGATTGATCATATTGAGGGAACCGATTGTGCGGCTTCTCTTTCAAAGAGGGGCCTTCGATCCGGCCACAACCCACCTGACCGCCGAGGCCCTCCTTTACTATGCAATCGGCCTGTGGGCTTTTTCAGGGGTGCGCATTGTGGTTGCGACTTTTTATGCCCTTCAGGATACCAAGACCCCGGTCAAAATCGCGGTGATTTCCCTTTTCGTCAACATCGTCTTGAGCATCTTGCTTATGAGACCCATGCGACATAGTGGGCTGGCCCTTGCAACGTCGCTGGCATCCGGGGTGAATCTCATATTGTTGATTGGGGCCCTAAAAAAGCGTTTGGGTCGAATTGGGGCCCGTGATATACTCCGGTCCGTCTTCAGGACCACGGCTTCTGCAGCCGTCATGGGAGGTGCCATTGCCTTTGTGGCCCTCTGGGCATCTCCAAGGCCCGGCGAAAGCCCCTGGTACCTGTTGGCGTGGGTCCTGGGAAGTGTCGGGGGGGGCTCTCTCCTGTATGGTGGGTGCGCCCACCTCTTGAGGTGTCGAGAACTGGGCGCCATGGTCGATATGGTCAGGGCGGGAATTTGTAAGAAGGGCACATAGGTGAGGGGCACAAGGCTAAAGGCGTATGTATGTGTGCCATACGCCTTAGGCTTGTTATCGACGGGAAACGTTTTCTTGAAAGGTACGGCGTGGCCACCAAGGGCAAGATCATTCTTTCACTAGGCATGCTGATTTTTCTTGGCTGCCTTTTTGTCGTCGGGCTGGGCGATCGAGGTGCGGCTGATCTTTATCAGCTGAAGCTGCAAAGGGATCGTTTACGGCAGGCCAATGCTGAGCTTCAGAAACGGAACGAGGCCCAGTATCGAACCATTGAGCGCCTGAAGCATGATCCTGAATTTGTGGAAAGTATTGCAAGAAGAGAGCTGGGGATGATAGCAAAGGATGAGGTGGTCATTCTTAAGAAGAAAAAATAGAATCTAGTGGACACGGACAGAGACGATACCGGGGATGTCATCCCGACATTGACGCTTGCAAGACTCTATGAAAAGCAAGGTTTTTTGGATAGAGCTGCCGCCGTGTACAGGAAGCTGGTTGCATTGGAACCGGATCGAACAGGGTTGCAGGAACAGCTCTGGGATATTGAAATGAGGCTCGAGGGCCGAAGCGCCCAACCCCGGGAACCAGAAGTCGAAAAGATCTTGTCGGAGCTGAAAAAGTGGCACGGAGCCGTTGGGAGGAGGAAAAAAACATTGGATCAGGGGCGTGGAAGGAGAGGTAAAATCCTTGTGATACACGGTCCAATCCCTGAATCTGTCGGACGGCAAGAGCCGTTCTGGTCTCGCGGTGTGACCTTGGAGCAGATCCACCGAGAGATCGAGAAGGCTGCTAAGGCATGTGGCATGATGGCAGAGACCTTTCAGTCGAACCAGGAGGGGGATCTGGTCCGAAAGATAAAATCCGCCTCTGATGGCTATGATGTCTTAATTATCAACCCAACCAAATATACGGACACCAGCGTGGCCGTCAAGGAGGCCCTGTCGACATTGGACTTTCCCGTCATTGAGGTGCATCCTTCCAATACCTGTGGCCCGGAGCCTTCAACACAAGAGTCGTTGATGGCCGAAGTGGTGACAGCCTACCTGGCCGGCTTCGGAAAAAAGGGGTACGTGATGGCCGTGCGAGCGGCGGCAAACATGACGTATCAGCCAGAGGCCCTGGCCGGACAGCCATAGCGTTTCTTCGATTTGCTCCATGAAAAAAACGAGGAGGCTCCATAGTTAGCCATGTATGACACATCAGACTTCAAGAAAGGCCTGAAGGTAGAGATAGATGGAAAGCCTTTTGAAATAGCGGATTTCCTACATGTGAAGCCTGGAAAGGGGGGTGCTTTTGTCCGCACCAAGCTCAAAAGTATGCTCACCGGGCGGGTGGTGGATCAGACATTCCGATCAGGCGAGAAGGTTGGCAGGCCGAACCTTCAGGAAAAGCAGATGCAATACCTTTATAAAGATGGCGGAAGCTATTGTCTTATGGATAACGAAACCTATGATCAGATTTTTCTATCCGAAGAGCAGATTGGCGAAGGTCGCCTGTTTCTTCCAGAAAACATCGCGGTCGACGTGATGTTTTATAATGACGCGCCCATCGGGGTTGAGCTGCCCCTGTTTGTCGAGCTCACGATTACCGACACCGAACCCGGCGTGAAAGGCGACACCGCCAGCAAGGTCACCAAGCCCGCCACGCTGGAGACCGGAGCCGTGATACCCGTGCCTATCTTTTTGAATGTGGGGGACATGGTTAAGGTAGATACCCGCAGCGGCACCTACGTGGAGCGAGCCAAACAGGACACGAAATAATCCCTTATTTCGCAGATATCCCCGACGATTGACTTGTGGGTGTGGGTTGATACAACAATTTCTTCGATTCTTATAAGACAGCTGGAAAAGGGATCAAGACCGTCCTGCACACCGTGGAAAAGGACGGGGTTTGGACTGCGATAGAATCATGGTTACGTCCGTCAACTCCAGGGATGCCGTTTACAAAACGTTACTCAAACACGGTGTCCCTGCCCAAGATCTTGAGTTTCAAATGAATCCATTTGCGCGCAAAGGTTTTGTTTCGTGAGGACGAATATTCTCGTTGTGGGTGGCGCCGGTTATATCGGTTCACACATGTGCAAGCATCTTTTCAAGCGGGGTTATCAGCCTATCGTCCTCGACAATCTTGTTTGCGGCCACCGGCAAGCAGTCCAGTGGGGACCGTTTTTCGAAGGCTCCATGAGCGATTCACATCTGCTGCGCGAGATATTTTCAGACCACCCCATTGCAGCAGTCATGCATTTTGCCGCCTTCTGCTATGTGGGAGAGTCCGTGACTGAGCCGGCCAAGTACTATGAAAACAATGTGGCCAACACCATTAGCCTGCTTGAAGTGATGCTCGAGAAGAAAGTTTCAAATTTCATATTCTCTTCTTCCTGTGCAACCTATGGCGAACCCATTGAAGTTCCCATTCGTGAAGATCATCCCCTGAAGCCTATCAGCCCCTATGGTAGAACCAAGCTCATGGTGGAGCAGATCCTGGAGGATTTCAGGGAGGCATATGGGTTGGCATCGGTCAGTCTGCGGTATTTCAATGCGGCCGGGGCCGATCCTGACGGCGAACTGGGAGAGGATCATGACCCGGAGACACACTTGATTCCCCTGGTACTTCAGACAGCCCTTGGCCAAAGACCCCGTGTCGATATCTTCGGGGATGACTATCCCACCAAGGATGGCACGTGTATCCGAGACTATATTCATGTCGAGGACTTGGCCCAGGCCCACCTGATTGGTCTGGAGAGGTTGCTCGGCGGCGAAGCCGGAGGCCAATACAACCTTGGAAATGGCCAGGGGCATTCAGTGAAACAGGTGATTGAAATGGCGGGGCGTGTCACAGGCAAGCCCATTCCTGTGAGCGTGGGAGAAAGAAGAAAGGGTGACCCCGCAGTCCTTGTTAGTTCCAGTGAAAAAGCAATCCATGACCTCGGCTGGAGGCCCCGGTTTCCTGGTCTTGAAGCAGTGATAGAAACCGCCTGGAACTGGCACAAGGTGAACCCCAATGGGTATGCTGACATATGATAGTCTCCAAGAATCTTGCCGTCAGCCAAGACATGGAGACCCAGTGACCTTGTTGCAAGGTTCACGGGGCGCTATCAATGACGACAAAGGCCACGGGTTATCTGAAATTGATTAACAAGAGTGCGCTCTTGTGATAGAGCCCGTTTATCATCGCCTGCGCCTTGGTCGGCTTCCGATAAACCTGGGAAGAAAATAAGGCCTTCATTTCGGTAGAATGATTTTTTTCCGGAGCCCTCTTTTCTTCATACAAAGAGGCCCTCTCGCAGCCGCGGGGGTGATGTTCGAGGACACCGTTGCAATGTGATGAGGGTGGCGTGCAGAAAAGTATTCACGTTGCCGTTTCTGTTTGTAGCTTCATCTTAGGGCTCGCGCAAAAATAAGTTCGCAGAGTTGGCGCTCAGATTTGGTTCAGATTTGGCCGATCCGATTGAGCAAAACCGGAGGAATAGCGAGCTATTTCGAGGAGTTTGCGAATGAGGCATCGGTCAAAGATGGGCTGAAGCCGAGATGCCAAAATGTGAAGTTATTTTTGCGCGAGCCCTAAGTATGCTCGGTTCATGGAGGGGGTGTTCTTGTAACTTCTCAATAAGTTTGCGGAAATCTGCTGAGATTAAGTCCGCCGACAGGAAATTAAATTTGAAAACGTCTGAAACTTGCTATAAGTGATGGTCTCGTAAAAAGTCGATTTTACTCACTCCGTGAACATTTTGGGGGCCCTTAAGATGTTTAGCTAAAATGCTAACACGCAGTGAAGCTCTACGCTCAACTCGGGCTAACGCCCTCAAACAGTTAGCATTTTTTAACGCTAAACATCTCAAG
>CAZCXI010000113.1:0-8552 GCA_964502635.1 uncultured Desulfobacterales bacterium
ACGGGAGATCGTTCACGTCTGCCTTCCCTGAATCAGCTTAACGAATCCGGTCTTATCTGCCAGGGTCGTCAGATCTCCCAGGTCGTCCATATCGCCGCTGGCTATCTTTCTTAAGATCCGTCTCATAATCTTTCCGCTTCGAGTTTTCGGCAAGGCATCCGTAAACTGGATCTTGTCCGGTGTGGCAATGGGGCCTATTTCTTTTCGCACGTGCCCCATTAAAGCCTTTCTCAGATCATTCGATCCATGGATGCCCGCATTTAATACCACAAAGGCATAGATCCCTTCGCCTTTGATCTCGTGGGGATATCCCACAATGGCTGTCTCCGCAACAGCCTTGTGGGAGACAAAGGCGCTTTCGATCTCGGCCGTTCCCAGGCGGTGGCCTGAGACATTGATGACATCGTCCACACGACCCATCAGCCAGTAGTAGCCGTCCTTGTCTTTTTTTGCCCCGTCGCCCGTAAAATAGACGCCCGGAAACTGGCTGAAATAGGTATGCTTAAACCGCTCCGGCTCTCCGTAGACACCCCGCATGATACCCGGCCACGGCTTGATGATGGTCAGGTATCCGCCTTCATTCACTTTGCATTTCTGACCCTTATCATTCACGACTTCGGGCACGATCCCCGGAAAAGGCACGGTGGCCGAGCCGGGTTTTGTGGCAATGGCGCCCGGCAGGGGCGAGATAAGAATGCCACCGGTTTCGGTTTGCCACCACGTGTCCACAATGGGGCATCGGCCTTGGCCGATCCATTTGTCATACCATTTCCAGGCCTCGGGGTTGATGATCTCTCCAACACTGCCCAAGAGCCTCAAGCTGCCCAAGTCATAGCGCCTGGGCCAGCTGTTTCCATGTTTGGCCAGCGCCCTGATGACCGTTGGGGCTGTATAGAAGATATTGACCTTATAATCCTGCACAATTTCCCAGAACCGGCCCGGATCGGGATAGGTGGGCACCCCTTCAAACATGAGACTGGTCGCCCCGGAGCAAAGAGGGCCGTAGACGATATAGCTGTGACCCGTGATCCACCCGATGTCTGCCGTGCACCAGTAGGTATCCTCCTCCCGAATATCAAAGATCCACTGCAAGGTCTGATAGACATAGAGGAGATAGCCGGCCGTGGTATGAAGCACGCCCTTGGGCTTTCCAGTGGACCCGCTGGTGTAAAGAATAAAAAGGGGATCTTCGGCATCCATGGTGACGGCGTCACACCAGGCTTTCAAAGCAGGGTTATTGACTTGTTCGTCCCACCACCAGTCCCGTGCCTTTTTCATTTTGACGCTCGTACCCGTTCGCCTCACAACAACGCACGCCTTAACGTGAGGACATGCCTTCAAAGCCTCATCGGCATTCCGTTTTAGAGGGATCACTCTTCCTCCCCTGAAACCGCCGTCGGCCGTGATCAGTATTTTAGCCCCGCAATCCCTGATGCGGCTGCTGAGGGAGTCCGCGCTGAATCCTCCAAAGACCACACTGTGGATTGCCCCGATGCGGGCGCATGCCAGCATGGCAATAGGGAGCTCCGGGACCATGGGCAGATAGATCGCGACCCTGTCCCCTTTCTTAACGCCAAACCCCTTTAAGACATTGGCAAACTTACAAACCTCCCGGAGGAGCAACTGGTAAGTGTAGATCCTGTACTCGCCCGCTATTTCACCCACCCAGATCAAGGCGGTCTTGTTCTTTCTCCATGTGTCCGCATGGCGGTCCAGGCAGTTCAACGAAGCATTGGTCTTGCCCCCATCGAACCAGCGTATCTTCGCCTTTTCAAAATCATAATCCAGGACCCGTCGCCATTTCCTGAACCAGGTGAGCGCCTCGGCCTGCTCGGCCCAGAAGCCTTCGGGATCCTCGACTGAGCGCCTGTAGAGCCTTTGATATTCCTTCAGGCTGTTGATACGGGCGTTCTTCTTGAAATCTCTTGGCGGGGAGTATTTTTTTGCGCCAACCACCA
This sequence comes from uncultured Desulfobacterales bacterium, assembly GCA_964502635.1. Taxonomy (GTDB): domain Bacteria; phylum Desulfobacterota; class Desulfobacteria; order Desulfobacterales. The sequence continues at coordinate 1,959 of CAZCXI010000113.1, forward strand.
CAGATTCAATCATTTGCTTATGTGTCATCGGTCCCTCCTTCACGTCTTGATCTTTAGAATGGGAAAGACGCTCTTCTCAACCCCACGGACCACCGCCTCGAGGTCGCGTCTTACCTTCCGCCTGACATCATCCGGCACAAAGTGAGGCCGGTCATTGAGAGACGAAATATTGTCGCCCCAGAACATGCCTCCAAACAGGACGTCATCGTCCTCTCTGGGTCCCAGGCCGTTCATGACGGCCCACGCCAATGCCCAGGTTCGGGCAATATTGTCCAGCACATAACCGCCTGAGCCAAGGGCCAACAGCTTTTTGGAAATCTGCAAAATGCCTTCCAGCGCTTTACATACCGAAGCATTCGTTAACCGTAAGTGGGAAAAAGGATCGGAAAACAAGACGTCAGCGCCGAGCACTGCCACCACGACGTCCGGTTGAAAGCCTTGGGCCACCGGAAAGAAGATTTTTTCAAAGGCCCACAGGAATTCCTCATCCGAGCAATTTTCCGGCAGGGGGATATTGATGGTATACCCCTTGCCGCGGCCCCGGCCGATCTCGCCTTCAAAGCCGCTCTTGAACGGAAAAAGGGTTTTTGGACTTTCGTGGAATGATATGCACATGACCCGGCTGATGTTGTAAAAGGCCGCCTGAACCTGATCGCCGTGATGGGCATCTATGTCGATGTAAAGCACGCGTTTTCTGCGATCCCGCCACTTCTTGACGGCGAGGACAATATCGTTGATATAACAAAACCCGGCCGCAAAGTCCTCGCCCGCGTGGTGAAATCCTCCCGTAGGACTGAACACAATATCGGCTTTGCCCTCTTCGATGAGTGCCGTCCCTAAAAGGCTGCTCCCAGCTGCCAAGGCATGATAGTCGTACACGCCTTCATAGACAGGGCACTCCGTGGTTCCCAGCCCGGATCTCAGCCATTTTTCTTCGAAGACACCGTTATTCGCCTTCTTAAGAATGCTGATGTATGGTTCTGCGTGAAATTTGAGAATATCTTCGGTAGAGGCGGGCTGAGGGGTATGAATGCTCATCCGATCACCGTCAAAAAGCTGCAACTTCTTGCACAAGCGGTAGGCGACATCGCTTCTTTCAAACAGCCACGGATATCCCTCGTAGGCCTTGAACTTGGCAAACTCCTCATTATAAAGGAACGCCGAGCGCACGAAAGCTCCCTTCTCTATTTTCTGCCGTGTTTCCCGTGACTAGTCTTGCCGGGCTTCACTTCTAATTCCATGTCACGGCATGGTTCGATACCACTGCAGAATGCAAACCCCACTTTTTCAAAAACCTTGATAGCACGCCGGTTGGCGGTACGGACAGTGAGCACGATCTTTTCGCATCCAGCCTCTTCAGCTATCTTCTTGATGACCGTTAAAAGGGCTGTGCCGACACCAACGTTCCTGAATCCTTTTTGGATAAAGATCAGATACTCGGGACAGGAAGAGCCGCCCGTGAGATCCAGCGCACAGTGGCCAATCACAACGCCTTTGTGCAGGGCCAGGACATTGAATAACTCCGAGACAACATAACGGAGCCACCTTAGTCGAACCTGATCATTAGGGGGGGGCAGGCCGCATTCGAGGCCCTTGGGTTCAAAGGTGTCATACATGGCTTGCAAGGCCTCGAAATCCGCGGCCTCATAGGCGCGGATCTCCATACGCCTTCTTCGCTTATCCTCGATGTGAACCGGCAGACACCTAAATGCCGACCGTTTCTGCCCGGTGCCGCTCAACTTTTCGTTCCCCCTTTGAGCTGGTCATGAAGGACGAAGATTGATGCCTGCTAAATAACATGGGATAGCGGGGTAGGGCAATAGGTTCGGGGGGGCGATTCTCCGAGCAGTGCCGGTGCGGGGGCAGGTCCCGTCTTTCGAGGTTGTCGGAACTCAGGACGCCGGTGTTCGCAGCTGTCCCAGGGCCTCGAGGACCTCCTGTTCGGTGACGTCGGACCAATATTGGTAGGCATCAGCTACCGCAAAGCTCATGCCGGAACGGATGTTGGCGCAGTAGATGCGACTCACATCTGCCGCAACGCGCTGAACGGTGTGGCTGGGACCTGTGGGTACGGCAACCACCACCTCGGATGACGATGCCTTCAGGAGGGCCTCTATTGCCACGTGCATGGTGAAGCCGGATGCCAGGCCGTCGTCCACCAGAACCGCGGGTCGAGCCGAAAGTGACGGCAACGGGCGGTTGCCCCTGAGCAGTGTGTTGCGTCGGCGAACCTTCTTCCCGGTCTCGATAATGCCTTCTTTGACCTGTTGATCCGTTAAACCCAGTCGCTCCACCAGCTCATGATTGAGTCGCACCGTCCCGTCAAAGGCCACCGCCCCGTATCCGACTTCGGTGTTCCATGGCAATGTCATCTTGCTTACTACTGCTACATCCAAGGGGAGCCCTAAGAGCCTTGCAATCTCAGCCGCTACCGGCACGCCACCCGCAGGAATGGCCAGGACGATCGCGTGGGCCTGCGGGTATTCTTCCATCATCTGGGCGAGGACTTCGCCGCCGTGCCTGCGGTCCCGAAAAACTCTGGTTCGATTGTGCAGGTCGGGACGCTCGACGATGTTCATCGATTCCATTGTGATTGAACACCACCCCGACTGGGTCAAGACTCAATCAGGCAGGGGCCGGGTATCAATCCGGCATCCTCTCTATGTTTGCTTTCAACTGTGCGACCTGCAGGCCAAGGGAAACACACTGTTTCCCCTCCATGCATTGATCGGCTTCTGCTGGTTCTAAATGTGTCTTGAGTTCGTGCTTGTCCTTCTTCAAGTCCACAATCCATGCCCTTTTCCCCTCATCATAGTCAACGTCAACATCGATGCCGCATTCGCCGATGTCGGGATAAATCCCCCTGATCTTTTCACACAATTCTTCTTTGTCGTACATCGTCTTGTCCTCCTTTGCTTAGAGTTTAAAATGGTTTGAAAAGTTACACCGTGGCATCCAAACAGGGCGCTTGTCTTCCCATGTCGCCCTATTTACATCCGTCCATCATGTTTCTGAGCATCACCCGGTCCACCTCCCGTCCCACCAAAGGCCCCTGGCGCAAAACAGGGACGTGCTCTTCAAAAGGCACCCGGTCGTTACGATAGATGATCCCGGTGGGGATCCTGTCTCCCCACTCACGGGCGACCCTCATGGCCGCCCCCCAGTCGGTGGGATCGTACGTTCGGGACACGGGGTCACATCGCTCCTTGTACCAGGCAAATGTGTTGACCTTGTTGAAAGAGACACACGGCTGCAGTACGTCGATGAGGGCAAAGCCCCGGTGGGCGATGCCTTCCTGAATCAACTCGGACAGATGATCGGTCATGCCGGAAAAACCCCGGGCCACAAAACCGGCCTCCATAGCCACGGCCACCGCGATTGGGTTGAAGGGAGCCGAGGACACCCCTTCAGGTTGGGCCTTTGTCACAAGGCCTTCCGCACTCGTCGGACTCGCCTGGCCCTTGGTGAGGCCATATATCTGGTTATTGTGAACCAGGAGCGTCAGATCAATGTTGCGTCGAATCGCTGCCAGAAAATGGTTGCCGCCTTCTCCATAGTTACACCCATCGCCGCTTTCAACCATCACGGTCAGTTTCGGGTTGGCAAGCTTGGCACCGGTGGCAACGGGAAGGGATCGGCCATGGAGGCCGTTGAACAGATTTGCATTGAGGTAGTGAGGTGACTTGGCGGCCTGGCCAATCCCGGAGACAAAGAGAACCTCATGGGGTTCCAGCCGGCTGGCTACCAATGCCTGTTTGACCGCCTTTAAGATGGAGAAGTTCCCACATCCCGGACACCAGGCCGTCTCGTATTGTCCGTAATCCTCAATGGTGACCATTGTTGATTCTCCGTAACATTTTAGCCCTTTTCTCCCTCTCCCATCGGTTACCGGCTTACATCCCGCAAGATGGCCTCCGGTGTTATGGGTAGTCCATCATAGCGCAGCACCTGTTTCTTGATGTAAAATCCCGTCTCTCGACGGATCAGCCGGGCCAGTTGCCCAAAGGCGTTCCCCTCTATGGATACTACCGTGTCTGCCGATTCAAGGAGATCCATGAACTGCCCAGGCACCAGGGGCCATACCTGGCTGAAATGCAGAGTAGCCACCCTTTTTCCCCCTGACCTGATGCGTGAGGCGGCTTCTTGCACCGCCCCTTTACTCGCCCCCCATGAGACCATTAGGAGATCAGGGTCCTGTTCACCATCCATCTCGGGAGGGACAACCTGAGCCCGAATTCCTTCTCCCTTTCTCAGCCTCTTTTCCACCATCTGCCTGCGCACGGAAAGGTCTTCCGTGATGTGACCATCCTCTGCGTGCTCGTCGCTGTCGGACACGACAAGATGTCGTGACAGCCCGGGAAGCAGGCGTGGCGAAATGCCTGTTTCAGTCACCGCAAACCGCTTATACGGTAACGACCCGGCAGTTGCCGCACCAACCTTCACAGGAGCCAGATGCTCTACGTCAAAAGGCGGCACAGCGCGATAGGAATCGGCCAGAAACTGGTCGGTCAACACAAACACGGGCCCTTGATATTGTTCTGCCAGCTCAAAGGCTTTGCGGGTGAGATGAAAACATTCTTCCACAGTTCCGGGTGCAAAGACGGCCCGCGGGAACTCTCCGTGTCCGGCATGCAGCACAAATTCGAAGTCCGCCTGTTCCGTCCGGGTGGGCAAACCCGTGGCCGGGCCGGGCCGTTGCGCCACCACAATCACCAAGGGGGTTTCCGTCATAGCGGCCAGGCTGACCCCTTCCGCCATAAGGGCAAAGCCCCCTCCCGATGTGGCCACCATGCTTGGTGCGCCGGCAAAAGAGGCTCCAATAGCCATGTTAATGGCTGCAATCTCGTCTTCTGCCTGTTCAACCAGCACGCCCATCCGCTTGGCCTGGGCAGCCAGGTTGAGAAGGATGGAGGTGGCCGGGGTCATGGGATAAAAGGAGCAGAATCGCAATCCCGCTGAAAGGGACCCGAAGGCGATAGCCTCGTTGCCACTCATCATTAAATGCTGAACAGGATTGGCAATCTTGGGGAGTTGGTGGCCGGATCTCTCGTGGCTGGCAGCCCAGGCCATGGCTTCGACAAGCACCCGTCTGTTTTCTTCAAGCACCTGTCGCTGTTTCCTGCCAAAAAAATCATCCAGGGCCGTGGCCATCAACCCTTGTTCCAGCCCCAAGAGGTATCCGACCACACCGAGGGCGGCAATATTTGAGAACGTATCTTGAGCCAATTCCTTAAAAGGGACCTGCAAGAAGGAGTCGCCGTCAACTTCTAAGGCGCTGTCAACGACAATAAGCCCGCCCGACGAGAGGTTCCCCTGATGCAAAGCCACCGTCTCGGCATCAAGAGCCACCAGGAGATCGACCGACTCCTGAGGGGCAATCACCTTATCCACTGCCGTATGAATGGCAAAGCTGTTGTGTCCGCCTCGAATACGGGACTGGTAGGTCTGTGTCACAAGGATGGAATAGCCACTGCGCACGAGGCTCTTGGCCAGCAGTTGACCGACTGTAACCAGTCCTTGACCTGCCTCCCCGCCAATGAGGACGTTCATCGTATCGTCTCTCATGAACCCGCCTATTCTCCTCCACGAGAATCGTCACAAGGTTCATCTTCATCGAGTCCCCTTGCATGCTCCGCGCTTGGCGCCGTGGTACAGAATGGCATGGGCGCATCAGCTTTCTTCTTTTCTTCTTTGACCTCTTCCGTCGATGGATTCTTCTTGTTCTGCGTCATGATTTCCACCCCCTCTGATACCCGCTCAAGTTTGCTGAGACCCTCATCAGCGCTTTTGTAAGACTATGAAGGAAGGGGCCAAAAGTAAATGGGGCAAATCCTGTATTTTGTGAGTAGAGATACGGTATTTATGGATGACCCGTCATGTAGGCTTTGGGTTACTGAGGAGACCCCAATGTTGAATAAACAACATGGCCAAAAGTCTAAAAAAGCAATGGCAGCCCATCTTTGCCGTGTTTGTGGGCGATATTGTGAAGTTCACTGCCAGAGATATCCAGAAAACCTGGAAAAACAGCCATGTTGTTTACCCTGAGGGAAAGCCGATGATACAGCATCTCCTGCGTTGCCAAGGGTTCGGCGTAGCTTACTACAGCCTCACTCTTGGACGCCTTGGATCTGCAGCAGCCTCGGCTTTTTCAACGTTAGGGGAGAGCCTATGGTGGTTTGCATTTCCAACCGCATCAGACAATGACTGTTCTGCCGTCTGTCCCCTTGGATACGGCTATAACAATAAATTCTGCGTCCTGTGTTCCAATGTTCTCCATCTTGTGGACGCTGCCGACAGGGATAACCACAGTATCGCCTTCATCCAGGGTTGCTTCCTGCCCATCAACTGTAATTTTGGCATTCCCACGAGTTATTATGAAGACCTCCTGCCGGTCTGTGTGATAGTGCGCTGTGAATGCTTTTCCTGTAGGCAACAAGGCACTGTTTACCGTCTGGATCTCTCCCTCGATAAAATCATCGCCCCGAAGTAAAAGCTTCTTAAATACCCCGGGAGACTTTGGATCTTCGTGACTGGCCGGAACGAATTTCAAGTCTGTTGAACGAACTATTTTCATTTGCTCAGCTCAAACAAAAT
>CAZCXI010000114.1:0-1538 GCA_964502635.1 uncultured Desulfobacterales bacterium
TTACCGTCTATCTGCACAGGCTCACCCCGCTTTAAGCTTGCCAACATACCTTGCGCCAAAGCAATGGTGATCTCATATTTGACCGTGTCTTCGCCCACATCAAACGCGGACCGCGATTCCTGGTTTTTTTGCCAAAAGAAAGTCTCCATCGCCTTTACTTGTTCCTCCGGGGATAGAGACAGAAATTCCTCTGAAAACTCTACCCCGATATGGTTGTCGTCTGAAACCCTCACCCGAAAAGGGGCATCTCCGCTCACGTCACCCTCCTTCAAAACAGATCTTCAGCCAGCCCGGGGCATTCCACTAGGTTTCTTGGCTTTTGCAGGGAACCCGATACATGACCCACACCTCCCTGCTTTCAATCTCCCAAGTCTCATAACGCTCCACTGTGCAGTCATTCAAAATAGGCTCTAAACCCTTATTCTGCATCTCCTCCAAAAGTTCTTCTATATCCTTCTGAAAATCAACAGCCCCCTCTTCGCTGAACAAGGCCTTGGGGATCTTGAAAACCTTGCCATAATACATAGCAGGCACACCCTTTTGCTGCTGCATAACCCCCTGCGTTGTGGAATAATAAGCCACTGTCACCTTGTGTCCCATGATTACCTCCTCTGTCGGCAGTTCCCGAGCCTTCCTCTTTGATGCAGATAAGCCATCAGCCTTCCAACGACCTTCTGAATCTCTTCTGTTTGCGGCAGTGTGGCCGCAATTCTATCAATATAGCGGCGCTCGTGTACTGCCTCCAATGTGGGTGCAAAATTCACATCAAATATCCAGCTGATTTGCAGTAACTTATAGTCGTTGAGCGTGATCATGTCCCTTGTATCGGCCATCTCTTGTCGGTCCAGGGCATTGACGATCTTGGCCGAACAGGCCACATCGTTCGGCAGTCCCCACACGATCGTTGAATCCCGCTGCTCATACGGCAGATCATAATATTCGATAAAGACCCGCCAGATATCAAGTTTGTCTGCATCACGCAGGATCTTCGCAAAAAACAGAGTCTCCGGGCCCTCGTCCTCGGGCAAGGTACGTACATTGTGGTAACCGATCGCCTTGGCAATCAGAGACCGCTCCGCGTCCGAGCAGATGGACAGGACACGGTGCCTGGCCAGCTCTCGCAATCCCAGTGCTGCATGGTTCTCTGATACGGCATCTTTGAACGTTCCGTAGGTGGCATACTGTGCGAACCTGCCGACATCATGAAACAAGGCCATGGTCTCAGCCAGCAACATGTCTTGGGCCGCCAGGTTCAATGCCTCGCCGAGCATAACCATTTCCTTGCAGACCCGTTCAGTGTGCTCCTCTTTCAGTCTGATGGTTTTATTCTGCGGCGAATCATCTGTGTAATAACCAGCCACATAGTGAGAAAACCACCTCTTGAAGCGGGTGAGATCTTCTATGTCCATCCACGCATCATTCCAAACCATGCACCCAAGTGCAGTACCAACAAAGACCGCAAGGCACGCTGGGACCGACGGAGCCGTTCACATTGACAATGCCGTGCGAAACCGCCTTGCCCTCACACGCACTGCCCA
>CAZCXI010000114.1:1638-8404 GCA_964502635.1 uncultured Desulfobacterales bacterium
GAATAAACCGAATGCCCGGAGAGGCCCCTGTCGTCCCAAACTCCATGGCTTACAAGTGGCTGTACTTGTAATAGGCAGCGCAAGTCCCCTCGCTGGATACCATGCACGGCCCCACGGGGCTTTCAGGGGTGCAAACATCGCGGAAAAGCTTGCACTCAGTGGGCGTCTTGACGCCACGGAGGATCTCGCCGCATTTACACCCCGGGGGCTCGGGCGAGTCCGGCATCTTGAGGTCAAACAGGGCCTCCGCGTCAAAGGCTCGGTAGGCGTCTCGCAGGGCAAGACCACTCTTTGGGATGATACCCAACCCTCGCCACGGGGCGTCACAGGGCTCAAAAACCCGATTCATGATTTGTAAAGCATTGGGGTTGCCCTGAGGGGCTACGGCTCGCCGGTATTGTATTTCCACCCGGGCCTCGCCCGCTTCTATCTGACTGACCAGCATGTAGATCCCCTGCAGGATGTCAAGGGGTTCAAATCCCATGACCACACAGGGAGTATGATACTGGGCGGCTACGGCCTCGTACGAGGCGGTCCCAATGACCGTGCTCACATGCCCTGGGCACATGAACCCGCTTACATCAAGCTCTCCGCCCGAAAGCAGGGCATCCATGGCAGGCGGAAGAAGTTTGTGGGAGGAAAGGACCGAAAAGTTCTTTATGCCTTCGGCTTCCGCCGCCACAACGGCCGCGGCAATGGTGGGGGCGGTTGTTTCAAAGCCCACCCCAAGAAATATCACCTTCTTTTCAGGATGTCGTCGGGCAATCGCAAGAGAATCCATCGTCGAATAAACCATGCGCACGTCAGCGCCACGGCCCTTTTCCTTTTGCAATGAAGACACAGACCCAGGTACCCGAAGCATGTCTCCAAAAGTGGTGACAATGACGTCCGGGATCCGGGCGAGTTTGATGGCCTTGTCGATATCCCGGGTAGCCGTCACGCAAACAGGACACCCGGGTCCCGAGATCAGGCCGATGTGGTCGGGCAGGACCTCGCGGACACCATTCTTGAAGATCGCAACGGTGTGCGTGCCACAGATTTCCATAAACCGAGCCGGCTTGGTAGATATGGCCCTAATACGGTCCGCCATTTTCGAGGCCACCCGGCCATCCCTGTACTCACTCAGGTATTTCATCAATGACCCCCATTTCCTTCCAGAGTGCCAAGGTAATCTTCGCGTCCTCGGGGTCAATACGGTGAAGCGCATAACCGGCGTGAATGATCACATAGTCGCCGAGCGCCGGCCTTTCGTCGACAATGTCCAGACGGGCGTCTTTCGTGACCCCGCCCAGCTCGGCACGAATGGTGTCCCCTTCAATTTCAATGACTTTCATGGGTGCTGCCACGCACATGGGTTTATTCCTCCTTTAATCGTTATTTGTAAGAGGTAAATCGGATATTGTCGGTTGCTTTATCAGCCGTTACGTCACGAGTCCATGGCCACACGATTGAAGCTCCCTGTAGCAAGCTACAGGGAATCTTCGACCGTAAGGAGAACGCTGACTTTTTTAGATGCGCTCGCTAACCCCGCAGCAAGCTACGGGGAATGCGCTCGCTTTTGCGGTTCACAAGCCCGCCTTGTACATGGCATCGGCCGCCACGGCCTGGCCCAGTGCCACCCCGCCGTCGTTGCTGGGCACCACAGCTTGGCTGTAAACCTCAAAGCCTTGCCCTTCAAGCGCTTGCGTCAGTTCAAGCAGAAGGCGTGCATTCTGAAAACACCCCCCACTCAAGGCCACCTGGCGCAGCTTTCGCGATGCCCCTACGCGCCGACACACCTCCACGAACAGGGCAACCAGCGTGTTGTGAAATGTGGCGCTCACAAGACCTGTCGAACATCCCTCTTGTACGTCTTTCACCACCGATCTTATCATGGGCCCGATCAGAAACTGCTGTACCCCGTCCTTCTCCCGAATCTCGAAAGGATAGACACGTTGCGTATCCGCCTCAGCGGCGGCTTCAAGCTCCACGGCCGCCTGACCTTCGTAGGCCACATCATTGCGGACCCCTGCGATGGCAGCCACTGCATCAAACAGACGTCCACAGCTCGATGTCAAGGGTGAGTTGACGCCTTGTCTTATCATACGAATCAAGACATTGACTTGATCCCGGGGGATGTCCTTCAAAAAGGCAAAATCCATGTCCAAAAACGCGTCTCCAAAAGCCTCGTACAGGGCGCTCACGGCCATACGCCATGGCTTCTTGATCGCCGCAGCTCCCCCGGGCAGGGCAAGATAGGCAAAATGGCCAACCCGGTCGAATCGGTGGGGTTCCACCACCAAAACCTCACCGCCCCAGATCTGGCCGTCCGTGCCATACCCCGTACCATCCAGAGCGATCCCGATGACAGGCCCGGCAAGGCCGTGCTCTGCCATGGCGCTGACGATATGTGCATGGTGATGCTGGATGCCGATCTGAATCATGGACGACTGTTTCAGGGCATGCTGTGTGCTCAAGTAGTCAGGGTGAAGGTCATAGGCGATGATCTTGGGCTCGATCTCCAGTATCCGCTTCAGGTGGGCGATGGTCATCTCAAAGAAGTTCAGGGTCTCCAAGTTCTCCAGATCGCCGATGTGCTGACTCAAAAAAGCCTGCTTTTCCCGGGTTAGGCAGATGGTATCCTTCCATTCGGCGCCACAGGCAAGGATGGATTCTAAAGACCCTTCAAGAAAAGTGGGGATAGGCACGTAGCCTCGGCTCCGCCTGATCTGCCGGGCAACACCGTCAATCACGCGGCCTATGGAATCGTCGCTTCTCAGGTAGATGTCACGATTGTGATTTAAAAAATAATCAGCGATTCCGCCCAGGCGCTCAAAGGCCTCCTGGTTGTCAATCGCGATGGGCTCCTCGCTGATGTTTCCGCTGGTCATGACCAAGGCCAACAGGTCGTCACCCCGAAGAAGAAGGTAGTGCAAGGGGGTATAAGGGAGCATGACCCCGTAGTTGCGGTTCCTGGGAGAAACGTCTTCGGCGATATAGGGATTGAGCTTCTTTTCAAGGATGACAATGGGCCGCTGGATGGAGCATAGGAGGGATGCTTCGGCCTGTGTGACCCGTGCAAATCGCTTGATGTGCTCCAGGCTCAAAGACATGAGGGCCAGGGGTTTTTCCTCCCGATGTTTCCTTTGCCGGAGCCTCTTGACCGCTTTGTTGTTGGTCGCGTCCACCGCCAGGTGAAATCCACCCAGCCCCTTTACGGCCACAATTTTTCCTTTTTTCAAAAGGTCCCGGGTTGCCTCAATCGGGTCGGGCACCCGCATCTCGCGGCCTCCTTGATCCCAGAGGCGCACAACGGGCCCGCAATCCCAACAGGCATTGGGTTGGGCATGGAATCTCCGGTCGGTCGGGTCATGATATTCCGCCTCGCAAGGGGGGCACATCTTGAATGCCTTCATGGCCGTGGAAGGCCTGTCATAGGGGATATCCATGATGATGGTGTACCGGGGGCCGCAGTTCGTACAATTGATGAAGGGATAACCATAGCGCCGGTCCTTCGGGTCAAACAATTCCCTCAGACAATCATCGCAAACGCACACGTCCGGCGAAATAAGGGCCTTTCGGTGTTCCTGTGTCTCACTTTTATGGATGGTAAAGTCCGCATACGCTTTGAGCGGCTGTTCGACGGAATCCACGGACGTGATGTGGGCCAGAGGCGGCTTCTCATCGACAATGGCCCGGTGGAAGGCATCCAGGAACTCGGGAGGCCCTTCAACTTCAATATAAACACCCTCTGACGTGTTGGACACAAAACCTTTCAGGCCGTTGGTGCGGGCAAGGTTGTAAACAAAGGGCCGAAATCCAACACCCTGAACGATCCCCTTGATCCTCGTCCTAACGCCCTTTTTTCCTATTTCTTGATCTGTTTCGACAGCCACCCGGCCCATTGATCAATGCCTTCTCCTGTTTTACAGGACACTTCGAAAATCTCCAAATTGGGATTGATCCTCAGGGAAATCTCCCGGATCTCTTCCACGCTACAATCGACATAGGGCAACAAATCTATCTTGTTAATGAGCAAAACGCTCGATTCGTGAAACATGAGAGGATATTTTTCAGGCTTGTCTGCCCCCTCTGCCACGCTGAGGATCATCACCTTGTGGTCTTCGCCCACATTAAACTCGGCAGGGCAGACCAGGTTGCCCACGTTTTCAACCACCATGAGATCAAGCTGTGACAGATCAAAGCTGGAGAGGGCATTTCGTATCATGTTCCCATCCAAGTGACAGGCCCCGCCCGTGTTGATTTGAACCGCCGGGATGCCCTTCTGCGCTATCCTCTCGGCATCTCTTGTGGACATCACATCGCCTTCGATCACGCCCATCCGAATGTCGGCTTGCACAGCGTCTATAGTGCGCTCCAGCAAAGATGTCTTCCCAGAGCCAGGTGAACTCATGAGGTTGATGACCACCACCTTTTCCTTTTCAAATAGCTTTCGGTTCTCTTGCGCGATTCGCTCGTTCGCCTCAAGAATATTCTTTACAACTGGGATTTTCAAAGCATCAGCTCCTTTCTGTCCTGGTTGCCCGAAGGGCGACTGCAATTTCCATACCCTGATCGGTGGCCCTTCCTAAATGGTCTTCATAAGGACACGATCAACCCCACAAAAATAATAATAAGACCCTTATCAGTCATTGCAAGGTGTCGCACATGATTGTCTGCGCCACCCGGCGTTCAAGATGCGATTTCTTTTCCCAATCTGCAAATCCAACCCATCAGACATCAGTGGGAAAGTTTTTATCATTCATTTTCCTGAAAAGTGCAATTTTTTTCCAAAAGGGTGGCCGTTCTTCCGGAACCTTCCAGAATGGGATATTGGCAATACACGTTAACTATCTATAATGCTTTTACATATTCTCTTTAAAGAGCAATTGGCATATTCCTTGATATAACCCTGTATCAAGAGGCCATGCTGGGGAAAGAGCCAAAAGGCTGACGCTTGTGGACGCCACCAGCCATGACCTGGGAGAAATGTGGATTTCCGATGGGACGATATTATTCTTCTTACCGGGCAAGATCCTTGATGGTTTCATAAAAAGTCGATTTTGCTCACTCCGTGAACATTTTGGGGGCCCTTGAGAGATTCAGCTAAAATGTTAAAACTCGGGCTAACGCCCTCAAACACTTACCATTTTTTGACGCTGAATATCTCAAGAGCCTCTCTCCCAAAATGCTCAATGTCGTTCGCAAAACACTTTTTACAAATCTATCGTCCTTTGACGTGAGGGAGAAAGATGAAGACACTGACCGGGCCTAGATTGCTACTGCTAGCATTTGTTATTCTGCCGGTCTTGACGCTGATAGATGCGCATACTGTTTGTGCTCTCGGTCACTTTGGCATTCCGGGAACCACTGACGGCTGTGCGGTCTGCCATGATTTTATCAGCGGTTCTTATGACAACCCGGCCCTGGACAACTTGCGTTGGGTGAGATCAACCATCGAGTGGCCTCCAGGGACACTCCTTGCACCGGTTAAATTCACGCAATGGTCCAGCGCACTTCCCGCCGACGGCACCCTGGCGGATGGCGACGACTCGGAGCTGGACGGACCCTGTGAAGTCTGCCATCCTGCTACGGTGACTTATCACAACACGATAGGGGACGGAACCAGCCATTTTGACGGTCAGAATTGCACAGCCTGTCACCCACATTTTGCTGACGACATCATCAACTATTTTGAGCCGCGATTTGTCGGTTCTCAGTCGCACATAACCCACTGGACCGATCCAAGAGGGCCTCAACTGGGAGAAGACAACTGCACGGCTTGTCATCTGTCGACGGATTTTAGTCTCTTTGCAGACGGTTACCCTCTGGCCGAGACAGAGGTTTGCAATCCGTGTCATAGCCCGGACGGGCAATACGAGGGGATAGATGATCCAGCCGTCGGTTCCAAGCAAAACTGGGAAAAAGGTGTTTATAATTATAAGAATGGAGGCAACAAGCTCAGAAAGAGAAAAAAGGACTGGTGTGCCACCTGTCATGATGACGGGACTTGTGCTGTCAACGGGGTTTCTGCGCCTAATGTCATGGGGGATAACACAACCTATGGCTACAGCACGTCTGGCCATGGGCAGTATGCTGTTCTATGCGAGGATTGCCATGATCTGACAGTGCTGCATACGGACGGGCGGCCGCGAACCTACAAGGCGACAAGTTCCAAGCCGGACAGAAGCTACCGCAACGGCTACCGGCTGAACAAAAACATGTCCATTCCCAGGAATGGCGAGTCTCATCCGGAAGCTTTCAGGTTATGCACCAGTTGCCACATTTATACCGACATCACTGGTCCGGAAAGCAACTTCAGAGATGAGCAGAAGGGATTCCAATTCCACAGAACGCACCTCGAGTGGTGGCCATACTTCCTCAATACAGACTCTGACTTTGATGGCGTTGGATGCAGTTCAGGAAATTGCATAGATTCTGCTATGACTTGTGTCAATTGCCATCAAGTGCATGGATCCCCCACAGGACCTATGATCCGGCACGGGGAACTCATGAGCACATCGGGCACCAGCGACAAGGTGCCTGCCCTTGATTTTCAATGGTATATGGCAGACGGTTCTACACCGACGACTATGCGTGAGCAAAGCCGTTATGGTAGTATGGTCTGCGGGGTATTTACGGAGGCATTTGCGGATGTTTCGGTGAACCACGTATGCGCCGGCTGCCACGAGACCGGCGAACTAAGATGGTATCGAACGCCAACGGATGCTGCCAAGGTGAAGGTCAGTGATGTCTGGACGAGCGATCTGAACGACACGCCCAAGTC
>CAZCXI010000115.1:0-8340 GCA_964502635.1 uncultured Desulfobacterales bacterium
ATAGTCCAGGGAATAAATGTGGTCACACCAAGCGCTGATCCCCGCCGATGCTGCTCTGTCCGCTGACCCAGACAGTTCGGCTTGCCTTCCAAATCCACAGGCCAAGGTGGGCCGAGAATGAGGCGGAGACACCCGTCTAAACGTCCAACAGCGTGCCTCCATCACTGCGAGCGAGGAGAGCGAAGCTCAGCATTCATGTTAGATGGTAAGCCTGGATTGTTAGGTTCGAGTTAGAGAAGAGTTAGAATTCAATGAACGAGTACGAATGAAGTTTCCAGGATCTGGACAACGTTCCGGGATGTGGGCACTAAGAAGGCCCTCACCAGCTGGCTTCCGGGACTTGCAAATCTGGTCAAGCTGTGCTTTATATTTGAGAGCTTAAAGAAACCGAAAATCACGCGGCTGGCACGTTCAATGATGCACAACCGATTCGAACGACAATATGTTGTATAGCGTGCGGGCATCCTGAATGATGTCATTTGCAGGCGTCCCGTTCGCGTCTATATTTTCGAGCTCATGGGCAAGTGAGCTTTTGCCTTGCGGCGTGCACCCTGAGTACCAGGGCCCCCTTTTCTTATAGGATAGGAGAGAGGCTTGAAAGCAACGAAACTAAAATGCTCCAGCTGTGGGCACGACGAGCTGAATATCGAAGAAATAATAAGGCGACGTGATGCGATTGTGCCGGATTTAGGGCAATGGTATAATTTTAACGACTCTGATGACGTTCAAAGACTCAATGATTGGTTGGATCATTGGTGGTCTCGACTAGGCGTTGAAGACAAAGAAGGCTGTGTGGCGGATTTGGATGGGGAGGCACAAAAAAGAGACTGGTCTGACAGGAGCGTTGAAGAGAGAATCCTTCTAATGCTATTTCGCTACCATAATGAACTGCTGGTCCGAGACCTTGTGAAATACCTTCCCGATGAATATTGACGCCGTTGGCAAAGTGAAGCCTCCCCGCCCTCCCGGGCGGGGCTTCCCGGTAAGGAAGATTGCCATTTTTGTATAGCTCCCCTTGACCCCGCCCTTCCGGACGGGGCTTGCGGGGAGCAGGCCGGTCAAGGCTCTCAAGTGGTGCCGCGCATCAACGCTAATGTACGGAAAGGAGGTGTTTGGAAGATGAACCAATGGGACTGGAAGCTACTTTTATCCGTCTGTATTGTCTGCGGGGTTGTCGGTCTCTTAGTATTGGTAGTATTTGCAACGATGTTGGGGGTGTTTAGTTAAACCAATTTGAAACTGCATGCATGAAGCTACAGGGAATACGCTCGCATTTGCCGTTCAAAGAGACCTGTTTCGAAGGAAAATATCATGAAAAGAGCTTTTCCATTGTGGTTCATTCTGATTGTAAGCCTCTCCAACGTCTCATGCCTTTCGAACCAGGGGCCAAGAGCGAACATCGCTCCAGGACTTACTGTTGTTGATGCGTATACGATCGCTGGCGGCAAAAGTTTGTTGACCGGATTTCCGGCCCTGAATCCTGAGGGAACAATAAACGCCGTGATTGAAATACCGTCTGGCACAACAGCAAAATGGGAAGTCGGCAAGCCCCACGGTGAACTCAAGTGGGAGTTTGAGAAGGGCAAACCCCGCGTTGTTAAGTACCTGGGCTATCCGGGAAACTACGGCATGATCCCTCGGACTTTGCTGCCCAAGGAACTCGGCGGTGACGGCGACCCTCTGGATGTGTTGGTTCTCGGTCGAGCGCTTCCCCGCGGGTCTGTTGTAGAAGCCAAAGTCCTGGGTGTACTGAAGCTGCTCGACCGGGGAGAGCAAGATGACAAGATCATTGCGGTTGCCAAAGAAAGCCCCCTGTACAAAGTCGACAGCATAAAGGAATTAGACACCAGGTTTCCCGGTGTCACGACCATTGTCGAAACATGGTTCCTCAATTATAAAGGGGCTGGAAAGATGGAAAGCCGAGGCTTTTCTGAGGCAAACGAAGCTATGAACGTGATACAAACGGCTGTGGAGGCTTTCAATAATAACCCGTAGTCTTCCAGCGTTAACCCTGTCTATGCGAAATGTCGAGGAAGAAACAGAAAGAGGAAAGAAGTAGGGTCGCCCATTCATACGTATTCATTCCCTGACCTCTGATGTTCCATCCCATGTCTTCACCGTCTGGAACCTAGCTCTTGCCATCGTGTGTTATCCGACAAACCTCACGAAAGGCTATCAAGACGCGAAGGCTACACGGCGGTTCCCATAACTTGGCCGTGCGTCCCCTGCCGCTTCAATGGCCTGTTGTCGCGCTAGGACGTCGGCTATCTTTTCTTTCAGTTCGTCAAAGGCCATGCTCTTTATCACATAGCCATCGCCTCTGGACACGCGCAGGTCCTCCCTATAGCTGTCATAAGCGGTATAGATAATAACGGGTATCTTAGGATATTGTCCCTTGATGTCGTGCAGCACGCCAAATCCGTCAGCTTCATCCAGATACAAATCGAGAAGCACCAGATCCGGTTTTGAGAATCTCAGATTGACCCTAACTGACTTGGCGTCTCCCAAGCTGTGCACCCGGTATCCCTCAGAGATGAGCTCCTCAGAAGCGAGCTCCCGAATGCACTGCTGATCATCGATAACGAGAATCTTTTTCATCCTTGCCTTCCTATCTGTTTCGTGTAGTCTTTAATAATAGCTTCGTACTCCTCCTCAAACAATCTGCTTGATATGAGAAAGTCCGCGGTTGACCGGTTGCAAGCAACCGGCAGGTTATAGACCACGGACATTCTGAGCAGTGCCTTGACATCTACATCATGTGGATGTGGTGTCATCGGGTCCCAAAAAAATATCAAGATATCCAGTTCGCCGTTGGCTATCATGGCACCCAGCTGTTGGTCGCCACCCAGTGGACCACTTTTCAGTCTGTGAACCTCCAGTGAACATGCCTCAGATATGATCTTGCCCGTTGTTCCCGTGGCAAATAGCCGATGTTGGGTCAGTACTTCAGCGTTGTACGTCACCCAACCCAACAAGTCCTCTTTTCTCTGGTCATGAGCAACCAAAGCGATTCTCTTTTGCTTTTCCATGTCACCATTCCTTTGTTGTTACATTGGCCTCAACAAACCCATTCCCTTCGACTTCAAGCCGTGAATGACATCGTGTACATCCACATTTTTCTCCAACCACGATGTAATCCTCCTAGTCATATCTTCGTTCATTTCCTTGTCTATTAGATTGAATTCCTTAACATTTGCCTTTCTGTTGTACACAAACACAACCTGAGTGGATACATTTTCCGGCAGACCCAGGTCCTTGCCAATCATGATACTGAACACCGACATCAGTTTGTCGACGTGTCTTTCCTTTGCCATATTTTCCTCCATCCGTTAGCGATCTGAGATCTAAGTGCCAAAACCTTTCACAAACACACAATCCATCTCTCCATGCGTTATGATGTGCAAAGATAGTTAGACGACTATTACAATACTGTTAGATATTCGTGAGAAATGTCCAGTTCCTTCAAGTCTGTGAGGCATACGCAGCAGAAGTGGTTTAGCAGGATACCCATCCACCTTGCCGGTCAACCGTGTTAAGGTCGTCATGGAGGATACAAAAAACTCGCAGAATCCTAATAAACGGCAAACAATAGAGACTTAAACTTCAAACAAATCAACAGGGATAAATGGCTCAGAGAGAATTAGGGCCAATCTTCAATAAGGAGGGACCGCTATGGATCTCTGTCGTACAATTGCAGAAGACATCACGAGGATGTCAGACCAGAGGAAGACAAGCAACGACGTGGACCAATGGCAACGCTGGGATGAAGAGCTTGTCGAAGAGTTCGGCCGCTGGGTCAGTCGACTGGCAAAAGCTTTTGCTATCTTAGTCATCGCTGTTTGCACCGGAGTACTACTACAATTGCTCTGATAGGGTATCGAAGCCGTTTGGTGAAATTAACCGCCCGGCATTTTACTCATGTGTATCCAGCAATGCCTCAGGCAACTGCTTCACAAATCTCTTGATGTCGTCTCGGATTCGGCGATAGTGGCCCATGGCTTCCTCCTCATCGCCGGCATCTGCCGCAAACTTCGGCGGATCTTCAAACCCCACGTGTATGACCTTGGTCTTGGCAGGAAAGACCGGGCAGGACTGTGCGGCGTGATCACAGAGTGTGATCACATAGTCAAATGCAACGTCTCCAAACTCATCTATGGATTTTGACTTTTGACCGGAGATATCGATGCCCACTTCTGCCATAGCCTTGATCGCTCTTGGGTCCACAGCGTGGGGTTCAACGCCTGCAGAATAGGGCTCAATCCTATCTCCTTTAAGATATCTCGCCCACGCTTCCGCCATTTGGCTCCGACACGAGTTTCCCGTACACAAGAAAAGGGCCTTGATCTTTGATGGCGCTACCATGTCCCTTCCATACCAGCCGTTGAGGCTGGCCAATTATGATAGTTTCGCAAAAAGTCTTTTGTGAGCGAAATTGAGCATTTTGGAGAGAAAGCACTTGAGGTGTTCAGCGTTAAGAAATGCTAACTGCTTGAGGGCCTTAGCCCGAGTTGAGCGCAAAGCTTCACTGCGTGTTAGCATTTTAGCTGAGCACCTCAATGGCACCCAAAATGTTCACGGAGCGAGCAAAATTGACTTTTTGCGAAACCATCAATTATGATGAAAAAAGCATTGGTCCTCGGGTTGGCTGTGTCCTAACTGTCAAAACGCTATGCCATGGGTAAGTGGATTGAAAAAGTGCTCCCCTTGCCCGGCATGCTTTCAACCGATACCCTGCCGCCGTGGGCCTGGGCAATGTGCTTGACAATGGCCAGGCCGAGTCCGGTTCCCCCCTGTTGTCTGCTTCTTGCCTTGTCTACCCGGTAAAACCGCTCAAATAGCCTGGGTAGGTGTTCTTTTGCAATGCCACAGCCCTGGTCCCGAATGTCAATTGTGATTTCATCGGCCGTTTGAGTAACCTCCACCCGAATGATGCTTCCCTCATCACTGTACTTAATAGCATTGTCAAGGAGGTTCACGATGGCCTGCTCAAGAAGTAGTGCATTGATCTTTGAGGCGAGATCTTTATCACAAGAAAGCTCGATCTTTATTTTCTTGGCCGCTGCGCTCATCTCGCAAACCTGGGCCGCCATCTGGACAACGTCCTGCACCTGGCCGTCGACAAGAGCAATTTCTCCTCGTTCAGCTTCCCGCTCGATCCTGGAAAGGCTGAGAAGATCTTCGATAATGGCTTCGAGGCGCTCTGCATGCTTCTCAATGATCCCCAGGAATCTTTCTGCATCATCCGGGTTTTTCACCGCACCGTCCCGCAGCGTCTCTACAAATCCTTTGATGGCTGTAATCGGGGTTTTAATCTCATGGGAAACATTAGCAACAAATTCTCGGCGAACATCCTCAAGTCTCCGAATCCGTGTCACGTCATTTAATACAATGAGTGCGCCCATCCGCTCACCCTCTGCATCGCAGAGTGCCGTGCCATGTCCGTTGATAAAGCGTTCATCGCCCGCGTGCAGCACGATGTCCTTTTCGACGGGCTCCTCGCTGGACAACGTATCTCTCAAAAACTCGTGCAAGACAACATTTCTGACCACCTCTTGGATCGTGCGGCCCTTGGCGGCAGATGGATTACATGCGAACATTCGGGCTGCGGCTTGATTTATGCTGATAATCCGCTCTTCCATGTTCACTGCAATAACGCCTTCAACCATGCTGGCAAGCACCGCTTCCATTTCGTTCCGCTGACGCAGGCTGTTATCCATCCGCTGACGCAGTTCAACGGCCATCTGATTCACCGCGTCGGAAAGGGCTCCAATCTCGTCCAATTCACCGACTGGTGGCCTGACCTGATATTGCCCGCGAGCAATGGATTCCGCCCAACTCTTGATCTGCTCAATGGGCCTGGTAATGCGGCGAGAGACGAGAAAACTGAGCATCGCAGCTAAGGCGGCGATAGCAAGACCTGCAACAGCAATCTTGATTTGAATGTTTCTGATGGCCACGTCTATGGCGTTTACCGGAATGGACGTACGGACAATCGCAAAGGTTTGGCCATCTTTCTTGATGGGTATGCCCACGTACATCATGTTCTTTTCCAGGGTTCGGCTGTACCTTTTGGACCTGCCGGAAGATCCTCTCAAGGCCCTGATGACTTCCGGCCGATCCACATGATTATCCATCCTCTCCGGATCTTCGTCAGAATCGCCGACGACCTTACCAGAGGCAAGTATGACGGTGATACGGGTTGAAGCTGGCTTGCCGACTCTCTTGCACAGCAGGTCAACGGTTTTTTCTCTCAGCGGATTAAGATATTCCGAGACTTGTTCTTCAAAAAGGCGGGCCCGTGCTTCCAGATCGGCGGCGGTTTGTTCCAGAAAGAAATCCCTCGAGGATTTGGAGGCATACCATGTTACGGCCAGCAGAGAGACGAGAGTAATCACCAGGTAGGATGGATAGAGCTGCCAGAGCAATCTTTTCCTTTTTCGCATGTGCTCACTCTTTGAATCGATACCCGACACCCCGGACCGTTTCAATATACTTGCCCGCAACCCCCAGCTTTTTCCGCAGCCCAACAACCTGGACATCTACCGAACGGTCAGTAACAGGATAATCCTCACCTCGAACGGCATCGACGATCTGATAACGAGTGAATACCCATCCCGGCCTCCTGGCCATATAATTGAGGATCCCAAATTCTGTAAAAGTCAACTGAACTGACTCGCCGTTGACCAGCACCGCGTGACGCCTCGGATCAATGACAAGATCGTGAATGCGAATCACCGAGGTTTCCTCGGGTGCCTCTTTGACCTTTCTGCGCAGCACGGCTCTAACCCTGGCTGCCAGGATTCGCGGGCTGAACGGCTTGGTCACGTAATCGTCAGCACCAAGTTCCAAGCCTGCCACAATATCTGCCTCCTCGCCCTTGGCCGTTAGCATCACAATGGGGATATTCTTGGTGTTGGGGTCGTTTTTCAGCCCTCTTGTGACCTCCAGGCCGTCTATGCCCGGAAGCATCAGGTCCAGCACGATAAGGTCCGGAAGTTCAGATTGCACAAGGCGCAGCGCCTCCTCTCCGGATGATGCACAGGAGACCTGACAGCCCTCTCTTGAAAGATTGAATCTGAGCAACTCCAGGATATCTTCTTCATCATCTACGGCAAGGATCTTTTCTTTTGCCATCATGTCATCCTTCTCACAGGGTCATCCATTTGTCTGCGTTTGTCTGCGGCTAATTTGTCTGAAAACTGCAGCTTCAACAAGTTTTCCCATACGGCAAAAAATATTCTGCTACAAGAAATACGAATTCCATGAGTAACAGACTAATAAGGGCCTGTTAGAATTCCATGAGAATTGTGTGAAGATTCTGTTAGCTTTCAAAAATGACCAAGATTGAAGGTCCCTGTAGCAAGCTACAGGGAATCTTCGACCGTAAGGAACGCTGACTGTTTTAGATACGCTCGCTAACCCCGCAGCAAGCTACGGGGAATGCGCTCGCTTTTTCGGTTCACCCGCGATCATAGACGTTATGGCGCCACAAGTCTACCGGTTATGCCCCAAGAGTGCCGGTCATATTGGCATGCCAATGAGTCTCAGTCCGTCGCGGAAAAGTAACAACGCGAAGACAAACAACAGCACCCCCAAGACACGCATGGTGTAGACATAGATGCGGCCCTCCAAGAAAGTTCGGGACTTGCCAACAACGACGGCCAAGAATATCTTGGACCCGACAAGGCACAAGTAAAAGCTTGTAACAAACGCCGCGGCACCCAGGCTGCTTGCCGTTTGGGCCTTGAGCATGGTTGGTGACCCGACGCTGAACCAGAACAAGTAAGGATGCGGATTCAAGGCATTGACCATAGCACCCTTCTTGAGTGATTGAGGCTTGGCATCTTGATACGCCACTTGAAGAGGTTTGGTCTGAATAGTTTCATAGGATAGGTATAATATGAATGCCCCACCCAGGAAGGAAATCACGCCCAAGACCATCTTAAAGTTGGATAGTTTGGCTAACAAGAATAAGGTGATCAAAATGATAGGCAAGTCTGTAATGAGAGGTGCCAGAGCGACCTTAAGTCCCTCCCTAATGTTGTATTTGAGTGTTTGGGATATGACGAACGCAAGAAGCGGCCCGGGCGCAAGTCCCGCTGATAGACCAAGAACAATGCCCAGTACCAATGTATCTATCATACGTATATCCTATGGTCGACGTCTCGCGTTCAGAGCAAATCTCCACCAACTTCTCGGGGATTTTTTGGGCAATCATGGCAGTATTGCTCAACTGCTTATTACGTCAATCGAACAAAAAGCTCAATGGATAACGCTAAGGGCTTGCGCAAAAATAAGTTCGCAGAATTGGCGCTCAGATTTGGTTCAGATTTGGCCGAT
>CAZCXI010000116.1:0-8106 GCA_964502635.1 uncultured Desulfobacterales bacterium
GTACTTGTTGCCTTTTTTGAGCCACCATCAATAGATGCACGAATAGTTAACCAGTTTGCGCTATTCTCTTTCATGTCAAGCCCAAACGCAAGTCTAGAAGATTGGTTGACCGAGCACCCAGAGCTTTTTAGACGCATCATCATTCCAAAGGAACTGAAATGGGAGATCAGAGACAAACTGGATCAGGCAAACATAACGGAAAGAATGCTGTTTCCTGGGCTGGATGGGCTGGCCTCCTGGCTTCAAAGGCACTATCAGCCAAGATCATGAATCACACCGAACAGGCTGCCGCACAGGGACTTAGGCCACTTTGCCTCCCTCACCGGTGAGCCGCATGTTATAGAGAATGAGACTGGGGCCGCACTAAGGACTGATACGAAAAGCAATGATCTTAAAATGAGGCTTCAAATAGACCCTGTAATTGTTTTTGGCTCTTCTCCAATTTAGTTGGAGAAAAGGGTTCAAGGATTGAAGCTCCCTGTAGCAAGCTACAGGGAATCTTCGACCGTAAGGAACGCTGACTTTTTTGGATGCGCTCGTTAATCCCGCAGCAAGCTACGGGGAATGCGCTCGCTTTTGCGGTTCAAGGGGTCCAGGGGCCGAGGATGTTTACATATCCGCATGTTAAGGAATTGGACTCGTTGCTCGAAACAAGCCTGCTTGGCTGTCGAACAGGATCGGACAGCGTCGGTTGCACCTTCATATCAATATCCTGCCGCGTTCCCCGACTTGCGGATGGTTTTGCCAAATAAACAGATCTCTAAACACATGGAAAAGGGCTTAGGTTGAACCTGAAACCAGATGAAAGCATTCAGCATTTTACTTGAACCCTGGAATCCTTGGACCCTTGAACCCTCAGGATCACTCCAACTCTTTTGAAAATGATCCTTGTTTTTTTAAGGCCAAAAGAGGCATCGTGACACGGAAGCATAGCCACCTGCTAAGGAGGTCATGGATATGGCCCAAATGACAGAGCGAATGAAGGAGCTGTTTAACAGCGTTCCGACCGTGGTCCTTTCCACGTCAACCCTAGACGGCACACCCAACGCCGTTCCGGTTGGCGCAAAGAAAATCATAGATAGTGAGACCATACTCATCTCTGACCAGTTCTTCAATAAGACTTTGGCCAACATGAAAGCAAATCCTCGTGTGTCAGTGACCTATTGGGAAGGACACGAAGGGTATCAGTTAAAAGGCACTGTCACTATCGAAACCAGCGGCCAACGTTATGAAGAGACGGTACGGTGGATCAATGGACTAAGCGTCAAGGTGGGATTCCCCCTCAAGTCCAAAGGGGCGATTATTATGCGAATTGAAGAAATTTACGGCGTCTCACCGGGTCCAGGCGCTGGTAAACAACTCGCATGAAAACTCGTCGCACGACCGATGTGAAAGCTGACTTTGCGGGAAGGGAAGGGCGGAAATCGCATGGAAGAGGAGAATCTGTTAGGCGTTATTCCTGTGGGCGGATATGGGTTGACCCATTCGATGATTTCAGGCATATTCCCCATCCAGCTTCACCGTCACAGCAAGACCAGTTTGACCGGTCTGCTCCCCGCAAGCCCCGTCCGGAAGGGCGGGGTCAAGGGGCGCTATACAAAAATGGCAATCTTCCTTACCGGGAAGCCCCGCCCGGGAGGGCGGGGAGGCTTCACACTTCAGGAGGCGTGTTCATGTATCCTGGACAGCGCCTGACGAAACGACAATCAATACGGCGGGAACGAGCAGGGAAGTAAAAGTAACCCAGGATTGCCTGACATGACGGCATCCATTGAGACTCTAGGAGGCACCGATGAGCATGTTGCGTCAAACGGTTAAACCTGTCAGCGTTGTTGTGATCATCTCCATGTTGTTCGTTGTCGTCCCATATCAGTCCTGTCTGGCGGCATTGATTGGGACAGAAACGGTCATTGAGACAGCTCGGGGACACGAAGCCCGTCAACAGGTGAAACAGATCCTGGATCGAGAGGAGATACGCAAAGCGTTGAGGGCGCAAGGCGTCAGTGCACAAGAAGCCAAAGCACGGGTCGATGCCCTGTCTGACGCAGAGGCGGTGCGTCTTGTGGAAAAGCTGGACCAACTTCCTGCTGGAGGCGATGGCCTGGGTGTCGTCATCGGTGCCGCCCTGGTCGTCTTTATTGTCTTGTTGATTACAGACATACTGGGATATACGGATGTTTTCACTTTTGTAAAAAAGAGGCATGTCCGTTAGAGGACCTGACTTCGGCTCAAAGCCCGACGGCTGGCCATGGGGCACGGGCCGGGCCGACCGTATCATTCTCCTTCTGATTGTTCATCTGATGCTCATCGGCTGCGGCGGTGCGATGCACCGGCCATGGGTGCAGGCCGGTGCCAATCTGCCCGCAAGATGTCAACTCGATTCGGCCCCCTTCTATTCCCAGAAAGCCTTTCAGTGCGGTCCTGCAGCACTTGCGATGGCGTTCACGTGGAGCGGAGTCTCGGCAGATCCCGACACACTGGCCCCAGAGGTTTTCACAGCCTCGCGCAAAGGCAGCCTTCAGTCGGCTATGATAGGCTCAGCCCGCCGCCATGGCAGGGTTGCCTATCCGGTTTCAGGCCCGCAGACCTTGCTTGCCGAAGTCTGTGCCGGGCATCCTGTCATCGTACTGCAGAATCTTGGACTTTCGTGGTACCCGGTCTGGCATTATGCAGTGGTGGTCGGATATGATGCCAATGAAGAGATTGTGATTCTCCATTCAGGCGTTATTCCGTATAAGCGTGTTTCCATCAAGGTTTTTGAAAGGACGTGGGCTCGCAGTGATCACTGGGGCCTGTTGGTGTTGCCCCCTGCCCGGTTCCCCGCCACCGCTACAGAGGATGCCTATATTTCCGCTGTACTGGGGCTTGAAAAGGCAGGGCAATGGCAGGCTGCCGTGGAAGGGTACAAGAACGCGCTTACCCGCTGGCCTGACAATCTGGCTGCCTACATGGGGTTGGGAAACAGCTATTATGCAGTGGGGAATATAGAATCCGCAGAGGGTGCTTTCCGGGTAGCGACTCATCGGTTTCCTACCCATGGGTCGACGTTTAACAACCTGGCCCATGTTCTCTGGAAGCGGGGAAAACAGCAAGCCGCGCTGGATGCCGCCCACAGGGCCGTTGAGCTGGGAGGACCGCTGGTAAGCGTTTATCGGGAAACCCTTGAAGAGATTCAGGCCAGTGCTTACGGGCAAAGACCGTGTCGCTGAGTGTGAGCACGTGCCGTCAATGGAGAAAGGGTATTCATCCGTTCCGGCAGCCGAGGATTAAATTGGTGCATCATGCAGCACGCCATCTTTACAAAAAGTCTCGCAATATTGGTAGCTTTGTTCACAACCAGCTTTGCTTTTGGAGGACATGTGCAGACTAGATCCCGTGTTTTCAGAGTGGCGGTCATCTTCAATAACATACCTTTCGACACCCGTCTAACAACCAGTTGGGGGTTTTCCTGCCTTATTGAAGGCACAGAGCAGACCATCTTGTTTGACACCGGCGGCGACGGAAAAATCCTGCTCAGTAATATGAACCTCATGGACATAGATCCCAAGTCTATAGACACAGTCTTTTTGTCGCATATTCATGCTGACCACACGGGAGGCGTGGAGGAGTTCCTCAAACAAGATCCTAACATCACTGTTTGCTTGCCAGAATCTTTTCCAATTTCTTTCCAGCAGGCAATAACAAAATACGGTGCGAGAATCAAAGCTGTGGCCCATTTTACGAGGCTCTTTGACCGGCCTGCTCCCCGCAAGCCCCGTCCGGAAGGGCGGGGTCAAGGGGAGCTATACAAAAATGGCAATCTTCCTTACCGGGAAGCCCCGCCCGGGAGGGCGGGGAGGCTTCACTCGGTTTACTCAACCGGGGAAATGGGCGACTGGATCAAAGAGCAGGCTTTAATTTTGGCAACTTCCAATGGTCTTGTGATTATAACCGGTTGTGCTCACCCTGGCGTTGTCAATGTTGTGCGAGAAGCGAGAGAGCGTTGCAACGAGAACGTCTATTTGTTGATGGGAGGATTTCACCTAGGAGGCATGACCAGCGCAGAGATTCAAGGAGTCATCCGCGGCCTCAAGGCACTCGGTGTGAAAAAGGTTGCACCCAGCCACTGTACAGGCGAAAGGGCCATGAGCATGTTGCGAGACGCCTGGGGTGAAAATTTCCTCGAAGCGGGTGCAGGAGCCATTATCGAGGTGCCACAATAGCACGATGCCAAGTGATGACCAAGGCCGGCGTTGAAGGGACAGACGAAGAAGGCATTAGAAACGGATTCGCACGTCGGCCAAACCTATGGCAGCATTTAGAATACAAAAGGCCTTTTCCGAAGCCACAAGATACGTCTTCGGGGGAGCTACCTGAGCCCAGGCCGTTTTGCTGGCAACCCAGTGGCTTCTGGGTTTAGAAGACAGGAAAATACTCAGGGCAGCTACGGGACTGGGTGGTGGTATCGGCCATGAGGGAGATACCTGCGGCACCCTCACTGGAGGGGTCTTGTCTTTGGGTTTGTATCACCGGGATAGTGAGTACGACCGCCTATACCTTGACTGCAGTGAGTTACCATAGATTTAGAAGACGTTTTGGTAGCAGTAAATGCAGGGATATCATCGGTGTGAGGTTTAAGGAAGGCTATGACATCAGGCGTTTTTTTCTGAAAGGAATGAGATGCTTGACAGTGGTTTACACCTCCATAGCGTCTGTCTTTGACTGATTTGGGTTGCATTTCAAAGATTGCCCGTGGATTTTCTGGCGGTATAGCATTTCAGGGCGATATATGTGGTGCTTTCATGGGCGCAGTTTTGGCAGTGGGCGCAGTGTACCGTACGGAACTGCGGAGAACCCGGCATAGCAGCCTCTTGAGAGCAGGACTGGTAGTCATGAAAGAGGGCGGCAGGGTTTTTCAAGATGAGCATCTTCACCCCTCTTTTAAGACCAGCTTGCGTGTGGCCGTATTCTACAAGAAATTCTTATCGCAATTTGGCACTGTGGATTGTGTTGATATTTTGACCAAAGCCCCCCCGTCAAAAAACAAGGACTTTTGTAAAGAAATTGCCCAGCAGACCGCTCAATTAGCATTGGATTTGATAGATGTTTAGGACGTTGCTTATGCCCCGAAAGGCTGAAACACCAGGTCAGGTTAGACCCCTCATATCCTTCACAAGGATCATGGCCGTATTGATGACCTTAGTCTTTCCATCAGTCAAGAAGCTGTTTGGAAAAAAGGGGATCAAGGCTATGCAATTGGTTATGTATCAAATAGGCAGTGATCGAGCCGTCATCCTGAAAGAGGCTTTAGGTATTGATGTGGAAGATGCCCGGAGTTTAGGCCGTATTCTGGACTTCGATGATGCCCTTTGTGGTGTGAAGGGCGTCTGGACCATGGAGACCAAGGGGAAAGCCATTAAGGTCGTAAGGACATGCCCCATGGCCCATATACTAGCCCGCTGTCCGGGAATATGCAGGGCCATTATTGCTGCCATGGAGGCAGGCACCTTCTATCGTTTGAATCCGCATATCAAGGTTCCAGAGATTCCCAGACTGATTTCTGAAGGGAGTGATTGCTGCGTGGGAACCATTGAACTGCCTTACCTTGATGGACCCACGGGATCCGAGATATCCCCTGAGGCCACTGGAACCAGCAACCAGCCCCCTATTCCAGATATCTCGGGATTAAACACAAACCTGGCTTTGGAGGCACTCAAAAGCCTTGGCACGGCATGCATGAGGTTGCTCAGATACGGAACAAAGCAAGAAATGGCCTGGTATGATTTTTTCAGATATCGGAATAATTGGGAAGATGCGTCGGCTTTGGATGCTTGTAGGCGTTAGTTTTAAGGCAGCCGAGTGAAAGTACCAGAAACCGACACAAACGACATGAGAACGGCTGTTCATGATCTCATTTGGCAGACCGCCCATCTCTATAAAGATGCACCCGGGGGAAAGCTGGCATGTCCGCAACGTTCCAAACTGCAGAGATACATGGACACCAAGATGATGACCTTTGATTTTTTGCTAGACAAGGAAAAAACCCGAAAAACCCGGGACGTCTTTAAGAAACGAAATAACCTGCAATATGATTTCTTTTTTGACCTATAGTCTTCCATGCTTAGAGTAGCTCCCTTGGCCGCCCCGGTCTCCTGTATGATGCTGTTATCCGGGGGGTCGGGCGTAACAAGATATTCAGAGACAAAGCCGACCAAGGCAATCTTATCGACCGACGGTCTTTACTCATGGCTGATGAGATGTTTCTGCAGGGCCGTACAGCATACGGGTGACGGCCTGGAACCTTTTTGTGTTAAATTGGTTACTTAATCAAAGAGGTCGCCAAGACACACTCCGTCTCCGCTTTACTGTGAGATCGTCATGAAGCAGTAAGGATCTCGCTCTTCAAGAACGTTGAGGCCGAAGCTGTGGGCGATGGCCAGGCAGCCGCCGCAGACGGGACGGATGGCACAGGATCGACAGGCCTGACAGCCCGCACGATACCGCCGGGCCATCTCAGAGTCATAGATGTCGGCAATGCTCTGTTTATTCATATTGCCGATCGGAGAGGGGAACTTGCGGCAGGCATGGACCTCGCCGTCGGAAAGGACGGCCATAAAGTTGAAAGCGGCCCCGCAGCCGTAACCTGTACACCCGCCAAAAGGGGAGATGCCCTTCTGGTAACGCAGGATGTTGAGCAGGTTGTCCTTTAAGCCCATGGTGGGATTGCTTTGCGCAGCATCCATGTAGGCTTCCAGAAAGCCGATGTATTCCTCGCGTGTGGGGAGCTGAAGGTTGGCGCCCTCTCCAACCATGGACAGCCGGTTGAAATTAAAATCATCGGTCAAGTCTCGAAGTATCTCGGCAAGGGGAAGGATCTGGTCCATGTTGTCCTTGGTGAGCGTGAGCATCACCATGGAGGGCACCTCGAGGTTGCGGAGCACGTCAAGGAATTCGATGACCCGGTCAAAATGTCCGGACCCGCGGATCATGTCGTTATGTTCCCGCAAGCCTTCCAGGCTGACCTGAAAGAAAACCGGCCGCTGGATGGCAAGCAACTCCTCGATCCGCTCTCGCGGGCTGGGATTGCCCAGGATGCCGATGGCAAGGCCCCGTTCTGAGGCGCTGCGGTAAAGCTCGGAAAAATGTGGATACAGGAGGGGATTGCCACCGGTCAAAGTGACCTGCCCCCTCACGTGCCGGCTCTGACAGAAGCTGCGCTGGTCATCGAGGATTCGAATGGCCTGCTCGAGTTTAAGCGGCGATCGGTTGCTCCGGTCGTAACAGTGCTTGCAATGGAGATCACAGGCCTGAGTGATGTGCCACTGTAAGGTAAAAACCGGGGAAGACAAGAAACACTCGTCCGTGTCCTGTCGTACGGGAAAGCTGGTGGGGTCCCGCCGAATACGTGACTCGGGTCGCAGCAGGATACCCCTTCGGACGGCGCGATCGACAGCCGCGTCCACGGCGCCTACCGGCAGTGCCCCCAGCGCCGCCACTTTTTCAGGATCAATCCCCTCCAAGACCATCTTGAGGACCAGAAGGTCTTCGTCAGATGCCACTTGCATCATTGCTTCACCGGTTTGTGGATCGCGCCAGATCTGCACCGTTTCCGTGCCCGGCTCCGGTGTCGGCAATGAGGGGTCGTTGTCGGAACGCAGAAGCAAGGTTAGATTCTTCCAGGAAAGCTGGAGCAACTGAACGGTGGGGTTCACGCCAAGTTGTTCGACTTGCGGCGGGATCTCCATCTCGCCCGTGGTCACCCCACTCAGAGCCCACTCCAAGCGAGCAAGCTCGGGCAGGAAGGCCGCCACGACGAGATCGTCCCCCTGGGCTGCAAGCGTGTTGAAAAACAATTCCGGGTCCGCCCCACATGCCGCAACTATCCGGTCCCAGGTGTCGGAATCCAGGATGGAACGACATGTGGGGTAGATCTTCTCAAGTTTCCTCCTGCCAGATACATGCAGAGGCGACCTTTCTTCCTCCTCTTGGGACAAGGAAGGAGTCATGGACCGCCCCGGCGTGTCTGTAGGATCAGGGTTTGCCATAGGCTTACACAGCCTTTTCGTTGTCAGGAGACCTTTGAATAACCTCGCCTCGCTCTTTGATATGAGGTTTTTGACCCATCTG
>CAZCXI010000117.1:0-8029 GCA_964502635.1 uncultured Desulfobacterales bacterium
CATTCCAGCAGGATACTGGCACAGGCCATCAAGCAGCACATAGGAAAGGCCCTCTATAAGATTGAGCTGACGACGTCTGATGCGCCATTGGATTTTCTGGTCGAACGATCCTCGGAATTTGATCTCCTTATCGTAGGGGCCACCAAGGTCGGGCTCCTGGAAAGAGCCGTCATAGGGCCGTTTTCCAGTCAAATTGCGCTTCGCTCTCGTTGCTCCGTGGCGGTCGTCAGGGTCGCCCAGGCAGGAGAGAGGTTAGGAAAATCGATAATTCGGCGAGAGTAGACAAAACATGGATCAAAAGAAGCGTTGGTTTATGTTGATGGTTTCGTAAAAAGTCTTTTATGAGCGAAATTGAGCATTTTGGGGAGAAAGCACTCAAGGTGTTCAGCGTTAAGAAATGCTAACTGTTTGAAGGTGTTAGCCGGAGTTGAGCGCAGAGCTTCACTGCGTGTTAGCATTTTAGCTGAGCACCTCAAGGGTGCCCAAGATGTTCACGGAGGGAGCAAAATCGACTTTTTACGAAACCATCAATCTTAGAGAACATCGCATGGCGAGAAAAATAAAAGGGGTTTTTATTGGTACAGGAGTCCTTTTCGGTCTGATTATTCTTTTGCTGGCTGGAGTGATCTTCTGTCTAAACACAGACTATGCCCAAGGCCTCATCCAAGCCAAAGTCAATGACGTCATTCCCGGCGCCATCTCATGGGAAAAATGTCGTTTTTCTCTGCTGACAGGGAACTTCGAATTTAGAAACGTGGTTCTCAAAGGCCCATCTGACGACGAACTCGCAGGCCTTGAACGCCTTTTTGTTGACCTCGCTTGGACGGCGCTTTTGAAGGGCGATCTTGCCGCTTCAAGCCTCATCCTGGAAAAACCGTGGGTAACGATTCGGGTGGACCGTGACGGACAAATCAACCTCATGGAGGCATTTGTCTCCTCCAAGCGTGAAGGGCAAAGGGGAGACGAGCCGGGGGGTGCACAGATCCCTTTCAACATTGTTCTCAAGTCAGTCAAGCTCGTAAATGGCTCTGTTCATTATGAGACGCTTGCAAGCCATTTAAGCGTCGCCGCCGAGGAAATCAGTATCACAGGTGATGGGAACCTGCTCAAACAGTCGGCAAACCTCACCTTGCACATTGGCAAAGCAGCTCTTGAGAACCCCAGAATTCGGGCCGAACTCGACCAAAGCAAACTGGAGGCAGCGCTTGAAAGGGGCCGTGTCGAGCTAACCGCTTTCCAGGTCAACACCGCTTCTTCCAAGCTTTCCCTTTCTGGAAACGTACGCAATGTTTTCAGGGGACCCCTGCTAAACCTCACATCCGACATTGCCGTTTCCCTTCCTGAACTGCGAAAAAGCCTCCATTTGGAGCCCACCCTAACAGGACAAATGGTGGCCCATGTCGCTGCCCGGGGCGCCCTCGATAATCCTGAAGTGAGTCTTCACTTGGATTACGGCGGGGGGATTATTGCAGAAAGGCAGATCGACCGTATCCGCCTCGATGGTGAGCTCAAAGACCGGCTCCTGACCGTGAATAGCTTGCAGGCGGATGTCGCTTCCGGACATTGTAACCTACAAGGCGAGGCCGACTTGCGAAACGCCTTTGTCAACGGGTTTCTGGCACCGAGAAGAGATCTGGAATCGATATCATATCAATTTTCCCTTAAAGAAAAAGACATAAAGCTTGAGGGACTGCTCAGCGGCACCAACAATCTAACCGGCATTGTTCACTCGGATCTTTCTGTTCATGGAAAAGGCATTTCTCCTCGCACCCTTTCAGCACGTCTGGCACTGGAAATGTTTGCAGAGCGATTGACAACGGGTCAGGTTGGCACCCCAGTAGATGGCCACTTAAAAACTCAGGCGAGCCTTGATCAAGGGGTCGTAACATTAGGGCAGCTTGTAGCAAAAGTGGGCGATATTGATCTTCACACAAATGGTCATTTTGATCTTGGCTCTGAAAAAGTCACGGCAGCACTCACACTGTCGGCGCCACGCCTTGGCACCACGTTGTCATCTCTTGGTGTGCAGGACGTGCATGGAGAATTTGGACTGACCGCCAATATCTCAGGCGTCATCAAACAGCCGGTTTTTGATTTTCAGTTACAGGGAGACCAACTGCGTTTTCAGGACATAACCATCGGAGATGTTCGGCTGAACGCCAGCTTGAATGCATCGGGAGCCATGCAAATCTCTCAGCTTAATCTTGTCAATCAGGGCTCTACTATGCAGGGCGGGGGCTCTATTCAAATTTTCAACAGCCCTTCTGGGGTCGAGCCGACACAGCCTCTGAACTTGTCTGTGGCCCTTCGTCAGGTTGAAATGAAAGACTTCTTAACAAGGGAACTCGTAAGCGGCACGATCGATGGAGATCTAAACCTCAATGGCAGCATCAAGGCATTGGAGGGAGCCTTATCTTTACGAGGAAAAGACCTGGCGACTGAGGCTGCCCGATTGGGTGATTTGAATGCTGCCCTTCGATTCTCTGAAGGCACCGTCTATCTGGATAAGGCCGAGCTTCACAATCAGAACTCCTTCCTGCGCATCTTGGGCACAGCCCAAATTCTGGAACCAAAAACAGGGCAACTCCTCAAAGACCCCAAATTTCAGGCGAACGTTCAAGGAGACACCCTATTCATACAGGATTTTGTAGGCAAGCTGAGAGGAAAGCTTGCGCTGACCGCTCACCTGGAGGGAAGCATGACTAATCCAACAGGGACTCTGGACCTTGACGGATCAGCCTTGGATCTTGGCATGCAGAAACTCGAAAGGCTTAAACTGCGGTCTAAACTTGAGGGGGATAGGATTTACGTCGAGCCCCTTCAAATCACGGTGGCCCCAGGGGAGCTGATCGAGGGGACAGGCTGGTTTTCCCTCAAAAAAGCCTATGAGTTTACCGTCTCGTCCCAAGGGATCGCTTTAGAACATATTGATAAAGTCCGTGAACAGAAGATCGCCGATGGAAGACTCCTCTTCGATATTTCAGGAAGTGGCACATTTGAAGATCCCAAACTCAGAGGGGAAATCGCCTTAAATCAGCTGGAGATCAATGGGAAGGCATTAGACGATGTTCAGATCCGTCTGGATCTCCATGATCAGTTAGCCCGAATTTCGGGAAACCTGAATTTCGACCTCAACGGCACATTTCATCTAGAAAAAAGGGACTTTTGGGTATCCATCCTGTTTGATGATACCGAACTGGCCCCCTACTTCAAGATCTTAGACCAGGGGGCTTTGAGCGGCACGTTGAGTGGCCGAATTGAAGCCAGGGGAAACGCCGGGGGCCTCGATCGAAGCGAGGCTTCCGTTGATCTTTCAAAATTGGATCTTTTTTTCAAAGAAAAAGAGATTGCTCACACCCAGGATTTCAAGGTCTCATGGAAGGACGAGGAGATCTCGATCCCTGGACTGCATTTGCGGCTTCTCAAAGAAGGTCGGATGGACATCAAAGGACACGGGGCACGCAACGGCACGCTGGCTTTTGAGGCCGAGGGGAACGTCCCCTTGACCCTGGTGAGTCTATTCGTGGAGGACCTTCCTGATATCACAGGAGATCTTTCCCTATCTGCCAGCATGAGGGGAACCCGATTTCATCCGGATATCCGGGCCGAGATAGGGCTTCAGAACCTTGCCTTCACCGTCCCCCAGTTGTCGCAAAAAGTGCACGATCTGAACGGTCGGATCCAGATGACCCCCCAGGCCATCATGATCGATGGGATCGAAGGACAACTAGATACCGGTCGGTTTGACCTGGCGGGCAAGATCGACCTGGATCATTTTCAGCCGGACAAGGTGGATGTGCGATTTAATGGGAGCGCACTCCCCTTTCGCATACCTGACACATTGGACTTGCTTTTTAACACCACACTTCAAGTTCGCGGAACCGAGGCGCAATCCATGATTCAAGGCGAGGCCGTCATTCTTGAAGGAACGTATTACAAGGATGTGAACCTAAGCCTGCTGCAACGGATTGGAGAGAAGCGGCGGGAAGAGGCCATTGCGCCGTCGGAGATCACACAGCCTTTTCTCAAAAACACGGGTCTTGACATCGCCGTCAAATCCCGGAGCCCGATTGTCGTGGATAATAACCTCGCCCACCTGGATGTCAACCCCGACATCCGCATCTCAGGCGGACTGAACAACCCGATTCTCGGGGGGCGTGCCAATGTTGAGTCAGGCACGGTCAGCTACCTCAGGAGAACCTTTGTCGTCAAGAAAGGCGTGGTCGACTTTTTGAACCCTTATCGAACCGAACCGACCCTGGACATAGAAGGCGAAGTGGAGGTGAGAAACTGGACGATCCTCCTAGCCATTTCCGGCACGCCGGAAGAGCTTGCCTTTAAACTGACCTCGAACCCCTCGGAAGAAGAGGGGGACATCTTGTCGCTTCTTGTCGCTGGTCGGACGACTCATGAGCTGATTGCAGGCGAGGGGGGCACGCCTCGGTCAACATCGCAAATGGTTGCCGGACTGCTCTCGTCAACATTCGGAGAGGATGTCAAGAAGACCACGGGGCTTGATATCTTGGAGGTGGATAGTCAAGGAGAAGCCGGCGGAGCGGCCTCGGACCGGGTGAAAGTCACTATCGGAAAGGAGCTCTCCAAGAGAACGATCATAAAATACGCTACAGAATCCAAGGACGGCGTGTTGACCCAGCGTGCCATTGCAGAGTACAAATTCCTTGAGAATATCTTATTGAGTGGATTTCAGGATAACACGGGCATCTTTGGCGGAGCATTGAAGTTCAAGCTTGAGTTTCGTTAGGAAAAGGACCCACATGCCACGGACAAAGATCTTTCAGACGAGCCTGCTTTCTGTGCGTCTTCTGTCTTTTTTTCTAGCAACCCTTGTTCTTGGCCATGCCGCGTCAGGGAACAAAGGCCCAGAGGCCGCATCTGTTGCGGCACCTATGGTTTCCAGCA
The DNA here is from genome assembly GCA_964502635.1 of uncultured Desulfobacterales bacterium. GTDB lineage: Bacteria > Desulfobacterota > Desulfobacteria > Desulfobacterales. The sequence continues at coordinate 4,921 of CAZCXI010000117.1, forward strand.
TTCTTGTGGAGGTGCGCGATGTCGCGGGTGGTGAAACCGAGTGGCTCGGCATGGCGCGAAGCCTGATATTTCTTCGAGAGGGGGAGCCGTTTTCCGAGGCCCGGCTGCAAGAGTCCATCGAGGCATTGAAGGTAAGTAGAAAGTTTGGGGAAATTCATGTGGATTCCAAAGAGGAAGACAAGGGCATCTCACTCCAGTTTCAACTAACCCCATTTCGATTGATCAAAGAGATTAAAATACACGGAAAGTATCCTCTTTTTGAGCGGGAAATCCTTAACGCCATGACGATTTATACCGGTGACGTATTTATTCAAGGCGAACTCCCTAAGCAAGCGGCTTTGGTTGCAGAGGTTTTCCAGCAGCAAGGGTTTATTGCGCCAAAGGTGGAGGTGACGGTCCGAGAGGATCCAGAAGATGGTCATTTCATCATTCGAGTCGACATAGAAAAAGGCGCTTACTATAGGCTGAGGCGGCTGGAGATCAGCGGGAATCGAGCATTTTCCGACACAAGGCTCAAACTGAAGATGAAAACCTGGCGTGTTTCGTTCCTGCCCGGCAGTGCTGGAGCTTTTTCGGATGGAAGCCTCAAGAAAGACATCACGCACCTGACCGAATATTACTGGAAAAAGGGCTACGCGGAGGCTGTGATCGATGCTAAGGTGGAAAAGGAATCTGGGATAAATGGCGTTTCCGTTTTTGTGAAGATTGATGAAGGCCGTCGATATGAAGTAGAATTCGTCGGCAATGATGCATTTTGGGATCGCACCCTGAAGAAAGATCTGGTCTTCTTTAGAGAGGGCAACAAGAAAGATCTTGAACTGAAAAAGAGCGCGAGAAAGTTAAGAGAACGTTACAGGATGGCGGGGTATCTTGAAATGCGTGTGCGGATCGAAGAAGAAACAAAGACCGATGAGGACCAGAAAGTTCGGAGGCTCCGGTTTGTCATTGATGAGGGGCCCCGTTCGGTTGTCCATGCCATTCAGGTGGCAGGAAATCGTGCCTTTGACGGTGCCAAGTTGAAAAAACAGATGCTTACCCGGTTGCCGGGATTTCTGGACAAGGGGGTCTTTGTGCCGGAGAGGCTGGACGAGGACGTGTATGCAATCACATCGCTTTATCGCCGGCACGGGTATTCGGAGGCAAGCGTGTCGGAGGACTTGACATGGAGCAAGGACAAAAGACATGTCTCGATCAAGCTTGACATTGAGGAAGGCATTCAATCGATGGTGTCGTCACTGAAGATTACAGGGATCACCGTTGTTTCAGAAGCAGAGGCCTATCGAGTCCTCATGCTGAAAGAGGGGGAACCATTTCGAAAATACATGGTTCAAAGTGATGAGAACGCATTGTCTGCCTTGATTTCTGAAAAGGGGTACCCCCATGTCAAGGTCAAAGGGGACGTTTTTCTCAGTAAGGATCACTCGAAGGCCCGGGTGGTATACATCGTTGATGAGGGACCATACGTTGAAATGGGGCAGGTCTATTACACGGGCAATTTTCGGACCAGGGAAAAGATCCTTCAAAAGGAACTCAACATGGCGCCAGGGCAACCCTTTTCTCTGGTACGATTGCTGAAAGGACAACGAAACATCAGAAACCTGGGCCTCTTTGACACGGTTCAGTTCAAGACCATTGGACTCAAGGAACAAAAGGAGGAAATCAATCTGTTCGTTGAGATGGAGGAGAAAAAACCTTACTTTGTTGAGTCTGGTGTGGGATACGAAACCGATACAGGTCTTTTTGTGTCTGCAAAAGTTGGCGACCACAATCTGTTTGGGACGAACAAGGACGCCTGGCTGGCAGGGCAATGGAGCGAGATCGGCTATAGGGGAGACCTGGGCTTCTTGGAACCGAAGCTGTTTGGCACAAAGACCTCGGCGGCCTTTGGCCTTTTTGCTGAGCGAAGGGAAGAATTCAATCAGGATTTCGGGACAACGATCTACGGTGCGTCGGTGGGATTTAGCCGAAAGGCCTTCTCACATGTCACCACGGGCCTGGCTTGCCGTTTTGAACGAAGAGATCAGTTTAGAACCGATTCAAGGGATAACGCGTTCGACATCAATGATGACGATCAATTCGAGCCAAGAAGCATACTGGTGACGACCCCTTCGATCCGGTACGACACCAGGGATTCCTTTGTCCGCCCTAAAAAGGGGATTTTTTCCTCATTATCCGTTGACATTTCTAAAGGCCTTTCGAACACATTGGATGATTTTCTCAAATACCGCTTTGATTTCAGATACTATGTCACGCCCCTTCGGCGGTTGACCTTCGCCTGGCTCGGCCGGGCAGGGCACATCTATCCTTTCAACGAAGAAGAGGCCGTCCCGGATGATCAGCTCTTTTTCCTGGGTGGTATCTCTGATGTGCGGGGCTTTGACGAGAACCTGCTCCGTCTTGATGCCAACGGTGACCCGCTTGGAGGTCGGACCGCAGTAGTCGGGAGTTTGGAAGCGAGAATCGATCTGGGCTTTAACCTTGAACTCGCTGCCTTTTATGATGTAGGACGTCTGACCGATACCTTTGGCGACACTGGCGTTTCAGACCCACTTCGCACTTCCGTAGGTCTGGGCCTAAGGTATATGACGCCCATTGGGCCTATCGGGTTTCTCTATGGGAGAAAGCTTGATCCAGAGGAGGGGGAAAGCTCGGGAAGACTTCATTTTTCGGTAGGCTACACATTTTAGTCAGGGCCAGAAGGATAGAAACTGGAGGTCTCCGCTAGGAGAAGTCAGCTTGAACACATGGAACTTCCAGCACTGGGATTTCTTCTTCTCGCTGGCCTTTGTGATCGGTTTGTATTTCCTTCATAGACTGGCTAAGGTCAAAGAGGTTGGAGAGGTGGAGGAGAAGATTGTGATTCATGAAGTCGTTTCGGAGATAAGAAGACCAATGACAAGTCTTTCTACTGCGGGAGGGCTTCGCGGGATACGTGTGTTTCCATGCTCAGTTTTGATGGACTCGTAAAAAGTCGATTTTACTCACTCCGTGAACATTTTGGGGGCCCTTAAGATGTTTAGCTAAAACGCTAACACGCAGTGAAGCTTTGCGCTCAACTCGGGCTAACGCCCTCAAACAGTTAGCATTTTTTAACGCTAAACATCTGAAG
>CAZCXI010000118.1:0-5817 GCA_964502635.1 uncultured Desulfobacterales bacterium
CCCTTGAATCCTTGACCCCTTGAATCCTTGGACCCTCTTCTCCAACTAAATTGGAGAAGACCCAAAAAAGACGATATGAACGAAAACCAAGATTTTCGCGCTCTCATCATGTAACCCTAATTGATCGAAAGTCGAGGGTGTCCCAGCTTCAAGGCGTCCAAGGGCGAAGCTGTAGTTTCGTCTACCGCGAGCCCTTGGCAACGAAGAAGATGGGGTGGCATCGGCTTTCCCAAGGGGTAAACAAAATGAAAAAAATTTCTTAACACTATATCTCATCAATAGAAGACATATTGAATTTTGGAGAACATAATAAAAATGACCACTATTTTAAAACTCTACCCCTGTTTTTCATTTTGTTTACGATCAATTAGGGTGTAACAAACGACTCCATATGATGACACCCATTGACGTGGAAGACACAGATATCTTGTTCACCGAATTTGACCTGCCCCAAGAGGTCTTGAAGGGCATTGATACGGCAGGGTTTAAGCGGTGCACGCCCATCCAGGCTCAGGCTCTGCCTCTGACGCTCAAAGGCGGTGATATTGCCGCCCAAGCCCAGACCGGCACGGGCAAGACAGCCACCTTTCTGATTACGATCTTGGATCGCCTCATCAGGGAACCCGCATCCAGAGATCCTGGGCCCAGCGCGCTGATCATCGCCCCAACTCGCGAGCTCGCGGTCCAAATCTGTGATGAGGCCAGACTTCTCGGAAGCCATACGGCATTCAAGGTGCTTCCGGTCTTTGGCGGCATTGACTATATGAAGCAACAAAACGCCCTGCGCAGCGGTGTCGACATCGTCGTGGCCACACCTGGTCGTTTGATTGACTACATGAGGCAAAAAATCTTCCGGCCCCAGAATGTGCGTATCCTGGTCATCGATGAAGCAGACCGGCTATTTGACATGGGCTTCTTAAGAGACCTCCGCTACATACTGAGACGCTTGCCTCGTTATGGCAAACGCCAATCCATGCTCTTTTCCGCTACCCTTGCACATGCCGTCATGGAGCTGGCCTATGAGTACATGAACAACCCGCAAGAACTGTTTGCAGAGCGCCAAATCACCGTGGAAGAGATCGATCATGTCCTGTACCATGTGGGCAATAACGTGAAGTTCAACCTCCTTCTGGGCCTTCTGAAACGCGAGACCTGGCACCGCATCCTGATTTTTGCCAATACCCGAACCGGTGTGGAGGCGATTGCCCACAAGCTCAGAGGAAACGGCTTTGCGGCTGTCGGCACCACCGGCACGGTGCAGCAGAAGAAGCGCTTGAGGATCATGCAACAATTTAAAGCGGGACAGATCGAGATCTTGGTGGCTACCGATGTCGCCTCCCGGGGCATCCACGTTGAAGATATCGATATCGTGATCAATTACGATATCCCCCAGGATCCTGAAGACTATGTCCACAGGATCGGACGCACCGGCAGGGCCGGTAAGGCTGGCAGGGCCATTAGCCTGGCCTGTGAAAAATACGTCTACTATCTGGAAGCCGTGGAAAAACTGGTCGACAAAAAGATCGAGGTCAAATGGGCTGAGGATGATTGGTACGAAGAAAACCTTGCCAAGCGGCCCCCGCGAAGACAGAAGAGACCGGTATCAGGTCGCCCCCGACCCGCATCCCCCTCCAAGATGAGACAACCACGGACAAAGAAAAAACGGCCAAGGCCGAGACGTTCAAAGGCTTAGCCCGATGCCCTTGAGCCAAAGCCTCACCGCGTTTTCCACCAACGTGTAATACTTCATCGATCCGCCCAATCCACGTCTGCCAAAAAAGTGGTTGATCTCAAGAAAGAGGGGTCGAGTCCCCTTGTCATCATCCGAAAAGAGGAGATCAAACCCCGCAAGGTCTATTCCTGTTGTCGTACAAAAACTGTTTACGGCGGCCCTGCCTGCCTCCTGAAGCGCCGGGTCTGACCGGTGATCAATAACGGCTCCGGCCTTGAGACTGGTCAGAAATGACGATTCATCCGGTTGCCGGCGCCAGTAGCTGAACAACTGGCGTCCGATCACGACAACGCGCAGGCTCCGCCCCTGGGAAGGCACATATTCCTGGAGTAAAAAGCCCTTTCGGCCGCCTTTTTCTGCTGCCTGCGCCCTCCGCAAGGCCTCTTCCAAGGCGTCGGCTGTTTTCAGCAAAACAACCCCATCTCCTTCCCCGCCCCAGTCAAACTTGAAAACACAAGGAAAACCCCAGGGGTCCTTCTGGCGCTGCTGCTCGCGGTAGGAAGACACCCGGCCAAAAGGGTAGGTCCGTGGAAAAGGGACGCCCACTTTTTCAAACAGCCGGGCCTGGCCAAGCTTTCCCGGAAAATCAAAACGGGCGTCATAGTTGGGAAAGACATGGGGGCAATGCTCGCGGCACATCCTGTAAAGCATTGCAGTGCACCCCTGAGGCAGGATCACGGCCTGGGCCTGACAAATTGCGGCTCGATCCTGATCATTGGGGAGTCGACCCGCACACAGGATGTTCTGGTGGGTCACGATGTTCGGATGAAAGGACAGGATCATATCAGTATCCGAATTTCCTGATGGCGCCGGCATCTCGCGTCCAGTTCTTTTGCACTCGGACCCATAGCTTCAAAAAGACCTTGCATCCGACCATGTGCTCGATTTCCTCTCTGGCCTGCTCTCCGATGCGTTTCAGCTTCTTCCCACCCCCGCCAATGATGATGGGTTTTTGAGACTCCCGTTCCACGTGGATGGTGGCCTGGATGTCAATGAGATCTTTGCCGGGACGCTCTTTGAAAGATTCCACCGTCACCGCGACAGCATAGGGGATTTCCTCGCCCGTGAGACGGAATACCTTTTCCCGAATCATCTCCGCTGCGATGAAACGTTCGGGCATGTCCGTGACGCTGTCTTCGGGATAATATCTTGGCCCCTCGGGCAGGACGCCCACCATCTCTGTCACCAATTCGTCCACCTGGAGCCGTTGCTGGGCCGAGATAGGGACGATCGCCTTGAAGGGATAGCTCCCACGCCATTGATCGATGAGGGGAAGGAGTTTTTTCTTCTTCACGAGGTCCACCTTGTTGATGGCCAGAATTACCGGCTGTGTTTTCTCTTTCAATGCCTTGAGGATGATTTGATCTGCACGACCAACCGGGACGGCTGCATCCGTCATGAACACCACCAGGTCCACGTCCCTCAACACCTTGAGGGCCACCTCCACGATGCGCACATTCAAAGGCCCTTTGGCCCGATGAATACCAGGGGTGTCCAGGAAAATCAGCTGGGCCCCGGGCAGATGCGCCACGCCCAGAATGCGGTTGCGGGTCGTCTGTGGTTTCTCCGAGGTGATGGCAATCTTTTGCCCGAGCAGCTGGTTCAACAGGGTGGATTTTCCCACGTTGGGCGCTCCTACAATGGCAACAAATCCTGACTTGAAATGGCTCATAGACTGATATTATCTGTTCCGAACCGAAAAAGCGAGCGCATTTCCAGTGGCTTGCTGCAGGGAATCTTCAAAACCCCACTCATGGCCTTGGTCTTGCATCTCTCGGCTTTTCATGCCAGGATAAATTTTGTGGACCATCTCCAAAAGAGTTGGTAGGAGCATAAGGATTCGAGGGTTCAAGGGTTCGAGGAAACTGCTTAAGAATTATGAATAACTAAAGGTTTGGCAAAGGTTCTATCAGCTATGTTTAGAGATTTACAAAACAACAAGAAGATTCCCTGATGAAGGATTCGGCCTGAGATCGCAAATAAGGAGCTGTAAAATCGTTAGAAAGAAAAGCACTCGACCCCTTGAATCCTTGAACCCTTTGCATCAACTAATCGGGAGAAGAACCAGTTTTATGGGCTTCGCATTTATCAGACGTCTCGTATTGTCCACAGGTTTTAGTATCTTCTGGGCCTTTGTATTGCTGCTGGGAAGCGGGTGCGGACCGTTGCGCCGGGCGGCTATCCGAGATGTCGCCGGCCTCTTGTCAAGCCCCTCGGGGTCCAATGTGTTTATGGAGGACGATGATCCTGAATTGATTCGCGAAGCCTTACCGTTTGCCCTTAAGACCTATGAGGCATTGCTGGCCGCCGAACCAAAGAACCGCGGTCTCTATCTGGCAACGGCGGATGCCTTTGTGAAGTATGCCAACGCGTTCATCCAGGCAAGGGCCGATGAGTTAGAAAACGTGGATTTCAAGCGCGCCAGGCATCTTAGGCAGCGCGCAAGGAAGCTATATCTGCGAGGACGAGGCTATGCCATGGCCGGGATGACCCTTGATTATCCAGACTTTGAAAAGAAGTTGCGCCAAGATCCTCAACGAACGCTGCAGGCCTTATCAGCAGAGGATGTGGCGCTGCTCTTTACGGCTGCCGCGGGCTGGGCGGGGGCCATTTCCACGGATGTGAGCAACATGTCCCTGGTGGCTGAACTCCCTATCGTGGAGGCCATGATGCGCCGGGCGCTGGCGCTCGACGAGGATTTTAACAGGGGGGCGATTCATGAGTTTTTTATCATCTACGAAGGGAGTCGGTCCGAAGCTATGGGCGGCAGTGCGCAACGCGCCCTGGAGCACTTCGATCGCGTCGTGACCCTTACCCGGGGCGAAAAGGCCTCGCCATACGTTGCCCTGGCCTCATCTGTGGCCGTGCGAAAACAAGATTACAAAATGTTCAAAAGGCTCCTGGACAAGGCCCTTGCCATCGATCCGGACGCTGTGCCCGAATGGCGCCTTGCCAACATGCTGGCGCAGGAAAAAGCCCGGTGGCTGCTGGATCACAGCGCAGAACTTTTTCTGGATTACGAGGAGACCCAACCGTGAAAAGAGTGATCCTTTGGGCATCCGTTTATCTGCTCGTGCTCGGCGTTACACCCACCTTCTCAGAGGTCATCAAGCTTGGCACGGTGGCGCCCGAAGGCTCGCCCTGGTATGAAGCCATGCTGGAAGTGGGCCAGAAGTGGAAAGAGTTGAGCCACGGCAGCGTTACGCTGAGAATCTACCCTGGGGGGGTCGCCGGCGACGAAAGGGACATGTTGCGCAAGATCCGCATCGGGCAACTGCACGCCACGGCCCTTACGGACGTGACACTCGTCGATATTGTTCCGGACATCGAGGCCATCTCATTTCCCATGCTGGTCCGGACCGACGGGGAGTTGGATTATGTCATGGAAAAGCTCGGTCCCGAATTGGAAGCCCGCCTTGCCAAGAAGGGATTTAAGGTCCTTACCTGGAGCACGGCCGGCTGGGTTCGCTTTTTCAGCAAGGAACCGGTCATCACACCCGACGACATGAGAAAGCGAAAGCTTTTCTTTTGGGGTTCGGATACGATGTATTTGGAACTCATGAAAACTGCGGGGTTCCATCCCGTTCCCCTGGCCATCACCGACTTGATGCCGTCGCTGCAAACCGGCCTCGTGGATACGTTTGGAGCGCCGCCGGCAGCGGCCCTGGCTTTCCAGTGGTTTGCATTGGCGCCCCATATGACCGACCTTCGCTGGCAGCCGCTTCCCGGGGCAACGGTTGTTTCAAACAGAGAGTGGAATAAGGTCCCTGCTGATTTACGGCCGCAGCTTGAAGACGTCGCCCGTCAAGCCGGGACCCGGTTGCAAAAGCAAGTTCGCGAATTGGAACAAGCCGCCATTGCGGCGATGAAAAACCACGGGCTTACGGTTCATCGAGTCTCTCCGGAGGTTGAGGAAGAATGGAAAACCCTTGCTCGGGAAAAAGGGTATCCGGTCTTTGTGGGACATCGCTTTTCTGAGGAGATGTTCCATACCGTTCAAAGGCTACTCGATGAGTACCGCCGGTCCCAAGGGCCTTCAAGGACTTCCAGCGAGACAATCCGCCCAAATTGATGGGGCTTGCCTC
>CAZCXI010000118.1:5917-7839 GCA_964502635.1 uncultured Desulfobacterales bacterium
ATCTCATGAAACATGATCTGGACACGGCTGCTGCCTCAGCGAGCATCTTTGGACGCCCCGCTTGGTGGGTAGGCCGGACCGAGGACGCCATCCTGGTCCTGGCACTCGGCCTGATGGCCTTGATCCCGGTTGTCGAATTGGTCGGGCGCTCCTGGTTCGATGTGGGTATCCCGGGCGCCACGGATTATCTCCAGCACCTCACGCTGTGGATCGGGTTTCTGGGCGCCGTGCTCGCTACGCGAGAAGGCAAACACCTAAAGATCGCCGCAGCAGCCAATTGGCTTCCGCCCCGCGTCAACCGTGCCGCTGATTATCTGGTCGCCTTCATATCATCTGCCGTTTGTGCCGGGTTGTTCGGCGCCAGCCTGCAACTGGTTGTGGCTGAAGCACCCGGATTGCCCCCCTGGACAGCCAAGATCATACCGGACTTCGTGGAGCATTGGCTCGAACCCTTTGGCCTCTTTCAAAGCGGTGGCTTGACCATGGTTGCGGGCTGGATTCCGGTCTGGGTGGCCGAAGCTGTCATGCCCTTCGGGTTTGCCGTCATGGCCGTTCGTTTCATCACCCGCGCGTCAAGGCGAGCCTGGGTGAAGGGGCTGGTCGGTCTCAGTCTTCCGGCAATGATCCTGGTGCCGACCCTTTTCTCTGGTGCGGCATCCCAACTGGTTCTGCCCGGGTTAATAACGCTCATCGTGGCAACGGCCCTGGGAGCCCCCATCTTCATCCTGCTGGGCGGCGCGGCCCTGCTCCTTTTCTGGGGCGACGGCGTTACGGTCGCCGCTATCCCCGCAGAGACGTACCGTATTGTGGCCTCACCCATCTTTCCCACGATACCGCTCTTTACGCTTGCCGGCTTCATCCTTTCCGAGGAGGGCGCCAGTGAACGGCTGGTTCGCGTCTTCAAGGCGCTGTTTGGATGGATTCCCGGCGGACTGGCGGTGGCGGCAACGCTGCTGTGTGCCTTCTTCACGACATTTACGGGCGCTTCCGGCGTCACTATTCTTGCCCTGGGCGGGCTGCTGTTGCCCGTGCTCCTGAAGGGCGGCTTTAAAGAGAGTTTTTCCATAGGGCTGCTGACCTCGACCGGCAGTCTGGGTTTGCTCCTGCCTCCGAGCCTCGTCGTGATCCTGTATGGTGTGATCGCCCACGTGCCGATTATCGATATGTTCAAAGCCGGATTCCTGCCAGGCGCCTTGCTCATTGCGCCTATCTGTGCGTTTTGCATGTGGCAGGGGTTCAAGACGGGTGCCGGCCGGACACCTTTCGGTTTCCGAGAAGCCGCTGCAGCCATTTGGATCGCAAAATGGGAAGTCGTGATGCCGATTCTCGTCTTGCTGGTGATTTTTGGTGGATTTTGCAGCCTGGTAGAAGCGGCCGCCCTTCTGGTGGTCTATGCGTTGATCGTCGAAGCCGTCATCTACCGCGATGTGAGTTTGCAACAACTGGCAACCATGTTCGTCAAATGTGCTGCGCTGGTAGGGGGCGTGCTCATTATACTCGGCGTGGCCATGGGGTTGACGAGTTACCTGGTCGACGCCCAGGTGCCCATGCATGCCGCCGCTTGGGGAACCAAGCATCTTCACAGCAAGTGGCTATTTCTCTTGGCTCTAAACGGGGGGTTGATCGTGGTGGGGTGCTTGATGGATATCTATTCCGCACTGATCGTGGTCGTCCCTCTGATACTGCCCATGGCCGAGTCATTCGGTGTCCATCCCGTCCATCTCGGCATTGTTTTCTTGGCCAATCTGCAGTTGGGCTATCTCACGCCTCCAGTGGGAATGAATCTGTTCCTCGCTTCCTTCCGATTTGAAAAACCCCTGACCAAAGTGTCCAGGGATGCCTTTGTTTTTCTCCTGATATTGGCTGCCGTGGTGTTGCTTGTCACCTACATTCCCTGGCTGAGCATCGGCGTGCTGGAACTG
>CAZCXI010000119.1:0-7733 GCA_964502635.1 uncultured Desulfobacterales bacterium
AATCCTCATGAGGCCGTCAACTCTTTTGACGATGACCGAAAAATGCTAATTGTTTGAGGGCGTCAGCCAGAATCTGGAATCATCTAACTGTGCTTTTTCCGCCCATTTCTCTTAAAGTGCTGATTGGCTTGGTACATGAAGGTCCTGATGGCGGCCTCCCTGCCCGGCTGATAGGTACCATCATAGGCCGCGTCCAGGTAGGGGATCTTATTGCGGTTCATGATGGGTCTCATGATGGATGAAGTAATCGTGCTAGGCATGCAGGTAAAAGGATACACGTTGACCACGCCGTTATAGCCTTCCTGCATGTATTCCATGATCCCGGCAATGCTCAAGCAGGCCTCCGTGCCTAATTCAAATGAGTAGAGATCATCCCTCGTGAGGATCTTTTCCATGTGGGTCATCCCATGATCCACGGCCAGGTCAAGCAGGGGTTTCATCCGCTTGTAGGCCCGATCAAGTAGGATACGCTGGTATAACATGTCCCCACCACGGTTCAGGAGCTTCTTGAGGCCAGATTTGACCCCGTCGAGGCGAAACTGTTTCAGATTCAACCGCAGACTTGTCTTGGCCTCTCTCACCCTGTCATAGGTGGTGTAGTCCACCCATTCTGCGATAGAAGCATTGACGACCTCGGCCCCATACCGCTCCAGCATCTTGATCACATTCTGATTGGAATGAACATGGCTTCTGAGATAAATCTCACCAACAATGCCTATCAGGGGCTTGGGAGGAATGTCAGGGTCCACAAGGGCCTTGCCCTCTTCGATCATCTCTTCCAACCTGTCAAGAATCCTGTCAAAATCCCTCGTGGCGCCGTAAGACTCAAATGAATTGGCCATGGTGATCATGGATCGCTCTATGAAGTCATCCGTCGCGCCTTCTTCTCTTTCATAAGGCCTTATTCTCCATAGAAGCCTATCGAGAATGTCGCCTATGACGACAGAAAAATAGGCGGTTTTACGGAAGTCTCTGGCCCGGTTCTTGTCAATCATACCATCGAGCGCATACGAATCTTGCGACGTGAGCGAGCCGATTTTCACTTTTCTCAATTCAGGGAAGGAATCCAGGACAATCCTCTGATACTTATTGTACATGCCGAAGCGGCACGGACCTTCCGCCTCCGGCATGAAAAAAACGTAATTTTCAGGGTTAAAATCGTCTCCCAGCCTTTCCTTTTCGTTCTTCAGGTAGAGCAAGATGTCGCCCGTGGTCACCTGGCAGGGGAAACACTCTTTGCCGGAAGTGAACTCCTTTCCAAGTTCCAGCCCTTTATAGGTGTCCATAACCAGGGCATTCGTGCCAAACCCCCTGAAGGCCCCTGCAATAAGGTGAGCCCCTATTCTGTTCATCTCGGGTATGAGCAAGGTCTTGTCCCGGAGATTGAACTGACCCACGTTTTCAGAAAGGGATCGAAAGGTGGCACTCTTTTGTGCTTCCACGACTACCTCAATTGGCGGCCTTCAGTCTCTCGTCGAACTGGGTGTGCATCTTCTGCATGGTATTTTCAATGACATTCTTGTAGGCCTCCAATCTCGTCATCACACCGGCCACGGCGCTGTGCTCATCCAACTCCAGAATAAGGTAGGGTTTGTCCCCCATAATGTACTTGTAAAAGTGTTCAATGAAAGAGTCTGCGCCACAGCTGAAGTTGGTGATGTGGAGGCCAAAGTAGTTGGGGTGGGCCTCTATGAATTTGGCGGTCCTGAGAATCTGAGCGCCCAATCCCCAGTACATGGAGGGAAAGTCGGAAAGGTCTACCGAGGTGACATCAATAAAGTCCATGGGAAGTGCCATGACCCCGATCTTGGCCAGGTTCTGTCCGAGCCTAAGATTCAGCCTTTCGTCATACAGGTTGTAAGGACGTCCCGTGACCACGACCAAAGGGCTTCCATGGCCGTGGGCGTTCAGGATTTCCTTGCCCCTTTGATACATCTCCCTGGTAAATGCGGCTTGCCTTTCTAACCCATATTGTAATGCCTTTCCTATTTCCATTTTGGTCCTTCTGAGCCTTTTCGAAAGCTGCTCCGCCAGTTCCAGGGCCAGCGTGGGCGTGTCATGTTTCAGATGGACGATCGGGCTCAAAATAGAGTCCCTGTCGAGGCCGAGGGCGGTTCGAACCATATATTGATTGGCCTGCAACAGCGGGCAATAGAATCCCGTCTCAGACGCCTTTGGGGTGCGCATATTAACGATAGAGGGCAGATAAAGGAACCTCGTCTTTCCAATGAGTTCCTTCACGTGACCATGGGATACTTTCACTGGATAACAGGTCTCCGCCGTCATGGCTTCAATACCTGCGCTGGAAATATGGGTGTTGGTGGGGGGCGTCAAGACAAGTCTGAAACCGAGTCGATCGAAAAAATGCGCCCACAGAACCCCGGTCTGGTGGGCGTACAGCGCTCGCTGCATACCAACGGTTGGCCGTCCATCCACCTCCAGCAAGGGGTCTTCCCTCAGCTCCTCACACACACCCGCCATGTGGGTACGCCATATCCGCCCTCTCAATTGGAAGTGATTCTCTTGCTTGGTCCCCTTTCTTCCCATCAATTCATATCGGCCGCACTCTCCTCCCCAAACGCTCTTCCGGCCATCAAAATCGTATATTTTGAGTTTGCACTGGTTGTGGCACTTGGGGTCTGCCCGGCAGATCTTTTCCTTATAGGCCATTCGATCGCATATGGCGCTGTCCAATCCGCGAAAGACGGTCTTGCGCTGATTTTCCCGAATCATCTTTTCCTGCACACTAATGGCCGCCCCAAGGGCACCAAGCACTTCCCTGTGCCTGGGAACGACGAGGCCGCGGCCGAGGACGTTTTCGAAGGCGGCAACCACACCCCGGTTCAGAGAAGGGCCTCCCAGAAACATGACCCTGCGGCCTATTTTCCTCTTTCCCACCACGCGATTCAAATAGTTGTGAACAATGGCAAAGCAGAGACCTGCTATGAGATCATTCCTGGGTACGCCCTTCTGATGGTAGGAAACCAGATCCGATTCCATGAAGACAGTGCACCGCTCTGCCAGTTTTATGGGGTGATCAGACGAGAGGGCAATTTTCTGAAATTCCTCTACAATGTTGATGCCATACTTGTTGGCAAGTTCATGCAGAAAGCTCCCCGTACCGGCGGCGCACACCTTGTTCATGTCAAAATCAAGCGGATGCGTGTTGGCGATGGATATGTATTTTGAGTCCTGACCGCCGATCTCAAAGATGGTGTCAATGGAGGCATCTATTTCCACTGCCCCCCTGGCGTGGGCTGTGATCTCGTCGATGATCAGGTCCACGTTCAGAAAATCCCCAACGACATTTCGACCTGATCCGGTCGTGGCTGTTCCAACAAGATGAATCCTGTCGCCCATTTCATCACGGATACCCTCCAACAGTCTCTGCGTCACCTCCACCGGTTTTCCCTGAGTGTGGACATATTGCTTATGTATGATCTCACGATCTTCACTGATAAGCGCATGCTTGGTGGTTGTGGAGCCGATATCGATACCCAGATAAACCGGGATTTTCTTGTTGATCCATATTCTTCGCACCTCGTTGTCTTCCGGAAAATCCGTCTGTTTCAACTGGAGCTTAGGTGCCAAGGGCAGGCAAGACGAATCCTTTACCCCCGTGTTTGCGGATCCATCCAGATTCAAACGATTCTGTGTCCCGGATTCAAGGGCCTGTATGGCCACCCCCAGGGCACCAATGGAGGTGTTATGAGGAGGAACAATCAAAGCCGGAAAGTAGTTCTTAAAGGCGCGCACCTGGAGTTCATTCATGGAAAGCCCGCCGACAAATAGAATGGGCTCTTCGAGCATGCGATTAGATACGATGGTGCTCATGTAATTTCTGGCATTTCCCACATGCAATCCATAGATGATGTCCTCAAGCTTCTCCCCCTTGTTCTGCAGGTGAATCATGTCTGATTTGGTAAAGACCGTACACCGGCAGGCCACGTGGGCGGGACTCCGGCTCTTCAGACCAAGCTGGATGAAGTCAGCCAGTATCTCGTCTATCTGATCTTGGGAGACATGAACCTGCTTGTCATAGATGGATGTGGCCAGCCGTTGCGCCTGTTGATCAATGAAGGAACCCGTGCCGGAGGCACATGGACCATTGGTATTAAAATAATCGAGTTCCCAGCCCTCATTGTCATGGTCGATCTGGAGAAGGGCCGTGTCCTGGCCCCCCATACTGATGATCGTTCTTACATTCGGTTCTATGCGCACAGCTCCCAAGACCTGGCTGATCGTTTCAAATTCATAAAAGCCCTCCATCTGTTGGCTGATCTTCTGACCGTGATTCCCCGTAAAGGCAACCGCCGTTATCTTTCCATCCAATGTCTCATACAATTCACCGACAAGCTTGAGGACCTCTTCTTCCACCTTTCCCATGTGACGCATGTAAGCAGACTCGTAAATGATTTCTCTGGCCTCGTTGATGACGACACAGTTAAGGCTCACCGATCCCGCATCAATGCCCACAATATAATGATGCGCACTTGCTGTCTTTTTTCCCTTAATCATGGCTGCCGGTTTCATGTCTGCCCCCTTCTTTGCCTTAGGGAAGCTTTGGCGATCATATGAACCTTTTTTCAAGCAGAGTTCTTATCTCCTCTAACCTTTATCTGTCAAGAGCTATGGCCCTCGAATCGGAGCAAGTGGGAACACCTCCCCTGTTTAAGCGAATATTTGCCAAGGAGATGCCCGTTGGTCAAGAGGGCTATGCTTACATATGTTCTTGTTTTATCAAATATTACCTGCTAAAGGAGAGAAAACTTCATGGCTTGGAGAAGCGGGCGACGAACGCCCATCCGGGGAATATGTTCATGAAGGCTATAGTATCAAGGACTTATGTTTAAAACGGCCAAGATGGAGGCCAAGTGATGACAACCAGAAATGAGCCACACAAGATTCTCATCAATGCGGTGGATCCGGAAGAATGCCGGATTGCCCAGGTAAAAGGGGGCCACCTTGAAAACTTCAGTATTGAGACCGCTGCCGGGGAACTGACTCGAGGCAACATTTATAAAGGGGTGGTCACAGGCGTAGAGCCAAGCTTGCAGGCGGCTTTTGTTAACTACGGAGGGGGAAGAAACGGTTTTTTACAGCAACACGAGATCCACAGCGACTACTATGCTGAAAGTCCTGTGGCAAAAAAGAAGGCCAGCCGTACGATCCGAGACCTCATCCAGCCCGGCAGGGAACTCCTGGTTCAAGTGACCAAGGACCCCGTCTTGAACAAAGGGGCCTTGGTGACGACTTACATATCCTTACCTGGTCGCTATGCCGTCTTGATGCCCGGTGCAAAAAGCTCGGGCGTTTCCAGAAAGATCGAAGATGAAAAAGAAAGGCAGCGCCTGAAAGCGATTGTGGATTCCCTGAAGCTCCCCGAAGGATTTGGAACCATTGTTCGCACAGCGGGCAAGCACCAGAAAAAACGCGAGCTTTCCAAGGATGTCCGCTATTTGCTTCGCCTGTGGGAAAACATCAGGAAACAGGGGCTCTCCAGGCCTGCCCCGTGTCTCCTCTACAAAGAACGTCACCTTGCCATTCGCGCCATACGAGATCACTTCACACCGGAGGTCAACGAGATCCTTGTGGATAACAAGGAGATCTATCGCGATGTCAAGGATTTCATGCGCATCGTTTCTCCCAAGCACACAAAGATCGTTAAACTCTATGGCGATCCCCGGCCTATTTTCACCAAGTATCAGCTTGAGGACCAGATTGCGTCCATCTTTGCAAGCCAGGTCCGCTTGAAATCCGGCGGCCGGATTGTGATCAACCCCACAGAGGCCCTGGTCGCTATCGATGTGAATTCCGGCAAATTTACCCGTGAAGGCTCGATGGAAAAGACGGCCTTCGGAACGAACATGGAAGCGGCGCCGGAGATCGCCAGGCAGCTGCGTCTTCGGGATCTGGGCGGCTTGATCGTTATTGACTTTATTGACATGCGGGACCGCAAACATAATCAGGCGGTGGTTAGGGCCATGAAGGAGCACACCAGGCTGGATAAGGCTCGGATCAGCATCGGCATGATATCTAAGTTTGGGCTCATGGAGCTGGCTCGTCAGAGGATCGCTGCCTCCATAGAGTACGGCAGTTTTGTTCCGTGCCTTCATTGCCAAGGCAAAGGGCTGGTTCCGTCAGCCGAGAAGCTGGCTCTCGACTTCTTGAGGAAGCTTCGTTCAGAGATACTCAAGAACCATGTGACCCACGTGAAAGGCATTGTGCCTGTCAACGTGGCTGACTATCTCCTGAACAGAAAACGGAAGGAAATCCTGGATGTTGAGGTAAGCCGGAACCTGACCATCACGATCGAAGGAGATCCCGCCATGCAACCGGGTGAAAGTCGCACCACTTGTGATTAGTCGGCCGCGGGCCGTGTCGGCAATGGCTTATCGAAGCTCCTTGACCCCCCTTGTGTTTTCCTGTAAACGCCGTTTGTTTTGTGCTAATGGAATCACAGTTTTCGACCTCCCTTGAAGAGCAACCTCGAAATCAAGGCGCATATTATTGTCGAAGACACGGTTACAACGAGCCACTGGACAAGGGACAACGGAGGCTGCCAATCAGTGAGGGAATGAGGTCATGACCTGGGACACATTTGTTCATGTCTTATTAGACATTTTGACCAGACAAACCGGGCTTTTCCATGTCAATTATAAACTCGCTATTATGTGGGGTATCGGGCTGTTTTTTATTTACCTGGCGGTGGCAAAGAAATACGAGCCCCTACTCTTGCTGCCCATTGGTTTCGGGATCTTTCTGGTCAACTTCCCCCTGACGCCTCTCATGGGCTTTGATGCCCATGGCACAAGGGAGCTCTTTAACATATTCTACCACTACGGTGTGCAATGGGAGGTCATCCCATGCGTCATATTCCTGGGCCTGGGGGCCATGACCGATTTCGGGCCCTTGATTGCCAATCCAAAGACCTTGGTCGTGGGAGCCGGCGCACAGCTTGGGGTCTTCATCACGTTCCTGGGGGTCCTCCTTTTCGGATTTACCATGAAAGAGGCTGCATCCGTGGCGATCATTGGAGGGGCCGACGGGCCCACCACCATCTACCTGACGGCCAAACTGGCACCGAATCTTCTCGGTGCCAATGCCCTTGCCGCCTATTCATACATGGCCATGGTTCCGCTGATTCAACCCCCGATTATGAGACTTCTGACCACCAAGGAACAACGGCAGATCGTCATGAAACAGTTGAGGCCAGTATCCCGGCGTGAAAAAATATTTTTCCCCCTCATCGTGGCAGGGGTCATCGCCCTTTTGGTCCCTGCCGTCACCCCTTTGATGGGGATGTTCATGCTTGGAAACTTCATGCGTGAAAGCGGCGTTGTTGACAGGCTGGCAGGGTCCGCACAAGGCTCCCTCATGAATATTGTCACCATCTTCCTCGGCATTTCCGTGGGCGCCACCATGCAGGCGGAGACGTTTCTTACGGCCAAACCATTACTCATCTTTACATTTGGGCTGCTCGATTTCGGCGTCTGTACGGTGGGAGGCATCCTCACGGTAAGGATTATGAACCTTTTTCTCAGGGACAAGATGAATCCTCTTATCGGTTCCGCAGGGGTTTCCGCAGTGCCCATGGCAGCGCGGGTTTCGCAAACCGTTGGACAACAGGAGAATCCTCACAATTTCTTGCTCATGCATGCCATCGGCCCGAACCTGGCCGGTGTCATAGGAAGCGCCTCCGCAGCCGGCATGCTCATCGCCATGTTTGGTTA
>CAZCXI010000120.1:0-7668 GCA_964502635.1 uncultured Desulfobacterales bacterium
TCGCTCGCTAACCCCGCCGCAAGCAGCGGGGAATGCGCTCGCTTTCGCGGTTCATCGTAAACAGAACGAAAAAACGACTCTGGTATAGCTCCCCTGGACCTTGCAATGATCCCAATAAGCCGACCACTGATTACTTATCTTGCGCTCTTCTTGGCCGGTGTCTGCCTTGAAGTCCTTTTGAAGAGGATGAATGTGCGTCACATGAAGGAGCATGGCCACACAGTGCCTGATCCCTTCAAAGGCTACATCGATCATGGAAAGTTATTGAAAATTACTGCCTACAGCGTTGAGAACCTGAATTTCCATCTTTTGACATCTTGCATCAACAGTGCTTTTTTTCTCTTGATTATTCTGTCTGGTCTGCTCCCCAGATTTCTCGGCCTTGTTGAAGGCCTGGACCTTGGTCTTCTTCCTTCGGGGATGATCTTTTTTGCTGCGCTTGCCCTGATACTGGGCTTGGTTTCACTCCCCTTCAATTACTACGAAACCTTTATCATTGAACAGCGCCACGGCTTCAACACGTCCACATTGAAAATATGGATTACCGATATTCTGAAGGGTGCCGTAGTGGGCTCTCTGATCGGCGTCATCTTGCTGGGGTCGATTCTTTTTTTGATCGAACACGCCAGGGGCCTGTGGTGGCTCTGGGCCTGGATCGTATTCTTCGCTTTTCAACTCCTGTTACTCATCATATACCCGACCGTGATTGCGCCCTGGTTCAATAAATTTCTTCCTCTCGAAGATGAGGCATTGGAAACACAGGTCAAAAACATCATGCACCAGGGCGGCCTCTCCGTGGAAGGGGTGTTTTCCATGGATGCCGGCAAACGTAGCCGCCATACCAATGCCTACTTTACTGGCATGGGGAAGAGCAAACGGATTGTCCTTTTTGACACCCTGCTCACATCCCACAGTCATGAAGAGATTATCGCCATTCTTGCCCACGAAATAGGACATTGGAAGAAACGGCACGTGTTCAAGCACCTGCTGTTCGCAAGTCTTATGTCTTTCCTTGCGTTTTATCTGGCTTCAAAACTCTTGAAATGGCCTGTCTTGTATCAAACCTTTGGCTTTGATCACGGAGTTTCTTATGTGGGACTTTTTCTTGTTGGAGCCCTATGGGACGCTGTAGGGCAGTTTTTCGGGCCTTTGGGCCGCGCCCTTTCCAGGCGCTTCGAAAGGCAGGCCGATGCCTATGCCGCCGGGTTGTTAAAAAGTACGGCTGACCTGAGCAGCGCCCTGAAGCGACTGGCCGGTGATAACCTCTCGAACCTGTCTCCTCATCCCCTTTATGCCTGGTTTTACTACTCCCATCCACCCCTTTCAGAGCGCATCCAATATCTCGAGGCCATGGGGCGGCGGCCATAGACTCTCAACGCGCTTACCAGTATCTTTCGATCTCCCCTCAGCCCCTTTTGCTGTCCGCCTCAATCCGTTTTCTTTGTTCCAACACCTTCTCCATCCACAGGGGCTCTCTCTCCAGATACATGCCAGCCAGACGGTTGAATTCTCCGGCTTGTGCCGGATTCCCTTTCAGCAGGCACGCTTCCGCCAGGTAGTAGTAATTCTCGCCGTTGGTCGGATAGAGACTCACGGCCCTTTCAAGCAGGCTGATGGCATCGTCCGTCCTGCCCCGTTCCAGCAGCATCCGTCCCTGGTCCGTTAGCTGTAAAGAGGCCAGGACCCTGGGGCTCAGCGGGGTCGGTGTCCTGGGTGCTTCCTCCGTCCCTTGAGATGGCAAAGGTCGACTTTCGGGAGGCGCTGACGACGGGATCACTACTGGTGCGCTGCAGCCTGAAAGAGCAAGCCCTGAAAGGGCAAGAATCAGAAGGCCTTCAAAAACTTTGAATGACACCCTTAAACTCCTCAACGATCCGATTCAATAGACCGCTCCGCGGGTGCGGGAAACGTTCGTTCTCGGGCACCTGATCTGCCAAGAAGAACTCTTCCGTCCGTTTGCAACCATCGCTACGCAGAGGCCATGCTCCACCCTGGAAGCCAATGCTGTTTCGTACCACACCCGGCGGCATTTGAAACCAATCCCCTGAAATGTGCTGCGGGATAGCGTTTATAAGCTCTGCCCATATGGGCAGGGCAGCAGCCGATCCCGGGACATGGATGGACTGCCCGTTATCAAAACCGACCCACACCAACGCCAGTATATCCGGCGTGTATCCAATAAACCATGCATCTCTAAAGTCATTCGTGGTACCCGTCTTACCGGCGACTGGAAAGAAAACGCCCATATCATTCAAGGATCGGGCGGTCCCGCAGGTCACTGCGCTGCGCAGCATAGAACTCATGATAAAGGCTTTTGCGGGGGAGATAACCCGCTCAATGGTCATGTGTCTGCGTTCCAAAATCTGTCCATTTTCATCCGACACACCTTTCAAGCATAAGGGATAAGGCAGCACACCATCAGCGGCAAAGGCACAATAGGCCCGGGCTAACTCGAGAGGGATCACTTCAAAGGCTCCCAAGGAAAGGGATAGTAAAGGCTTGACCGGCGTTGTAAAGTTAAATGCCTCTGCCGTGCTGACAATATGATCCAGCCCCACCCTGACAGCCAGGTCCACCGTAGCCCGGTTGACGGATTTTGCTAAGGCATATCTCAGTGGCAGGTGATCTTCACCGATAGGCTCATAGTTTTGTGGCTGCCACGCCTTTCCGTCCACCTCATAAGATTTTGGCTCATTGGACAACATGGAAGCGGGCGTGAACGCATCAAGTCCACTCACGAACACGAAGGGTTTGAAGGCGCTTCCGGGTTGTCGTCGGGCTTGTGTAATTCGGTTGAATTGGCTCACGCTGTAATCTCGGCCTCCCACCATGGCCAGTATGTAGCCCGTCTTGGGTTGTATGACGACAACGGCCCCTTGGAGTTTTTCTTCAGCCGCTGCACGCTCAAGGGCAGGATGTAATGTTTCCAAACGGGCCAACCCTTTGGACAGGGCTCTTTCCGCTGCCATCTGTACCTGAGTGTCCAAGGTGGTGTATATGGCAAGTCCCAAACTGGACAGGGCTTTGGAGGAATATAGCGTGGTCAGCTGTTTGGACAGGTGGTCGACAAAATATGGCGCCCTTTTTCTATAGGCTGTAACACCGACTGTGTCTATGGGTGACGTCAATGCGGTCTGGAGTGCTTGTCCCGAGATCCACCCATGTTTGTTCATGGCCCGCAACACGGCATTTCTCCGGTCTCGGCACCGCTTCTTTTCCGTGTAAGGAGAATAATGGTTGGGACCCTTAATGAGACCGGCTATCACAGCCGCCTCGGCCACAGAAAGCTCGGCCACCGGCTTTCCGAAATAAAAACAGGATGCTTCGCCAACCCCGTTGATGGAAACCGAGCCATCCTGACCCAGATAGATTTCATTGAGATAAACCTCCAAGATGTCGCCCTTGTCATACATGACCTCCATGGTCACAGACATGAGCAGCTCTTTCGCTTTGCGCAGGAGGGTTCTCCTGGGAGTCAGAAAGTAACTCTTGGCCAATTGCTGTGTGATGGTGGACCCCCCTTGCCTGATCCCGCCACGACGCACGTTGGTGTAAAGGGCCCGGAGCATGCCCTTGGGATCGAAGCCGTGATGTTGGTAGAAGCGGCTGTCCTCTGCGGCCAATATGGCAAATATGAGATGCTTAGGCACCTGATCCAGGGACACCAGCTGCCGTCGTTCTCGCTCAGGCCCAAAAAACAGCGTCATCTCCTCCGGCTCCAGTTCCAGAATCGCCAGAGACTCCCTATGATCCAAACGGGTGATGGATGCTATTTCATCCTGCCAAAACCGGATCCGCACCGGGAAGCCTTCCCGCTTCCGAGACAGTATCTGGAGGTCATGGAGAAAGATATCCGCCCTGGATGACGAGGTCTGCATTTCGCCCTTGTGATCCGGTTCATGAGTGACCTCCCGGTATCCAAGCCGACGCAGGGCTTCATACAGAAGTACACGATTTGTACGTTGCCCCGGATAGAGTAAGGTGGTGTCAGAGAAAACCCGGGAAGGGATACTCCAACGGCGAGCGGAAAATCGCTTCTCGATCTGGGTGGAAAGGTACCGGCAATATACGAGCAACCCGACGCTTATAAGAACAACAAACAGCGTTGACCATGCAATCAACCGCATCCATGAAATAGTGGTTGAGCGCCCGTCTTTCATCAGATCAAGATCTCCCCTCCCACATTGAGTTTTCACTCAACTTGGGTCCAACTTGGAGATGAAAATAGAATGGAATGCCGATGCACAACTAAGTTAGATTAACACCATTAACACGCCTAAACAAGCTGGCATCAAGGAAGGTTTAAGAGGGCTTCATACCCTTGGGCTGAACCGCAAAAGCGAGCGCATTCCCCGTAGCTTGCTGCGGGGTTAGCGAGCGTATCTAAAAAAAAATCAGCGTTCCTTACGGTCGAAGATTCGCTATAGCTTGGCTGCAGGGAGCTTCAATTTGGTCACTGAATGGACTGGAAAGGCTGTTTACCCTAACGTTGAAAAACCCGTGGGGTCAACAACATGGCTGTTTTTCCGGGTTTTCTGGATATCTCTCGCAGTGAACTCGACAATATCGCCCAAAAAGACCGCAAAAATGGGCTGCTATCGCTTTTGAGGACTTTCAGCCATGTTGTTTATGCAACGTTGGGGTTTATGATGCTCACACATCCTTAGGTGGGCACCGGGGGCTGAATCACTTGAGAAAGGCTCGGATGCAACGCCGTGCCCTCCTATGGCAGGTAGGCTGCAGGCGGTTTTCCCGTGAGGAAGAAGACCGCGGCGTTGAAAAAGAAAACGACCATCAATGTCCAACCGAAAAAGCCCGCCGTTCCGGGGACCACCCTGAGTAACAATAGCAGGAACGCTGCGGTGAAGTCGATGGTGGCACTAAATTTTGGCCGGAATTGGGATATGATGAGAGACGTAATCAACAGTCCGATAATCAACAAGCTATACATGACACTGGCCTCCTCGTAGGAGAGCTATAGAAAAACCGGTTATCTGCCTTTCGGGGAAGCTCCACCCTTCCGGTCTGGGAGCGTCACCTCAAGAAATCCAATGGAAATAAAAGTAAGCTATGATTCCAACGATGCCACTCATCACCAGCGTGACGGTCAGCAACACCGCAATGTCGACTATCATGTCTTTCATTGTCGCTGCGCCTTGCGAGTTGAATAGGGCGTCACCTGCCAAATTTCCGTCTCATCGGTGGTGCAGCATTGGATGAAATATGCCAATTCAAGCCTTTGGTTGTCGGTCAAATCGCCAAATTGCACCCCACGTCTCCTCGGTGCCATAAAGCCGACAGGACATTCCATGGCAACTTCAACATCCGAAATGGTCTTGAACGGAACCTTGCCCAAAGAAAAGCGGGGCCCAGCCAGGATGATGTCCAATTGACGCGATTCGTCTTTTTGCTTGCTGGCAGCCGTATAGAGAAATGCCAACCCAGAAGTGCTGATATCCACGATTTTACCCACTATGGTAAAATCAGGCCCAGAAGTCCTTAGAAAGACAACCGCGTCACTGGGAGCGTCGCAGCGCTCATGTTTTCTTCTTTCAATCGTCTCTGGTGTGTTTGTCATAAAACAAATCTCGGTCCTGTTGTGCGTTTCAAGAACTTCGCTTTAACATCCCTGTATATCAAGCACTATGCCAAGTGGTTTGGCAGCAGAAGGCTCTAATAGTTTCAGGTGGTTAGCCGACAAGGCGCAGGTGCTCCAATGCAAAAAAGTTCCCATTCTTCGTGCATATGTTGAAAGATTGGCCCTAAAAAGTGCAAAAAAGTTCACAGGTCCAGACATGCTTGAGTCGTGGGCATGAGAAGAGGTACCACTCGGAAAACTGACGGACTAAGAATATGCGATGGCAAACCGTTGTCCTGACCAGCAGGAGGCTACGAGCCTTACCCGCGTTCCAGACTCACTTTCGGTGGGGATGGGTGAGCTGATGCCGGGTCCGTGGTATTGCCTGCGATGGGAAGGGTGTCTTTGAAAACACTGATGCATTGTCGAATAGCTTCCTCGTTGCGCTCGCCTGGCTCGACAAACTTGCAACCAATGCCTCGCTCTCCCACATGTCTGACCTGAGCTTTTACCACAAGCGGGGTGTCTCTTGTGGGAAGTTTCATAAATAGGTGAAGTATTTGTCCTGTCTGAAATCCGCATTTAGACGCGTTTGCGCATTCGATAAAGACGCCTCCCGGGCTGATATCCGTGATTCTTTTTTCACCTTCAAAACCGCTTATTCTGACCGGAAAAACAAGCTCAAACCGGGTACCTCTTCTTTTTTCATCGTTGACGGGTTCTATCCGTCTGTGGGAGTCGATCCAGGACCGTTGTTGGGGATCTGCGACAGACTTGTTGGTCACAGGGGTTGTTCCATCACGTTCAGGCAAGGGCTCGGCTTCGGGATGTGCCCGATTTCCATTTCCCAGGGCCTCCCTGATGGCTCTAAGATCCTTGGACACGGAGGACATGCTTGCTGCAAGCCTGCTCAATAACAGATGGTTTTCTTCAACCATATGGAAAAGATGAGAGGTTTCTGGAACATCGTCCTGTGCACGGCATGACACGGCACGGCCTGTGTGGGCCGTCGGTGGCGTGTTGCCGGCTGGCTGTTCTGTCTGTATATCTTGCGGTCCATGTCCACGATGTGCGGGTTCTTGAAGCTTGTCGTTAGTTCCCCCGCGGGCAGATTTCACGGGGCTCTTGGAAAAACTCAAAAAGCTTGTCCAAAAAGTCTCAAGACCGTGAGTCTCAATATCCCCAGCCTGCTTTTCCAGAAGCCGTTTGGTGATATTCTGAATACACTTCGAGGCGTTGCACTGGGGGTAAAGTGAAATAAAAGGCTTCTGTTCTTGAAGAGCCTCAGCCACGTGATCATCGTGGAGGATGAGCCCGAGAGGGACAATCTTGATAGAGAGATACTGCTGGACTGTTTTTTTCAGTTTCGTGTAAGCAATATTTGCGGTCCTGGCATCCTTGCTCTGGTTCACCACTACCATGGCGGGGCCCTTGAACCCGTTCAACGACAGTATCTTCAAGAGTCCATACGCATCGGTCAATGACGTGGCTTCAGGGGTTATAACCAGCACAACTTCGGAGGAGGCCTTGCAGAATGAGATAACGTTTCCTGAAACCCCGGCTGAAGTATCAAAGAGAAAGAAGTCGTAGCTATCAAACTCAGAAAATGATTGGACCAAGGGCTGAATTCGCTGGTCGTCAAGGTCTGCCATCTTTTCAATACCCGAGCTTCCCGGGATGATATCCAGACCATCATAGTCTCTTATCACGATATCCTTGATGGTCTTACTATTTAAGATCACATCCTCCAGGGTGTACTCAGGATACAGTCCCAGAAGGATATTGACATTGGCAAGCCCTAAATCAGCATCAAAAAGACAGGTGCGATGACCAAGACTCGCCAACTGGAGCCCCAGGTTGACGCTAAGGTTGGTCTTACCAACACCGCCTTTTCCGCTTGTAACCGTAATGATCCTTGCCATGTGTGATCCTCGTCGACCCAATGTGAAAGGTGTGTTATCCCCGCCTTGCGAGAAATCCGATTGCCGCCAGCGCCGAGACGATTAAACCAAACCCCAAATAGCTCGACGTGAATAGATTCAGCTTATCAAGAGAGTCAAATAAGTTTGCGTTAAGCATATAGGCCCAAT
>CAZCXI010000121.1:0-7663 GCA_964502635.1 uncultured Desulfobacterales bacterium
GCAAACTTCCTTACGGTCGAAGATTCCCTGCAGCTTGCTGCAGGGAATCTTCAATAGTCTGCGGCCTACTCCTTTTGAGAACGGTAGCCCCGGTTTTGACGGTCTCGGTAAAAATATAAGGCCCAGATTACAATTCCGGTGATGGCAATCGCGCCAAACAATCTGAATTCATAGTGCTTGAGATCACCCATAGCCAGTTCGAGGGCGCTTCCGAAGACGTATCCCCCCACCGCCACACCTGTGGCCCAGCCCAGGGCACCGATGGCGTTGAGGACCACAAACCGCACCACGGCAACAGTGCTGACGCCCAGGGCAAAGGGCATCACCGTTCTCAGTCCATACAAAAAACGGAATCCGAGGATCAGTGGAGTCTGAAATCGGGTTATCAGGCGATTGGCCCGTTCCATCTTCCCTTTGAAGGCAGGTCGATGTTCCAAGATGAAATGGCTATGACGACGGCCCAGGAAGAAAAACAACTGGTCGCCGCAAAGACTACCGACAAAGGCTGCCAGGATGACCCAGGGCAGCTCAAGGTACCCGCGGTGGGCTGCAAAGCCGCCGAGAACCAAAACGGTCTCTCCCTCGACAAAAGTGCCCACCAAGATGGCTGCATAACCATAAGTGCTAATCAGGGACTCAAGTGTCATTCTGTCATCTCTCCCTATCTCCTTCGGTCAAATAGTACGATCAAGCCTGTATAGGATCATGGTAATCGCCACCGCGCCTATCAGCATCCAGCTTGGACCGAACAACCATAGCGTAAACGGTACGGCAAGATAGTATCCTCGCATGCCCAGGGTATAATGGGTGTTGGCGTGGTTGATTATCTTTGCAACGGTGTCGTATGTTACCATTGGGTCATCTGAGGGAGGAACATTGATTGTGAAACTGGCGTGGTTGTAATAGCGTATAGAAAGGGCGAAATTGAAAAAGGCAAAGAAGAAATCGATAACCAACACCATTAACTTCATCAACCACATGGCTTCACTCTTGGTGCCAAGCAGATTAAGGGCTTGGGTGCATGCAGCGATCTTGTCGGTTCGGAAAGCCGCATTGAGTATGCCAAGACCAATCAGAATGGCAGCCGAAGCAAGGAAGCTGGAGGCCATGACCCAATTCCGGAGGGTTTGAACAGCGAGGATATTTTGTTTTCCCTCCATGACGGCTTGGACCCATTCGCGACGCAGACGGTTTGTCAGGCCAATGGAAGTGCTCATAGGGCGAGTCCGAACCTGATAGAAGAGATGAATATGGTAAAGCACCAATATCAAAAGTGCTAACGAAGTAAGGGCAATTTCGGGCAAAGAGCTTATCAGCACGACCCTTATCTCCTATGCGTCTTTCAAAGCCTTTATATAAAACTTTTGAATATATTCCTTCAGCATGCGCCGTGTGGAAAACCTCGGTCCGTTGCTCTTTATGGATTCTTTCATGACCTTCACCCAGTCGTGGGGTGTGCCATCGTCCGAGACCTTGTAGTAAAGCGGGATGATCTCCTCCTCCAGAATACGATAGATCGCCTCGGCATCCGCCTGTCCCCGGTTGTAGCCTGATTCGTCTTGGCCAAAAGTCCAACCGTTCTTCCTGTTGAATCCCTCCATCCACCAACCATCCATGATGCTCAAGTGAGGCACACCGTTGAGGGCGGCCTTCATACCGCTGGTTCCACAGGCCTCCATGGGTGGCACCGGGTTGTTTAACCAAACATCTACACCGTGGACCATGTATTGGGCGAATTGTTCGCCATAGTCTTCCACAAAGGCGATCCGCCCACCCGTGGCCGGATCGCGAGTTGCGTTAAACACCCTTTGAAGGACTTGTTTTCCCGGGTCGTCCGCCGGATGGGCCTTGCCGGCAAATATGATCTGTATCGGCCTCCATGGATCATTCAAAAGGTTTTTCAAACGCTCAAGATCGTAAAAGATCAAATCCGCACGCTTGTAGGTAGCAAAGCGACGGGCAAACCCCAGGGTCAATACTGAAGGATCCAGCAATGCCCCCCCGGCCAGGACAATTGACGGGCTGGCACGTTCTTTGGCCCAGCGCTGACGTGATCGCTCCCGTATGGCATCGATCAATTTGATTTTCAGCCAGTAATGGGTCTTCCATAACTCATCGTCCGGGATCTTCTCGACCAACTCCCAGATAGAGGGATTGTCATGATCTTCCAGCCAATCGGGGCCAAGATATTGATTAAACAGGAGTTCCAGCTTCGGTTCGATCCATGTGGGGACATGCACCCCGTTGGTGACATAGTCAATGGGCACTTTATCCTCGGGCAACTCTGGCCAGAGGGCTTGCCACATCCGGCGAGCCACCTCCCCGTGTTTCTTGCTAACGCCATTGCGATATCCTGACATCCTAAGAGCAAAGGCTGTCATATTAAAGCCTGCGTTAGGCGCCTCAGGGTGGACTCCCAATCCAAGGAAGCGATCGTGATCTAACCCCAGAGCCGGCCAGTAGGAATGAAAGTATTTTTCCATTAATTGGAAGGGGAAGACATCATGGCCGGCCGGCACCGGGGTATGGGTCGTAAAAACGGAAGTGCGCTTTACCTGGTCTGCGGCCTCTTCATAACTCATGCCTCCCTGGACTCCGTCTCTGATCCTTTCTAGAAGGGCAAAGGCAGCGTGTCCTTCATTCAGATGCAGCACAGAATGTTTGATGCCGCATGTCTCTAGAACCTCTGATCCCCCAATCCCGAGGATGATTTCTTGCCGTAGCCGCTGCTCCACATCGCCGGAGTAAAGACGCGCCGAGATTGACCGGTTCCAAGGATCATTAATTTCAATATCAGTGTCCATGAGGTAAAGACACACTCGGCCCACCTCTACTTTCCATACCGCCACATGGATTGGAGGCTCGGTCAAAGGGACCTTCACCACGATCTGTTCTCCCTTTTCATTGAAAACCCTGGAGATTGATGCGGCATCTCGGTCAAGGATTTGATCCAGATTTTCCTGCCAGCCGTCCTCGCGAATGCGCTGCTGGACATAGCCTTCCGGATACATAAAACCAACTGCCACCAGAGGTACTCTTAGGTCGCTACACTCCTTGATATAATCACCAGCCAGAAAACCTAACCCGCCGGCATAAAAAGGCAGCGAATGATGCAGCCCGTATTCCGCGGAAAAATAGGCGATGGGTCTTCTGCCCGTATCAGGAATATGCTTCAAGTAGGCGCATACTCTCTCTTCCATATCTTTTCGGAATTGAGAGAGTATCCGATCATAATGGCGTAAATATTCAGGGTCATTGGCGGCAGATTCTAAAGCCCCTTGAGTGACCTCCTTGAGGAGCTTATCGGGATTGTGGCGGGTCTCCTTCCAGACCGGACGGCTAAGCATCTTGAAAAGCATCCGTGCTGCTGGATGCCAGCTCCACCAGAGATTTTCCGCCAGCTCTCCCAGTCCAATAAGACGCGATGGGAGGTTAGGAAATAAACTCTCTTGCGTTTCCATCTTTCACATTCCTTTTACGGTATGAATTCATTTAATGTTTGCCTTCATATAGTTGACTGGCCACAGATTCCGTAGCTTTTCTAAGAGCTTCCTGATCTCCCAAATAATAATGAGTTAAGGCGCGTAAGCCATCATCTAATTCGTAGACCAAAGGGATGCCGGTCGGTATATCAAGTCCGGGGATGTCCTCATCCGATATGTTATCGAGATGTTTGACCAAAGCGCGGAGGCTATTCCCGTGTGCCGAGACGATAACCTTTTTCCCCTGCCTCAAGGTCGGAGTGATCGCATCATGCCAGTACGGGAGAACACGATTGAGTGTGTCCCTGAGAGATTCCGTCTTGGGCAACTCCTCCTTAAGATGAAGATAGCGTGAGTCATGGCTAGGATGCCGGGGATCCGTCTCAGCCAATGGAGGGGGTGATGTATTGTAGCTGCGTCGCCAGATGTGAACCTGTTCAAGGCCGTACTTGTCGGCAGTCGCCTTTTTGTTGAGACCCTGCAGGGCACCATAATGTCGCTCGTTAAGTCTCCATGAACAATGAACTGGAATCCACATAAGATCCAACTCATCCAAAACGATCCATAATGTTCTGATGGCGCGTCTAAGAACAGACGTATAGGCGACATCAAACGTGTAGCCTTCGGCTTTGAGTAGTCTTCCTGCCTCATGGGCCTCCCGGAGCCCTTGATCTGAAAGATCCACATCCGTCCAACCGGTGAACCTGTTTTCCAGGTTCCAAGCACTCTGTCCGTGACGAAGCAAAACTAACTTTAGCATACTCACCAGCGTCTTATGAAATTATTTGATCTCGAGCACTTTCAGAAGGTTCGTGCTACTAAATCTGGCCGCTCAGGCATTGGCGAGGTTGTCTGCAACGAAGTCCCAGTTGACCAAATGATCCAGGAACGCCGCGGTGTAATCCTTGCGTCGGTTCTGGTAGTCGAGATAATAGGCATGCTCCCAGACATCAAGAGTAAGAAGTGGCGTCTGGTCATAAGCGAGAGGTGTCAACGCATTGCCGGTTTTCACAATCTTCAGCGAATTCCCGTCTAAGACCAGCCAAGCCCATCCACTACCAAATTGTGTTACGGCAGCCTCTGTGAATTCCTTCTTGAAGTTTTCAAAACTCCCGAACGCTGCTGTGATTTTCTTATCCAGCTCTCCGGAAGGGGCGCCGCCGCCCTTTGGCCTCATGCACTTCCAGTAGAATGTATGGTTCCAGGCCTGAGCAGCATTATTGAAAATTGCCGCCTTTTTGGCACCACCAGCCGTAGCCTTGATAATCTTCTTGAGAGAGGATTCGGCTAGTTCCGTACCTTTCACCAGTTCATTGATGTTGTCGACGTAACCACGATGGTGCTTGCCGTAATGAAACCTTATAGTGCGGCTTGAGAGGTAAGGAACCAATGCGTACTCGGGATAGGGAAGAGGAGGAAGCTCAAAGGGCACTGCCCCTTGGGCAAAGGCCGAAAAGCCCATGACACTGCCAGCTAGTGCGGCTGAAGCGGCTACGCTGGTGGCAAGGAATTGGCGGCGGTTCATGCTGAGGGATTCAATGTTCTCTTTCACTGGCAATACCTCCCTGTGTTCATGGTTAATCCAAAGTCCCAATACCTAACAGAACTCTCGACCGGACAATATAGGTTCACCCTTGAGACACATAATATTGACCCGGTAGCCCCTATAGCTGTGAACTTCACTGACACTCTGCTCGAGGATTCTTGGACGTTGACCATTAAGTCGTCAATCATACTGATGAGTTCGTTCGTAGATGCCTCAAGGTTTGGACCATCGGTGGTGTCTCTGGTCTGCAGACCAAAGACTGATCATGATGATGCAGTGTCCAGTGCGCTCTCTAGGTCGTATGAGCGTACTGTTATTTCCGGCACCAGTTTCACAAAATCCTCCTTCTCACAAAGTGCTGTCCCAGGCCTCAGCGTCGTGGCCGTACCCGCTGCGACTGCATAGACCAGGGATTCCTTGAGGCTTTTGCCCTGCACCAGCCCATAGACAAAGCCGGCTACAGCAGAGTCCCCGGCGCCAATCGTGTTCTCTACCTTTACCGCTGGTGGTGTCGCCAGGTATTGTTCTTTCTCACCCACGAGAAGAATCCCTTGGGCTCCCATGGAAACAAGGACTATTTCAACGCCCTGTTCACGGACATCTTGGGCCGCCTTCATGACCTGCCCGACCTCCTTCAGGTCTCCACCAACCAGACGACCCAGTTCATGTACGTTCGGCTTAATGACGTCTGGAAATGCCCGGATTCCCACCCTCAAAGCATCTCCATCCGTATCCATGATCACTTTTGATCCCTCACTCTTAGCCAACTCTGAGATTTTGTGATAGATCTCAGGGGAAACCCCTGGAGGAAGACTACCACTGATGACGACGATTTCAGGCACTTCAAGCTTCTCCACCTTATGAATCATCCGCATTAACTCATATGGTTCAACTTGAGGCCCCCTGGCGCTGAACACCGTTTGGTTTCCTGTACTTATATCATTAATGATGATGTTGGTGCGCGTCTCAGCGGAGGTTCTTACAAAATCACAAGAGACTCCTTGGTTAAGCAACCGGCCTTCAAGCTCTTCGCCTGCAAAGCCACCGACAAATCCCAACGCCTTGTTACTGACCCCAAAGGTCGTGAGAACCTTGGATACATCTATCCCTTTACCACCGGCATATCTTTCTTCTCTTTCGACCCGGTTGGAGTCATCCGGCTTTATCTTTAGGACCCAGAGCGTCCGGTCCAAGGCAGGATTAAGTGTTATAGTGTAGATCATGTTGAGCCATACACTCTTACGCAGGTTGGCTGCCCGTGCAATGTGCGGTTGTCCCTGTTCTCTTGCGCTTACTCTCCCAAGTCCGATGCCCTAACGATATCCTCCAGGGCCATATCCGCAAACTCAGTCCCCTGAATAAGACTGTTGAGATTGGCAACATAGGCACCATGGTGCTTCCCATGGTGGTATTCCAGTGTCTCAGCAGATATGTAAGGTTCAAGGGCGTTCATTTCAAACGGCAGTTCAGGCAACTTGTGTTCCATCTTATTCTTGTCCTTTCGCATCTGTCAAGCAAGTCAGTTTGGTCCGACCCCAGTGCACCACCACAGTGCACCGCCCATCTCAAATTCCGCTTGACACACAAGTCCCATGCCCACTATACTCGGGAACCAAGAAACGAGTCCTCGGTAGTTCAGGAGTCAAACGTGATAGAGCCGAAGTACGAATATATTTTTGCGTGCCCTGGCCGTTAATGGAGGCTTGAATGACGCTGTCTTTGGAAGAGTTAAAAAAGGAAAACGATGTGATCAATGAGATCAACTGGGATTTGGGGCCCGAAGAGGCGGTTAAACTTTATTTGGAATGGGGGAACACCGATTGGGGAAGCGGCAAGTATGTCATCCGTTCTAAGAGTGATTATTCAACCTATTTTGTAGTTAATTGTTGGCGCAAACCTTACTATATATACTTAATTCGCCGCAATTCAGAAGAGGCTGTGGAGCTGGCAAAATTTGAACTACCCAAGCAATTCGAAAAGGATATTTGTGAACTCAAGGGCATATACGCGCCTGATGAGGATGTAAGAGCCTGGCTAAAAAGAGAATTAGGCGTGGCACAGTAAGTGAGTGATGGATATGTGCCCTCAGCTTGAGCCGAGATAGACTCACCCCCCAAACATTCAAAGACTTGCGCTTGTTCATCTTCAGACCCCCCCTCCTGATTTTATGAGTCCTACAGACTTTGAACCGCGAAAGCGGGCGCATTCCCCGCTGCTTGCGGCGGGGTTAGCGAGCAAATCTGAAAATGAAAAACTGCCTTGCGGTGAAGATTCCCCGTGGCTTGCCGCGGGGAGGCTTCAATAACTCACTTGAACGAGTATGATGAGCTTTTTGGGGTACCCGTGTGGGCGCATTGTATCCCTCTGCCCGTTGATTTTTTAGCTTCTTTTGATAGCCGAGAAGGAAACTCGCCAACCCAGCTGCAGGAGGCAATGATGGAAAACAAAACACCCCGGAAACGAAGCCCTGACCCAGCGAGGATGCAGGTCCTGCGAAGTCTGCCGGTTGAGGTCAAGCAGAAGCTAACCAGGGAAGAGGTGGATGCCTTTTTGTATGAAGAGGTTTGGCCTGATTCGCTTTATGAAAAGCTGAAGGACTATATGGCGGACGAGTGAAGTTGGCACCACATCATGA